>DAHUXL010000224.1 GCA_027307195.1 Rhodanobacter sp. | reverse complement strand
GCTTCCAGCGCGAGGAAACGCTCGATGGTGGCGTGGTAATCGGTTTCCAGATCGGTGGCGAGCTGGTGCACCAGCTTGGCGTCGGCGCCGAACGACCAGTCGGCATCGCGCACGAACTTCGGCGTGGCGCACAGCATGGCCAGACCGCGGGCCTGCTGCGGCATCTCCAGCGCGGCGGTCAACGCAATGATCCCGCCCAGCGACCAGCCGAGCCAGATCGCCGGCGGCGTGATCCTGGCGATTGCCGCGGCGCAGGCGCGTGGGTCCAGCGGCAGTCCGCAATCGCGCGAGTAACCGTGGCCGGGCAGGTCGACCACGTACATCGTGCAGTGTGCTTCCAGTGCCTCGACCAGTGGCGCCAGCACGCCGCCGTGCATCGCCCAGCCATGCAGCAGCACCATCGGCACCGGGCCGTGGCCATGCGTTTCCATGTACAGGCTCATGCGTCGGGGTCCTTGTCCCTGGCGCGCGGTGCAGGCATCGGGATGCCGGCCGGGGTCAGTGCGCTGTCCACCGCCACGCGTCCGTCGAACACGAAGCAGTCGCCGCGCCAGTGCGCGCCGTCGGTCTGTTCCAGATATTTAAGGATGCCGCCTTCGAGCTGGTAGACGTGCGGCATGCCGAGGTCCTGCATGTGCAGCGCGGCCTTCTCGCAGCGGATGCCGCCGGTGCAGTACGACACGATGGTCTTGCCTTCGTAGCGCGCGCGATCGGCGGCGATCGCCGCGGGAAATTCGGTGAAGCTGGCGATGCGGTAATCCACCGCCTGCGGGAACTTGCCGACATCGACTTCGTAGTCGTTGCGGGTGTCCAGCAGCACGACTTCGCGGCCGTCGTCGTCATGACCCTGGTCCAGCCAGCGTTGCAGCGTGGGCGCATCCACCGCCGGCGCGCGACCACCTGCGGGGCGGACTGTCGGCAGCCGCATGGTGATGATTTCCTGCTTCAAACGCACGCGCATGCGGCCGAACGGCACCTCATCGGACAACGACTCCTTCGGTTCGATATCGGCGAATCGCGGATCTTCATGCAGGCTGGCAATGAAGCCATCGATCGACGCACGACTGCCGGCGAGGAACAGGTTGATGCCTTCCGGCGCCAGCAGGATCGTGCCTTTCAGTGCCAGTGCTTCGCAGCAGGCGAGCAGCCGTTCGCGCAGCGTGGGCAAGTCGTCCAGGCTGATGAATTTATAGGCGGAGATGTTGACGATCGACATGCGGGGTTATCGGCAAAGCAAGCGGGCAATTATACGCGGCGGTGGTTGGAGGCCTGGCTTCAGGCGGATGAGGGCGGCAGGCGCAGGGTTTCCAGTGCGGCCAGCAGGCGGTCGACATGCGCCTCCTCATGGCCCGCTGACAAGGTGATGCGCAGGCGCGCCTGACCAGCGGGCACCGTGGGCGGGCGGATCGCGCTGACCAGCAAACCCTGCCGTTCAAGTGTCTGCGCCGCGACCAGTGCGGCCTCGGCGCTGCCCAGCAGCAGCGGCTGGATCGCGCTGGTCGAGCTCGCCAGCGGCAGGGCGAGTTCGCTTGCGCCGCGGCGAAAGCGTTCGATCAGCGCGGCGAGCTTGTCTCGCCGCCATTGCTCGGCCTGCGCCAGCTGCACCGCTTCGAGTGCGGCGGCGGCCAGCGCCGGTGGCATCGCGGTGGTGTAGATGTACGGCCGCGCGAACTGGATCAGGCCTTCGATCAAGGCAGCCGGACCGGCCACAAAGGCGCCGGCGCAACCGAGCGCCTTGCCCAGCGTGGCCATCAGTAGCGGGACTTCATGTTGTCCGAGATTTGCGGCGCTGATGCTGCCGGCGCCGTGCTGGCCGAGTACGCCGAGGCCATGCGCATCGTCGACCATCAAGGTGACGCGTTCGTTCGCGCACAAGGCCGCCAGCTCGCGCAGCGGCGCGATATCGCCGTCCATGCTGAACACGCCATCGGTCGCCAGCAGCGCAGCGGCATCGGGGCTGGCGGCCAGTTGCCGCGCGGCAGCGGCCACGTCGGCATGCGGATAGCGCTTCAGTTCGGCACCGCTGAGCTTCGCGCCATCCAGCAGGCAGGCATGGTTGAGCTTGTCCTGCACGCAGACATCGCCACGCGTAAGCAACGCCTGCAATACGCCGAGGTTCGCCATGTAGCCGGTGGAAAAGAGCAGCGCGCGTTCGCGACCAGTCCATACGGCCAGCGCCTCTTCCAGCTCCGCATGTTCGGTGCGGTGGCCGCAGATCAGGTGTGCCGATGTGCTGCCCACACCGGCGTGCCGGGCTGCGCGTGTGAGCGCGGCGATCAGCTGCGGATGCTGCGCCAGGCCCAGATAGTCGTTGCTGCAGAACGACAGCAGGCGCTGGCTGCCGGTTTCCAGCCAGGGGCCGGCGACATGATCGATCGTACGCAGTCGACGCAGAAGTTGCTCGTGCTCGCGTTCGGCCGTCTGGACGGCCAGCCGTTCGAGCAGGTCAGGCCGCAACGCTGCAGCAACAGCCTTGTCCGCAACCAGCCTGATTCAAGTCGGGATGATCGTTTTCCAGGATGTCCGCGTGCACGGTGCCGGCTTCCTCGATCACCTGCAGCGGATGCAGGTCGAGCCGGCGGAACAGTGCGCGGTCGTGTTCCACGTCCGGATTGCCGGTGGTCAGCAGTTTCTCGCCGTAGAAGATCGAGTTGGCGCCGGCGAAGAAGCACAGCGCCTGCACCGCGTCGTCCATCTGCTGGCGACCGGCCGACAGCCGCACCATCGAGGCCGGCATCAACAGTCGAGCCACCGCGCTCGTGCGCACGAACTCGAACGGATCCAGCGCCGCAGTGCCGTTAAGCGGCGTGCCTTCGACCTGCACCAGCTGGTTGATCGGCACCGACTGCGGATGCTCGGGCAGCGTGGCCAGGGTCTGCAGCAGGCCGGCGCGCTGGTCGCGCGATTCGCCCATGCCGACGATGCCGCCGCAGCAGGTCTTCATGCCGGCGTGGCGCACATGCTCCAGCGTGTCGAGGCGATCCTGGTACTGACGGGTGTGTATCACTTCGCTGTAGAACTCCGGCGCGGTGTCGAGGTTATGGTTGTAGTAGTCGAGGCCCGCCGCCTTCAAGGTGTCGGCTTGCGATCCGCTCAGCATGCCCAGCGTGGCGCAGGTTTCCAGGCCCAGGCCTTTCACCGCGCGGACGATCTCGGCCACCTTCACCACATCGCGATCCTTCGGGCCGCGCCAAGCCGCGCCCATGCAGAAGCGGCTGGCGCCCGCATCTTTCGCAGCCTGCGCACGTTCGAGTACGGCTTCCACGCTCATCAGTTTCTGCGCCTGCACGCCGGTGTCATAGCGTGCGGCCTGCGGGCAATACGCACAGTCTGCCGGGCAGCCACCAGTCTTGATCGACAGCAGGGTGGATACCTGCACCGCATTCGGATCGTGATGTTCGCGATGGACCGAGTGCGCGCGATGCAGCAGCTCGTTGAACGGCAGCGCGAACAGCGCGGCCACTTCGGAGCGGGTCCAGTCGTGGCGGATGGTGGTGTCAACCATGAAACAGCAACTCCCTACATGAATCGTGAAAGTGTGGGAGTCGCCCCGGAGAGTGTCAACCAAATGCGTCGTGTGGTTGGTTGACACAAGCGTGACCACAGCTCAGCCG
>DAHUXL010000223.1 GCA_027307195.1 Rhodanobacter sp. | reverse complement strand
TGCGCCAGCTGCACGCTCTGCTCGATATCCCAGCCGCCCTCCTCAGCCCAGTCGGTGGCCGAGATGCGCAGCCACAGCGGCAACTCGGATGGCCATACCTCGCGCACGGCGGTGATCACCTCGCGCACGATGCGGCTGCGGTTGTCGAAACTGCCGCCGTAGTTGTCGTTGCGCTGGTTGCTCAGCGGCGACAGGAACTGATGCAGCAGATAGCCGTGCGCCGCATGCAGCTCGATCAACTGGAAGCCGGCTGCCAGGGCCCGTTGTGCGGCCGCGCGGAAATCCGCGATCACGGCGCGGATACCGGCTTCGTCCAGTGCCTGCGGCACATTCCAACCCTTGTCGAACGGCAACGCCGACGGTGCCACGGTCAGCCAGTCGCCCTGCCCGGCCGGCACCGGGCCATGCCCTTCCCACGGACGCAACGTGCTGGCTTTGCGTCCGGCGTGCGCCAGTTGAACGCCGGCGATCGCACCCTCCGACTTGATGAAACGGACGATCGGCTGCCACGCATCCTGCTGGGCCTGGTTCCACAGACCGGTGTCCTGCGGCGAGATGCGACCCTGCGCCGAGACCGCGGTGGCCTCGGCGATCACCACCGCTGCACCGCCCACCGCGCGGCTGCCCAGGTGCACCATATGCCAGTCATTCGGCAGGCCATCGGTGGCCGAGTACTGGCACATCGGCGATATCACCAGGCGGTTGCGCAAGGTGAGGCTGCGTTGGGTGAACGTGTCAAACAGATTCATCGGGAATTCCAGTGGGAGGCAGCCCACCGAGATGCAGGCGCACTGCCATGGAATCAAGCGGCCGTGTCGGCATGCGTGGCGACTGCGGCGTCTTGTGCGGCGAGCCAGCGGGCGATGCGGGCGGCGATCGGTGCCGGCATTTTCATCCAGCCAAAATGATCGGCCGGACCGCCCAGCTCCTGCGGTGAAATCACCTCCACGCTGTGTTCACCCGGACCCAGCTTGCCCAACAACCAGTCCAGCGACGCCTGCGGCCCGAGCCAGTCGTCGCGCAGGCGCAACGCCAGCGATGGCAACTGCAGCGATGCCAGTTGCCGTTCGAAGTTCTGCGTCATGCCGACCGCCGCATAGCGGCCGGAGCGTCCCGTGCGTGCCCAGTCGGCAATCACGCCGCGCGCCTCGTTGCCGCCGAAGCCGAGCCGGCGCCCGGGCAGATAACCCAGCAGGCCAGCCAGCAACGGCGCCAGTGCATACGCCGCGCCGATCAGCCAGCCATGCCGGAACCGGCGCCAGTACGGTGCCCCACTGGCCACCAGCAGCAGGCCGGCGAATTCGAGTGGGTGCAGGCTGGCATACAACGCACCCAGCTGGCCGCCGAGGCTGTGCCCGCCCAGCCAGCAGGTCGCCTGCGGCCAGCGCTCATGGACTTCGGCCATACCGGCAGGCAAGTCCTCCTGCAGCAGTTGGCGATAACCCCAGTCACAGCCGCGACTGGCGCGCCGATTGCTGGAACCGATACCGCGCCACTCATGCACGACCACCGCCACTCCGTGCGCCGCCAGTGCTCCGGCCAGTGGCAGGTAATGCCGGGCCGGTATGCCCATCGCCGGGATCCAGTACACCAGTTGGCGCCAGCCGCCGGCAGGCTGGACATACAACAATTCGAAACGGGAGCCATCGGCGACCGCCACCGGAATCACTTCCGGCTCGATCGCGGCGGCCACGACACTTTCAGCAGAAGGTTCGGACATCCCCGCAGGCTAACGAATTGGCGCAGCCACTACAAAAAAAGAGGCCGGCATAGACCGACCTCTTCAAAAAAAACAGATTCCGCCAATGCCATCAAACGGGCGTGACGTCTTCAGCCTGCAAGCCCTTCTGGCCATCGACGACCTTGAAGCTCACCTTCTGCCCTTCCTGCAGGCTTTTGAAACCCGAACCCGTTATGGCGCGGAAATGCACAAACACGTCAGGGCCATTCTCCCGGCTGATAAAGCCGAAACCCTTGGCGTCGTTGAACCACTTGACTGTTCCTACTTCACGATCCGACATGACTCACTCCGATCCATTACCAGACGCTGAGACAAACCGGCCCCAACGGGCCGACGGTTTACTGAGCATGCAGGGTCGGGTGCAACGGGCGGATTCAGGAAACCCAAGCGGGGCACGCACGTAGCCAAGCAGACACAGTGGCCCAAGCATAACGGATTTCATGCATGCGAGTGATTTGTCAAGCAGATTGTCATGACCATTATCCAGGTAACAAAAAACCGGGCATCGCTGCCCGGTTTTCCTTGCAAAACATGGCGATCAGGCCGGGGTCACTTCGTCGGCCTGCAAGCCTTTCTGGCCCTGCACCACCTTGAAGGAAACCTGCTGGCCTTCCTGCAGGCTCTTGAAACCGCCGCCGGTAATGGCGCGGAAATGCACAAAAACGTCCGGACCATTGTCGCGGGCAATGAAACCGAAGCCCTTGGCGTCGTTGAACCACTTGACGGTACCGATCTGACGATCAGACATGTTGATCACTCCACTGGATTTATAGACTCAACCTGCACCATGCGGCAGGCCGGCTTACTGGTGTGCAAGGAAACAACCCTGGGGTGAACGATGAGGCAGATCGCGGATCGGCTGCATCGGGTCACAAACTCTGCTGACCCCGGCAAACTCAGTGGCCGGATCATAACGGCTGAATGGGACGGATGCGAGATGGCGAAACCCGGCACGAAATCAGTTCGATTCGCCTGATTTTTGTCGATCGGGCGGCAATTTCAGATTTCCTTTACCTCGAACCTTGTCTAGTGTGGATAAATCCCCTGATCCACTGCCGGCGTACCGTTCTGGTCGTCGGCAAGGTCGCCAAGCTTGAGGAGTGCCGATAATGCCTACCCTGACCCGTCTGACCCTGGCCGCCATGATCGGTGGCCTGTTGTTGACTGGCTGTGCCGAGCACAAGGCCACCCGGACGACGACCACTTCGACCGCTGCGACATCATCGACAACAACCACATCGAGCGCGCCCGCCACCAGCGCCAGCAAGACCCGTCAGCAACGCCCCACCGTGGCCAACGGCCATATCACCGCCACGGATGTCGACCTGCCTGACCGCACCGGCATTCCAGCCTGCGACGATTATCTGTCCAGCTATCTGGCCTGCCATCGCGCAGCGGCGATTTATGCGCCGAATCAATTGCAGTCGCGTTATGAGGCGATGCGCACCAGCCTGCTGCGCGATTCGGAGAATCCCGATATCCGTCCGCAACTGGCAACACGCTGCAATTCGCTGGCCACCCAGTTGCGCCAGGCCCTGCATGGCAAGTCGTGCGCGGGGGCTCCGGCAACGGCTACCAGTACGCCCTGATCCGGGGGTACGCTCCGGTCAGTGATTGCCGTTGACGCTCACTGACCGGCACTCAAGGAAGCGCGCAACGGCTTCGCCAGTACCGCCGGCTGGGTGCGACCCAGCCGGATTTCCGGTGTGCCATGCCAACGGGCCGTGTCGACGATCGCTTTGGCCACAGCCTCTATCAGCGTGGGTGTCGGCATCACGCCGGGCTCCAGAAACAGGGCCTTGATCTCGAACACGCCGTCACCGCGATGCGCCTTCGCATCGAGTCGGCCGACCAATTGGCCACGATGCAGGATCGGCAACACGAAGTAGCCGTAGCGACGCTTCGCCGCCGGTGTGTAGCACTCGATGGTGTACTCGAAATCGAACATCGCCAGCGCACGTGCACGATCCCACACCAACGGATCGAACGGCGACAGCAAGGCCGTGTGCGTGGCACGCAAGCGGCCACGCAACGCCTTGCCCAGCGCGTCGGCATGATCGCGATGCACATAGCCCGGTGTCGCCCAGCCCTGCACCGGCACTGCCAGCAACTCACCGCTGGCCAGCAGCGGCGCCAGCTCGTGATCGGTGACCTTCGGCTTCAGGCGGAAGTAGTCGGCGATCCAGTTCGCCGGCGTCACGCCCAGCGCGCGCACGCTGTCGATGATGAAACGTCGCCGCAATTCCGCCGCCGAGAATGCTTCGGCCGCGTGATCGAACGGCGGATCGAGCCGGGCCAGTACATGTTCGGCGAGGTCATACACGCGCTGAAAATTCTCGCGCCGCGCCACCATCAGCTCACCCAGCGCAAACCAGGCTTCCAGCCAGCGCTTCTCCGGCTTCCATTCCCACCAACCCGGCTTGGCCGCATCGCCCTTGCGCGCAAAGTCTGCCGCGCGCACCGGGCCGGATTCACGGATGCCAGCCAGCAGCGCGTCCATGTCGGCGCGTTGCTCACGATGCATGCGTGCTGCATGGCGATGCGCCCAATGATGCGCACGCTGATCGTGTCCGCCGCGATGCCACGCCACATCGGCGGCGCTGATGAAGCACGCCTCGTGTGCCCAGCACTCGGCCAGCTGACCCTGTGCCAGTGCCTCGTCCAGCCAGGCCATCGGGTAATCGCCAAGCCGGGCGTGCAACACCAGATAGGGACTGCGAGCCACCACATGGATAGTGTCGATCTGCAGCAGGCGCATGCGTTCGATCATCGCCACCACATCACTGCGCCGTGCTCGCCGCCGCAACGGTTGCAGCAGCCCCTGCGCCGACAACTGCAACAGACGCGCCTGCGCCAGGCTCAGCATGCAGCGAATACCTGAAGCCGCGTGCAACGACACGGCAGCTTCACGGCGTCATGACGATGATATTGAGCCCGCATTTACAAACCCCCTGTTAGCGTGACCTCGAGTTGGGCAACCGGCAATGAAGGTCCCGCCCGATGGATTGCGGACATCCGCACAATCTCGCGCACGTATTCTGGCATGGAGTCTCGACCATGAAATTTCGCAAGCCACTGCTGTCCACTATAGCCGCCGGCGCTTTCCTGTTCGCCGGCACGCTGATCGCGCAGGATGCGCCACCACCCCCGCCACAATCGACCATGCCGGATGTCCCCGCCGCTCCGGCAACCGCCCCGATGCCCTCGGCGCCGACGCCCGTGCGCCGGGTGCCGCCAATGTCCACGGTACCGGGCACCACACCGACGCCGCCTGCGGAAACGATGCCTGCCAGCGTGCCGACGCCCCCTGCGCCACCTAACGGCGAGGCAGCGGCGTTCCCGTCACCAAAGGGTGATGTCGTCGTGCAAAGCAGCCCGGCACCAGCTCCGACGATTGGTCCCGCACCCACGTTCGAGCAGCTGTCCGGCGGTGGCAAGTCGATTTCGCCCGAGCAAGCCAGCGCCTACCCGCCGCTGGCCAACGACTTCATCAACGCCGACACCAACCGAAACGGCCGTATCAGCAAGACCGAATACACCAACTGGACCAAGCAACTCTGACGGTCCGCTGCGTCGGAGCCGGCCATGATCGGCATCATGGCCGGCTCCCGTTTGCCGGTTTCGACAATGCCCTCTCAATCCGATCGGGGCGCATGGCCTAGACTTCCGCCTTGATCGTCCGCTCGGGAACCTTGCTCTTGATGAAACCTCATTCCGTTGTCCTGCCGCTGGCACTGGCCGTCGGCCTGTTCACCCCGCCGAGCCATGCGCAGAATCCGGACCCCACTGATATCCGCGCCTGCACCGCGATCGAAAGCGATGCCCAGCGACTGGCCTGCTACGACCATTCGACCGGGCGGGTGAATCTGCCGGTCGCGCAGAAACGGGTGGACACAGCAACCGCCACCCCGAACATCTTCAGCCGCGACCGCAAGGACACGACCGCCGCAGTGGAAGCCAACACCGAGGTGGCACGACCGCTGTCGCTGCTCGACAGCCGCTGGGAGCTGTCGCCCGAGAGCAAGCTCGGCACCTTCAACATCCGTGGTTACAAGCCGGTGTATGTGCTGCCGGTATTCGCCACCAGCGATCAGAACAAGCAACCGCACAGCCCGAACCCCGACAATACGGTGGCGCAGAGCGAGCAGCTGGACAATGTCGAGACGAAATTCCAGCTCAGCCTGAAAACCAAGGTCTGGCAGGGCGTATTCGGCGATGCCGGCGATGTGTGGGTCGGTTACACCCAGTCCTCGCGCTGGCAGGTCTACAACACCGCGCAGTCACGACCGTTCCGCGAAACCAATTACGAACCCGAGGCGATGCTGGTATTCAATACCAACTATCACCTGCTCGGCTGGGATGGCCGCTTGCTTGGCATCGGTGTAGACCATCAGTCCAACGGGCGCGGCAACCCGCAATCACGCGGCTGGAACCGGGTCATCGCGAACATCGGTTTCGAGCGCGAGGGCTGGACCGTGATGATACGGCCGTGGTGGCGCATACCCGAAGCACGCAGCACCAACGACAACCCCGACATCAGCGACTACATGGGACGCGGCGAGATCCAGATCATCCGCGAATGGCACGGCCAGGAATTCGGCATGATGCTGCGCGACTCGTTCCGCGGCGGCAGCCGCCAGCACGGCGCCGCCAAATTCAGCTGGAGCTTCCCGCTCGCCGGCAACCTGCGCGGCTATGCGGAAGTGTTCAAGGGCTACGGCGAAAGCCTGATCGACTACAACCACAACGCCACCTACGCAGGCCTCGGTATCTCGCTGCTCGAGTGGTATTGAGCCAGCTACAAAAACGAAGGCCCGACGATGCAGCATCGCCGGGCCTTCGTCATGTCGGGGCGCATCGCGCCACAACGATATGCTCAGTGGTGGTGGCCACCCGCGCCGTGCACGTGACCGTGCGCCAGCTCTTCTTCGGTGGCGGCACGCAGATCGGTCACTTCGATCGCGAAATGCAGGGTCTTGCCGGCCAGCGGATGGTTGCCGTCGATGAACACCATGTCGTCCTCGACCTTGGTCACGATGACGTTGATCTCGCCCTGCGGCCCGCGGCCCTGGAACTGCATGCCGGGCTGGATATCCTCCACACCCTGGAACGCCTCGCGCGGCACTTCCTGCATCAGCTCGGCGTGATGCACGCCATAACCCTCTTCAGCGGTCACGTCGGCGACAAATTTGTCGCCGACCGCGCGGCCTTCCATCTGCTTTTCCAGGCCCGGCACGATCTGGCCGCTGCCGTGCAGGTAGGTCAGCGGCTCGCGACCTTCGGAACTGTCGATGACCTGACCCTCGTCGTCGGTCAGCGTGTAATGGAAGGCGGCAACGGAGTTCTGGGCAATCTGCATGTGAGTCTCACGAATAGGTTCAAGTCCGCCGGCCAGATGCCGACACGAGGGCGCAAGATTACCAGAACACGGTAAAACGCCTGCAGGCTGCGGCGTGATTGGCGATACTGCGGGGCATGAACTCACCGACACGCCGTTGCCTGCGCCACTTTTCCGTATTCTCGCCGATGGCGCTCTGCCTGCTCGTCACGTCGATGGGAATCGCTGTCGCGGCGCCCGCAAGGATATTCGTCACCAGCAGTAGCGCCGCGCTGGCTGCACAGATCGATGCGTTGATCGATCAGCCGCGTTTTGCCGCCGCCAGCTGGGGTATTGCCGTGGTTTCGCTCGACAACGGCCGCACGCTGTACGCGCGCCATGCCGATCGGCTGCTGCAACCGGCGTCCACCGCAAAGTTGTTCACTGCCGCGGTGAGCCTGTCCACGCTGGGCCCGGATTACCGCATTCCCACCCGGCTGCTGGCCAGCAATCGCATCGTGAATGGACGTCTGAACGGCTCGCTGACTCTGTATGGCATGGGTGACCCGACTCTCGGTACGGCCGGCAGCGCCGACTGGGCCGATCAACTGGCCAGCCAGGCGGCAGCGCGCGGCCTGCGCTTCGTGCACGGCGACCTGATCGCCGACGACAGCTATTTCACCGGGCCGGCTTTTGGCGCCGGCTGGGAGGCCGGCGATCTGCAGAGCTGGTTCGGGGTGCCATCCTCTGCCTTGAGCGTGCAGGAGAACATCGTCAACGTCACGGTGAGTCCGGGTGCAGCAGCCGGACACTCCGCGCGTCTGGAACTTGCTCCGGCCGATGCCATGCCCGCCGTGATCGGACAGCTGGTCACCAGTGCAGCGCGCACGCCCAACGACATCAACCTCTATCGCGCACCGGGCGAAGACAGCCTGCATGCGTTCGGCAGCATTGCCGCCGACGCGCCGGCGCAACACTTCAAACTGGCGATGATTGACCCGGCACGGGTGGCCGGCATGCAGCTGCGGCAGGCGCTGAAGCAGCACGGCATCCACCTCACCGGCAAGTTGCGGGCGCTGCATTGGCCGCAGGGCGATGCCGCGCTGCTCGCCCACGCCGACACACTCGGCGAAGTGCTGTCGCCGCCGCTGCAGGACATCCTGCAGCGTGGCCTGAAACGCTCGCAGAACCTGTACCTGCAGAACCTGCTATTGAGCGTGGGGACGCATGAACCGGCCTCCAGCACGTTCGGCTTCAGCAACAGCGAGAGCCGCGGCATCGAGGCACTGCAACGGTTGTTGACGCAGATCGGCATCCCGCCTTCGGCAAGCCTGGTCAGCGAAGGCACCGGGCTGTCGCGCCGCGACCTGGCCACACCGAATGCGCTGGTGCGCCTGCTTGTCTATCTGGCGGCGCAACCGTATGCAGACATGCTGCGTGGGGCGCTCCCGATCGCCGGTGTCGACGGCAGCCTGATCGGCCAGATGCGCGGCACCGCAGCCGAGAACAACGTGCATGCGAAGACCGGCAGCATGGCCTATGTGCATAGTCTGGCCGGTTATGTCACCACGGCGGCGGGTGAGCGGCTGGCGTTTGCGATCATGCTCAACAACTACCAGCGTGCGGACGACGCGCCCAGCGTCAGCAGCGACGTGGACGCAATCGCGGTGCTGCTGGCCAGCTATCGCGGCCGCGATTGAGCGGCTCGCCCCATTTCATCACCCAGATCAACCGCCCAGTCGTACCAGCGTGTCCTTGCCGATCTTCTCCGGCGTATCGGTCGAGGCGTAGCGCTTCACCACCTGACCTTCCGCATCGACCAGGAACTTGGTGAAGTTCCACTTGATCGATTCGCTGCCGAGGATGCCCTTGCCCTCGCTCTTCAGCCACTTGTACAGCGGATCGGCGTGCTCGCCGTTCACCTCGACCTTGGCGAACATCGGGAAGGTCACGTCGTACTGGGTACTGCAGAAGTTCTTGATCTCGCTCTCGTCGCCCGGCTCCTGATGGCCGAACTGGTCACACGGGAAGCCCAGCACCACCAGTCCGCGATCGCGCTGGTCCTGCCACAGGTTTTCCAGCCCCTTGTACTGCGGCGTGAATCCGCATTTTGACGCAACATTGACGATCAGCAGAGTCTTGCCGCGCCATTCGGCGAGCGAGCGCTGATTGCCATCAATATCGCGGGCGCTGAAATCGTAGACGCTGGGCATGACCGGACTCCGACTGATTGAATCAATCCCGCAGTCTACGCCATCGCATGTGACGTCCGTGGCATAGAATGAACCCCCTGCCCGCAGCCCCAGGTCCGTCGTGATCCGCTTCGTCGATGTCCACAAGTCCTACCGTGTCGACGGCAGGGACATTCCCGCGCTGCAACCCTTCAGCCTCGACATTGCCGATGGCGAGGTGTTCGGCATCATCGGCTTGTCCGGCGCCGGCAAATCGACGCTTATACGGCTGATCAATCTGCTGGAACGACCCAGTGGCGGTGTGATCTTCGTCGGCGACACCGAGATGACCACGCTGGCCGAACCGGCGCTGCGCGCGCAGCGGCGCAGGATCGGCATGATCTTCCAGCACTTCAACCTGCTCGCCTCGCAAACGGTGGCGGACAATGTGGCGTTTCCCATGCGGCTGGCAGGCGAGCGCAACGCGGCAGTCTTGCGCACCCGCGTCAACGAACTGCTGGCACGGGTCGGGCTCACCGTACACGCCGACAAATACCCGTCACAGCTTTCCGGCGGCCAGAAACAGCGCGTCGGCATCGCCCGCGCGCTGGCCAACCGACCCTCGATCCTGCTGTGCGACGAAGCCACCAGCGCGCTCGACCCGCAGACGACTGCCTCGGTGCTGGAGCTGCTGGCCGAGATCAACCGCGAGCTGAAGCTCACCATCGTACTGATCACCCACGAAATGGACGTTGTACGCCGCGTCTGCGATCGGGTGGCCGTGCTGGATGCCGGCATGATCGTGGAGCACGGTGCGGTGGCCGATGTGTTTTTGCATCCGCAGCACGCCACGACCCGGCGCTTCGTCAACGAGGCCTTGCCGGAGGAAGCTGCCAGCGAACTGGCGCCGTTCGCGCAAGTGCCTGGGCGCATCCTGCGACTGAGCTTCCGCGGCGACACCACGCTGACCCCTGCACTGGGCCGCGTCGCGCGCGAGACCGGCATCGACTTCAACATCCTCGCGGGGCGCATCGACCGCATCAAGGACCTGCCCTACGGCCAGCTCACCCTGGCGATGCAGGGCGCAGGCGTGGACGCCGCACTGGCGGCGCTGCGCGAAGCCGGTATCGAGATCGAGGAACTTAGCCGATGAACATGCTGCAGACGTTGTTTCCCAACATCGACGACTGGGGCGAGATCGGCCGTGCCTGCATCGACACCTTGCTGATGCTCGGCGGCTCGCTGGCACTCACCATCCTGATCGGCCTGCCGCTGGGCGTGCTGCTGTACCTCACCGGCAAGGGCCAGCTGCGCCCGATGCCCAAGCTCTATGCGATCACCTCGCTGCTGGTGAACATCCTGCGCTCGGTGCCTTTCATCATCCTGATGATCGTGCTGATGCCGGTGACGTATTTTCTGGTCGGCACCAAGCTCGGCATCCGTGGCGCGATCCCGCCGCTGGTGATCGGCGCCGCGCCGTTCTTCGCGCGACTGGTGGAAACCGCGCTGCGCGAAGTGCAGCAGGGTGTGATCGAGGCCAGCCAGGCGATGGGCGCCAGTCTCTGGCAGATCGTGCGCCATGTGCTGCTGCCGGAAGCCCGCGGCGGCCTGTTCGCCGGCGTCACTGTCACCGCGATCGCTCTGGTCGGCTACACCGCGATGGGTGGCGCGATCGGTTCCGGCGGCCTGGGTGATCTGGCCTATCGCTACGGCTACCTCAGCTACAAGTCCGACTACATGCTGGTCACCGTGGCGCTGCTTGTCGTGCTGGTGCAGCTGCTGCAGATGCTCGGCGACCGTATCGTGACGCGTTATAAGCGACGCTGATTTGGTTATTTGTGTCTGGCGGCATAGGCGGCCTACTTTCGTTGGCCGCCCATGAGAATCGCCGCCATGAGATTGTTGCTCGCCGCCGTTGCCGCCGTCCTGGCCCTGCTCCTGCTGGCCGGCTATGCCAGGCCAAAGGCGTGAGCGTTGCAAGCCATGCCGATCCCGTATTTGCGTTTGGCCGTATAGACGGCTTATTATTGTGCGCCGCACAAACGAATCTGCCATGAAACTGCTATTTGCCTCCCTCGTCACTTCCCTGACCCTGCTCTTGCTGACGGGCTGTTCTGCGCCGAAGGAGAGCGACAAAACGCTCCGCGTGGCCGCCACCGCGATTCCACACGCGGAAATCCTCAAGCAGGCCAAGCCACTGCTGGCGAAGGAGGGCGTGGATCTGCAGATCAAGGTGTTTGCCGACTACGTGCAGCCGAACACGCAGCTGGCCGAGAAAAACATCGACCTGAACTACTTCCAGACCAAGCCCTACCTGGATTCGTTCAACCGCGAGCGCGGCACCCATCTCGTCATCGTTACCGGCGTGCACATCGAGCCGTTCGGCGCCTACTCGCACAAGCTCAAGAACATCGACCAGCTGCCCGACGGCGCCAGCGTGACCATACCGAACGACCCCAGCAACAACAGCCGCGCCTTGCTGCTGCTGGCGAAACATGGCCTGATCACGCTGAAAAACCCGAACAACGAGCTGTCCACGCTGAAGGACATCACCGCAAACCCGAAGCACCTGCAGTTCCGCGAGCTGGAAGCGGCGATGCTGCCGCGCACGCTGGACGAAGTGGATCTGGCATTGATCAACACCAACTACGCGCTGGCGGCCGGCCTCAACCCGACGAAAGACGCACTGCTGATCGAAGACCGGAATTCACCCTACGTGAATTACCTGGTCGGCCGCCCCGACAACCAGAACGACCCGCGCGTGCAGAAACTGGCCCAGGTACTGAACAGCCCGGAGATCAAGGCATTCATCGAGCAGAAGTACCACGGCGCCGTGTTGCCGGCGTTCTGAGGACCGGCTCATCCTCAGAGCATGCTGGGGGTGAGCTAAAACCCCTGCGTCGCGGGTATCTCGAAGACCTGGCGCAGGTAGGCCACATACGCCGGGTCCTCGCACATGTTCTTGCCCGGCGAATCGCTGAGCTTGGCCACCGGCTGGCCATTGCAGCGGATCATCTTGATCACGATCTGCAGCGGCGTCGGCCCCACGTCATTGGTGAGGTTGGTGCCGACACCGAACGCGAGCAGGCAGCGGTCGCGGAAGTGCGCGTACAGCTGCATCACCTTCGGAATATCAAGGCCATCGCTGAACACCAGCACCTTGCTGCGCGGATCGACCCGGTTCGCGCGGTAGTGCGCCAATACCTTCTCGCCCCACTCGAACGGGTCGCCGGAATCATGCCGGGTGCCGTCGAACAGCTTGCAGAAGTACATGTCGAAATCACGCAGGAATGCGTTGAGCCCGTACACATCCGACAGCGCGATGCCGAGATCGCCGCGATACTCCTTCGCCCACGCCTCCAGTGCCGCCACCTGCGAATCGCGCAGGCGCGGACCCAGCGCCTGGTGCGCCTGCAGGTATTCGTGCGCCAGCGTACCCAACGGGACCAGATTGAGTTTCCGCGCCAGCCACACATTGCTGGTGCCGGCCAGCTGCGCGCCGAGTCCGTCGCGCAATGCGGTCACCACCTCTTCCTGCCACGCCCGCGAATAGCGTCGACGCGTGCCGTAGTCGGCGATCTTGCAGCCGGCGTAATCCGGTGCATCGCGCAGCAATGCGATCTTCGCCTGCAGCCGCCGTCTGCCCTCGGCCAGATCAAGACCGGCACTGGTGTGGCGAAAATACACCTCGTTGATGATCGCCAGCAGCGGCACCTCGAACAGGATCGTGTGCAACCACGGCCCGCGAATGCGGATCTCGATCTCGCCATTGCCCGCCGCGGCCGGCGCGATCTCCACGTACTTCTCATTGAGCTGGAACAGCCCCAGGAAATCGACGAAGTCACTCTTGATGAAGCGCCACCCGCGCAGATAATCCAGTTCGTCCGCTGCGAAGCGCAGCTGGCACAGCGCGGCCAGCTCGACACGGATCTCCTCGATATACGGCACCAGGTCGATACCCGGATTGCGGCACTTGAAGCGGTACTCGACCTGCGCGGCCGGATACTGATGCAGCACCACCTGCATCATCGAGAACTTGTACAGGTCGGTATCCAGCAGCGATTCGATGATCATCAGTAACCCAGGCGCGCGAGGGTGCGCATGAGCCATTATCCATGTCGAAGTACATGCCGCGCGAACCGCGCTGTTTGTTTCACCCAAAAAAAACCCCATCAGCCAGGGGAGGACGGATGGGGTTTGTCAGGTGGCCTCCAGGGGAGGTAAGGCCAGCCCCTCAGCAACACAATGTACTGTGCCACTTCCTGTCGCCGTCACGGCGATACGTGTGCTTAGTGTGGCCATTGCGCTGTGAGTTCAATGTGCACGTCTCGATTTGTTCAGCTCCCCGACAGGCTCGCCGCACCATCCCTGGACAAACCATCATTCGAACGCACGCCATCGCGCCTGACCTTACAATTTCTTTACTTCTACACCGGAGCTCATCATGAAGCTGCTCGTCCTGTGCCTGCTCACGCTGGGCCTGATTCTGCCGAGCACGATTCTGCCCGCGCAAGCCGCCGAATTGGAGATCGACCTCGGCCACGGTGTCATCGTCTATCGCACCGAAGTCCTGCTGAAACGCCACGACGTGCACACGATCAGCGTACCCGCAGATGTCGCATTCCATCGCGCAATGCACTACCGCGCAGTGCCACTGGCCGCGCTGCTCAAGGGCATCGACAGCAGCGAGCAGCTACAGTTCGTCGCCGGCGATGGTTTTGCCGCCGAGATTCCCGCCGCACTGCTGTTGAACAAGCAGGGCAGCGAAGCGTGGCTGGCGATCGAGGACCCGGCACAACCGTGGCCGGCGTTGAAGGATCACGGCCACGCCGGACCGTTCTACCTCGTGTGGACGCAACCGCAAGCCGCCCATGTGAATCCGGAACAATGGCCGTACCAGCTGGCGGCGATCCGCAAGCTGGACAGCGTGGCCACGCGCTTCCCGGCGATCCTGCCCGATCCGTCATTGCCCGCGGACAGCGCCGTGCAACGCGGCTTCGTGGTGTTCCAGCGCACCTGTTTCGCCTGCCACACGCTCAACGGCGAAGGCGATGCGAAACTCGGGCCAGACCTGAACCTGCCGCACAACCCCACCGAATACCTGCGCGCGGATCTGCTGCGCGCCTTCATCCGCAATCCGCAGTCATTGCGGCAGTGGCCGCAGGCGAAGATGCCGGGCTTCGACGCCAACGCGCTGTCCGATACCGATCTCGATGCCGTACTCGCTTATCTGCGCCATATGGCCACCCGCAAAGTCGCACATTGACACCTGATTACCCGATCAACTGCGATCGACGATGCGGCTGAGCCGCCCGCCAGCGAATTCGAACTCCGACTCCCCCTCCATCTCGATCACCGTGCCGGCCGTTGGCCCGTTCGGCACGTCGATCGCGAATACCCCGCGCCAGGCAATGCTCGCCACCACTGATGCCGGACGAAACTTCAGCTTCGTGATGGTCTGTTTCCGTTCGGAGAACAACACCTTCGACTGCTCCGCCAGCTGACGAAATTCATCGATGCCACTGGTCGCGGCCGTCACCTGACCATCGGCAACATTCTCGAACGACACGTCAGGTGTCAGCAGCGCCAGCATGCCGTCCACATCGAAGCGGTTGTAGGCACCGATGAATTGCTCGATCAGGATTCGCTTTTCGATATCGACCATTTGGGGCACCTCACGGGTCAAGCAGCGCCTGCAGCAATTTCGCGCGCTGTGCTTTCGGCTCGCGCGCCAACTCGCGCACGCGGGCATAGAACGCCGGCCACTGGCGTTCCTCACGCTGGAACACTATCGCAAACGCCGGCGTCCACTGATCGTACAGGCCAAACGGCAGCAGCCGTGCGTTGTTGATCGGCTGCGCGACCCAGGCGTCATAGCGGTGATCGTGCGGCCAGTCATGCTCGCGCCACTGTGCATAACGCAGGCGGAACGCCTCGATCTCGCGCTGCTTGCCGGCGGCCATGGCCGGCTCACCCACGCCGCTGGCATAGAGGGCTTTCAGGCGTTCGCGCAGATCCAGCACCAGTCGGGTGAACCCGGCATCCATCGTCTGCACATGGTCGTCTTGCGGTGGCAGGCCGCGTGATTGCCGCCATTCGCGCAGGCCTTCGGTCTGCACGAATGTGGCGAAGGATTCGTTGAACGCGGTATCGCCTTTCACGTAGATCAGCTGGTGCGCCAGCTCGTGGAAGATCGTGCCATCCAGTTCGTCGTCATCCCAGCGCAGCATGCTGGAGAGGATCGGGTCGGCGAACCAGCCGAGCGTGGAATACGCCGGCACGCCGCCGATCCCGACATCGTCGCCACGCGCCTGCAGTCGCGCCGCATCGGCCTTGGCGGCCACCTCGCTGAACCAGCCGCGGTAGGCGACGCAGCCGGCGATCGGAAAGCACTGCGGCACTGCTTCCACCGAATAGCGCGGCGTGGCAAACACATTCCACACCACGTACGGCCGATGCAGCTCGACATAGCCGGTATAGCTGCGGTTGTCCGGCAATCCCAGTCGCTGCGAGGCGAACCGGCGCGCCTGCTGCGCCAACTGCAGGCGTACGGCGAGTTTCGGATCGGTGGCCGGATCGTGCACCAGCCTGCTCAGCGCCCGTCGATGAGCGATCAACTCACCCTGCCCATGCGCCGCCTGTGCGTAGTAACGCAGGCTGCTGCACGCGCATAGCACAAGGCCCACCGTCACGATGACGATGAGCCTTGGGAAGCGAATCAGCGAGGACACGAGACGGGATCGAAACATCCAGCCATTGTGCCCGAAGCCTCAGAAATCCTCAGTGATCGTCGCGACGGTCATTGCCCCGATGGCTACCGCTGCCGGACGACTGATGTCCCTGCTGCTGCCTGCCGCCATCATGATCGCGATGACCACCGTCCCGACCGCGATGGTCGCCACCATTTCCGTGATAGCCGCCACCGTGGTAATCGCCATCGCCACGATAACCAGCGCCCCGGTAATAGCGATAACGCGAGCCACCGTAATAATCGATGCTCACGCCCGGCGCATAGCAACAGCCGTAGTAGCCGCTGCCGTAATAACCATCGTAGTAACCCGGCGCCACGTAGTAGGCGTTGCCGCCCTGACCGTAATAGGCATCGCCGCTGTAACCGCCGCCACGCACATAGCTGTAGCCCGGATCGTAATAACAACCTGACAACGCCGCGACCGCGGTGATCAGGGCAAGACTGGCTAGCAGGCGTTTCATGATCCGTCTCCACCAAGTGACGGCACTACGCTAGGACGTGATGCTTGAATGCGTACTGAGTTTTCCGCGCATGGCCGACCGGCATTCACCTGCCAGCCATGTGCGGTTGCCGAAACGTTCCGTGGGGCGGAACCGCCGCCAGTCAGTCCTTGCGCTTGCCCTGCTCACCGCGCTGCGGTGCCAGCACACGACCATCGCCACCTTCACCGCCACCTTCGGCCGATACCGGCGGATACAATTCCGTGCCATTCGACGCCGGATGTGCCGGGTTGGCGTCAGGCCAGCTCGGCCCTTGCCGCACTCGCTCCTGCTTGGCCTCCAGCAGCGCCTGAATCCTGGCCACCGCGTCTTCCTGACTGATGTGATGAATCGGCGCTTCCACCGGTACGGGCTTGCGGGCGGCCGGCTTCTTCGCGACGGGAGCAGGCTTGGCGGTCTGTTCGCGCTTCACCGCGGCACTGGTGTTGGCCACTGGCTTTTTCGGTGCCGGTTTCGCGGCGGCCTTCTTGCTGACCGGGCGTTTGGCGGCAGCTTTCCCGGCTACCGGTTTGGCGGCTATCTTTCTGACAGCGACCTTGCGGGTGGCGGTTTTCTTCGCGACAACTTTCTTCGCGACGATCTTCCTGGTGGCGACCTTTTTTGCTGCCGCTTTCTTCGTGACCGGCTTCTTTGTGGCGACCTTTTTCGCCCCCACTTTCTTTGTCGCTGATTTCTTCACCGCAGGTTTGCGTGCCGCCGACTTCTTCACCGCAGCTTTCTTAGTGGCGACCTTCTTCGTTGCCGTCTTGCGCGGCGCTGCCTTGGTCGCGCTACGCGCGGGTGCCTTTTTTGCCGATGCTTTCCTGGCGGATGTTTTCTTTGCCGCGGACTTCTTCGCAGCCGACTTGCGTGTCATAGCCATGCGTTCGTTCTCCTGCGGTGGTCGATGGGACAGCGCCAGTATGCACGCCTGCGCCACTGCGGGCATCACGCATCGCGGAAACCATTCATCATCAGCACACGAGACGATCGGCGGCAACGCCCGCAAATGGCTTATCGCATGCTTGGCTGCATCAGCGCGTTGAGAAAATGCGGCAACACCCGCGAGTCCACCAGCAAGGTGAAGATCACCCCGTAAGCCGCGCCCCACAGGTGCGCACTGTGGTTGATGTTGCCCTGCCCGCGCCGGTCCATGTAGATCGAGTAGCCGGTGTACAGCACCGCATAGACGATCGCCGGCATCGGGATCACCAGCACGATGATGCGCGACCACGGCGCTATAAGGATGTAGGAGAACAGCACCGCCGACACCGCGCCCGAGGCGCCGAGGCTGCGGTAGTTCGGATTGCCGCGGTTTTTCAGGTAGGTCGGCAGGATCGAGAGCACCAGGCCGCCGATATAGAACAGGGCGAAACCGAACATGCCCAGCCGATCGGCGAAGAATCCCTCCATCGCCCGACCGAAGAAGAACAGCGTGAACATGTTGAACAGCAGATGGTTGAAATCCGCGTGCACCAGCCCGTAGGTCACCAGCCGGTGGTATTCGCGCTGGCGGGTGATCGCTGGCGGCCACAGGATCAGGTCGTTCATCAGCCGGCTGTTCTTGAATGCCATGAACGAGACGATGCAGGTGATGGCGATGATGACGAGGGTAATCGGCATGAACGGTTCCGTGGCGGGTGCACAAAGCTTGGCATCTTGGCGCGCTGGCTCATGCTTGTCGACTTCTCACATGTACGGCAAGCCGTCCGGCAATCGCTTATGCCTCGCCCCTTCGTCGATATTCCGGAAGATCACTGCCAAGAACACCGCTGCACCGCTATGATTCGCCGCTTTATACGGCCGTTTTTCGCCTGATGGACATATCCATGGCTTCGCTCCGTTACCTGCACCTGGACGTCTTTGCCGCCACCCTTGGCGGTGGCAATCATCTTGGCGTGGTGATTGGCGCGGATGACTGGAGCGATGCAGCGATGCAGCGTTTCGCGCGCTGGACGGCGCTGGTCGAAACCACCTTCCTGCTGCCGCCGACCACTCCGAAAGCCAGCTATCGCGTGCGCATCTTCACCCCGCACAAGGAAATCCCGTTCGCCGGCCACCCCAGCATCGGCAGCGCCCATGCGGCGATGGTTTGCGGACTGGCCGAAGCACGCGCTGGCCTGCTGTGGCAGGAATGCGCTGCCGGCGTACTGCCGATCCGGGTCGAAGGCAACGGCGCCAGCCGCGAGTTGCTGCTGCAGTCGCCCGGCGAACGCGTGCTGGATACCGGCCGCGAGGCGCACCCGTCGCTGCCGGCGGCGCTGGCTGGCATCGAACTCGGCGTGCTGCCGCCGGCCCTGGTCGATGGCGGCCGGCGCTGGTGGCTGGCCGAGGTCGCCGACGAAGCCAGCCTGCGTGCCTGGCAGCCGGACCATGCGGCGATTGGTGCGTTGGCCAAGGCGAGCGACAGCATGGGCCTGTGCGCTTTCGCGCGAAGCAACCATCACGACTATCAACTGGTCGTGCGCGCGTTCCCGGCCGGCGTCGGCATCGTCGAGGACCCCGCCTCCGGGGCCGCCAACGGGCTGATTGCCGCGTATATCGCCCACGCCGAACCGCATGGAACGCTGGCTCGCGGCTATCAGGTCAGCCAGGGGCGCGAGATCGGCCATGACGCCCGACTGATCGTGCATATGGATGGCACGTCGATCTGGGTCGGTGGGCGCAGCCATACCGTGATCGATGGCACACTGGACTGGGATCCGCGCGTCGCGTGATTTCCATGGCGCACGGATAGAAACCTACCCGCGTTCCTCCAGATGGGCGCGACGCGCAGCAACCAGCGCCAGTGCCGACCAGTCCAGTTCCGCATCGCCGGCAGCCAGCGCCTCCAGCAGACTGTCGCGCAGCACGCCTGCGAACGGCAATGGCACGCGCGCTGCTGATCCCGCCGCCAACGCAAGCTCGACATCCTTCAAGCCCAGCGGCAAGGCGAACCCGGCCGGCTTGAAGCGCTGCTCGGCGATCAGCTTGCCGTAACCCTGATAGGCCGGCGCCGCGAACAGGGTATTCGTCATCACGTCGAGGAAATCGGCCGCACTGACGCCGTGTGCGCGGGTCAGCGCGGTCGCCTCGGCCATGCTCTCGATCGCGGTGGCCAGCATGAAGTTGCCGGCGATCTTCGCCACGTTCGCGCGCTCTGGCGCGTCACCCAGCGGCCACAGCTTGCTGCCCATCGCCTCCAGCAACAGCCGCACGCGTTCGATCGCGGCTGGCTGGCCGGCAACGAGGATATTCAGCTTCGCCGCAGCCGCCATGTCCGGACGTCCAAACACTGGCGCCGCCACATACTGCAGTCCACGCTTCGCGTGTTCCTCGACAAGCTGCTGCGCCAGCGCCACCGAGATCGTGGCGTGATTCACATGCACGGTACCGCGATCCATCGCATCGAGCAGTCCGCCGTCGAGGAATACCTCGCGCACCGCCTGGTCGTTCGCCAGCATGCTGCACAGCACCTCGCCCTGCGCGGCCCGATCGGCGGTGCGCGCCACTTTTGCACCGAGCGATGCCAGCGGTTCAGTGGCCGCGACGGAGCGGTTCCACACCGTCAGCGTGTGCCCGGCCGCCAGCAAGTTGCTGGCCATCGCGCTGCCCATCGCGCCAAGACCGATAAATCCCACTTTCATCCAGGTTTCCTCATCGTCGAGTGTTGTGCAGTGAAGCACGCACCGTGTTCATGGCATGCGAAGCCGCAAGCTAGACCACCTCGCCCGCCGCCTGCCCCGAGGCCCATGCCCACTGGAAGTTGTAGCCGCCCAGCCAGCCGGTGACGTCGACCACTTCGCCGATGAAATACAGCCCCGGCACCAGCTTCGACTGCATCGTGCTGGAGGACAGCCCGTCGGTATCGACGCCGCCCAGGGTGACTTCGGCGGTGCGATAGCCTTCGGTGCCGCTGGCGGTGATCGGCCACGCGTTGAGTTGCGCACCAATCTGCTCCAGTTCGGCCTCGCGGTACTGGCGCATCGGGCGGCTCTCGAACCATTGCTCGCACAGGCGCTGCGCCAGCCGCTTCGGCAGCACCTCGCCGAGTACGGTTTTCAGTTCCGCCAACGGCCGCGCCGTGCGCTGTTCGATCAGCCACGCGCCGACATCCTGATCCGGCAACAGGTCGATGCGCAGATCGTCGCCGGGTTTCCAGTACGAGGAAATCTGCAGGATCGCCGGACCGCTGATGCCCCGATGAGTGAACAGCAGGCCGGCGCGAAACCCCTGCTTGCCCACGCGCGTTTCCACTGCGGGCAATGCCACGCCGGCCAGATCCTGGTAATGCTCCTGGTGCTTGCCGCTCAAGGTCAGCGGTACCAACCCGGCTCGCGTGGGCAACACGGCATGACCGAACTGGCGCGCCAGTTCGTAACCGAAGCCGCTGGCGCCCATGCTGGGAATCGACAGGCCGCCGCTGGCGACCACCAACGATTCGGCATGCACTTCGCCGCGTGCGGTGAGTACGCTGAAACCTTCCGGCGTCTTGCGCACGCGTTGCACGCCGCAATTCGCCTCCACCGTGACGCCGGCCGCGGCACATTCGTCCAGCAGCATGCGCACGATCTGCTTGGACGAGTCGTCGCAGAACAACTGACCCAGCTCCTTCTCGTGATAGGCGATGCGGTGCTTCTCGACCAGAGCGATGAAATCCCACGGCGTGTAACGCGCCAGAGCGGACTTGGCAAAATGCGGATTCGCCGACAGATAGTTCGCCGGGGTCGCACCGGTATTGGTGAAGTTGCAGCGCCCGCCACCGGACATCAGGATCTTCTTGCCGACCTTGTTGGCGTGGTCGACCACCAGCACGCGGCGACCGCGCTGACCGGCGGCGATCGCGCACATCAGCCCGGCGGCGCCGGCACCGACGATCAGCACGTCCATTTTCACGAATTCACCATGGTTACGCCGCGTTGCTTTTGCCCGTCATCCCGGCGCAAGCTGGTATGACAAAAAGGGAAGTCGCGCATTATCGCCCAGTCGCATCGCTTACACTTTGACCCTGTTTCCAGCGAGTCGCCGCCATGCCCTCCTTTGACGTGATCTCCGAAGTCGACAAGCACGAACTGACCAATGCGGTCGACCAGGCCAACCGCGAGCTGTCCACCCGTTTCGATTTCAAGGGTCAGGACGCGTCCTATGCGCTGGACGAGTTCATCATCACCCAGAGCGCGCCCAGCGAATTCCAGCTGCAGCAGATGCTGGACATCCTGCGCGCGCGATTGATTGCGCGGAAGATCGACGTCCGCGCACTCGACATCGGCGATCCGGAAACCAACCTGGGTGGCTCGCGACAAAAGATCACCGTCAAGCAAGGCATCGAGCAGCCGATCGCGAAGAAGCTGGTTGCAGCGCTGAAAGCCGCCAAGCTCAAGGTCGAAGCGCAGATCAACGGCGACAAGCTGCGCGTCACCGGCAAAAAGCGCGACGACCTGCAGGACGCCATGGCGGTACTGCGCAAGGCGGATGTCGAGCTGCCGCTGCAGTTCGACAATTTCCGGGATTGACGAAATCCTGTGGGAGCGACTGCAGTCGCGATGTTCCTGATCTGATCTCGGTGCGTCCGAAGGGCATCGCGACTGGAGTCGCTCCCACAAAAGCCCGGGATCACGCTTTCGACAGCAACCGGCCACCCATGGCGGCGTTGACTGCAACGACAACGGCCACCGCCAGCGCATGCGTCAGCAGATCGGTGGCGGCAGCATCGAATGAATGGCAGATTTCCAGCAGGCTGGCCGAGGCCGCCGCGCTGGCCAGGCCGATCAACACGGCAGTAAGTACCGGTCGCAGCGGGCAGGCGCGACGCAGCAGCACGATCAGCAGCGCGGACAGCGGGATCGAGAAGCTGATGATGAAGACCAGGCAATCGGCTGACTGATGCATGCTGGCAACCTGGGTGCCCGGTGCGACCCATTCGCGCAGACAGCCGAGACCGCTGGCACCGATCCACAGCAAGGCACCCGGCAGCGGCAGCCATGCCCAGGTTGCACGGCGCCCCGGCACACCCAATGCAAACGCAGCCCATGCCGCGGTGATTGCGGTGATCACCGCGCCCATACCGGCCCAGCCGAGATCCGGCGTGCCGGCCCAGCGGCGCAACATGGGATCTGCGCCGTAATGCATCAGCAACGCGGCGGCGATCGCCGCCACCGCCAGCAGCCAACCGGCGGTACGCCGCCATGGCGGCAGCAGACGCCGCACCGGCACCAGCTCGGTGCCAAGGCGGTCGATCAGTGCCTCATGGGGTCGCGGGTCGGACATGGTCTCAGGGTTCTCCATGAAAACGTTCGCGCAGCGCCTTCAGCGCGCGATGCAGGTTCACTTTCAATGCGCCGGTGTTGCGTCCGGTGATCTCGGCCGCTTCGCTCAACGATCGCTCGCGCAGACCCAGCTGCTCCACCGCCTCACGCTGGCCTGGCGGCAATTCGGCGATCGCCTCACGCAGGCGCTGCGCACGCTGCCCGCTTTCGGTGGCAGCGCTGGCA
The DNA here is from genome assembly GCA_027307195.1 of Rhodanobacter sp. GTDB lineage: Bacteria > Pseudomonadota > Gammaproteobacteria > Xanthomonadales > Rhodanobacteraceae > Rhodanobacter. Next base: position 8,894 of record DAHUXL010000223.1, on the reverse strand, counting down.
TCGTCGGTGTCGGGGTGGCTGTCGAGCGCGAATTCGTCGTGCAATTCGCGACTGTCGCGGCGACCGCGGCTGCGCAGCGCGTCGATCGCGCGACGGTTGGCGATCGCGGTGAGCCAAGCATCGTACGAACGCGTCGGATCGTAGGTGTGACGTACGCGATGCACGGCGATCAGGGTTTCCTGCACCACGTCATCCACATGATCCCGCGCCACGCCCTGCCGCCGCGCCGCCGCACGGATCAACGCCACCGAATCGGCCAGCAGCTTCTCGTAGGCACGCCGGTCGCCCGCCTGCGCGGCAGCCATCCACGCCGCCCGACGCTGGTCGGGCGTTGCGCTGGTGCTGGCGGTAGCGAATTCGACTGGCACGGTCCGGACGAGACTCATCCCACGGGAAAGTCCACTATCTAGACCCATGAAGCCGGTGGCGGTCAAGGCTTGCGGCATGCTCGATCCATGGCGGAACGTCTATCAGCTCTTCGCTGCATCTGCGGCCGGCGTTACCTCGTACCTGCAGGTAACCGCTGCCAGACTGCCGGCGAATAACCAGACAACCTTCCTCGGATGACGCTCCCATGCTCGTGTTGATCCTCGCCTACCTCGGCGGTGTACTGACCATCCTCAGCCCGTGCATCCTGCCGGTGTTGCCGTTCGTGTTCGCCCGTTCCGACAAGCCCTTCATGCGCAATGGCCTGCCGATGCTGCTGGGCATGGCGATCACGTTTTCCGCGGTGGCCACGCTGGCCGCCCTCGGCGGCGGCTGGGCGGTGCACGCGAACCAGTACGGCCGCTACGTGGCGATGGTGGTGCTGGCCTTCCTCGGTCTGACCCTGCTGTCGACCCATCTGGCCGAATGGATCAGCCGCCCGTTCGTGGCGCTGGGCAACCGGTTGTCGCAGCGCTCGGCCGGCGATGGCGATTCGATCTGGGGTGCGGCCGGCCTCGGCGTCGCCACGGGTCTGTTGTGGGCACCGTGCGCAGGCCCGATCCTCGGCCTGCTGCTGACCGGCGCGGCGCTGAACGGCGCCAGCGTGCAGACCACCTTGCTGCTGCTCACCTATGCCGCCGGCGCAGCGACTTCGCTGGGACTGGCGCTGCTGATCGGCGGCAAGGTGTTCGGCTTGATGAAACGCTCGCTCGGTGCCGGTGAGTGGGTTCGTCGCGCGCTCGGCGTGCTGGTACTCGCTGGCGTGGCCTGCATCGCGCTGGGGCTGGATACCGGCTTGCTCACCCGCGTCTCGCTGGCCAGCACCGGCGGCATCGAGCAGAAGCTCATCAACGCCGTGCGCCCGGCACCGGCACCGCAGCCGGCGCTGAAAGCCGGCGAGCCGTTGCCGGTGGAAGGCCAGCTGCCGTCGCTGGCCGGCGCCACGCAATGGCTCAACAACGCGCCCTTGAGCACCGAATCACTGCGTGGCAAGGTCGTGCTGGTCGATTTCTGGACGTACTCCTGCATCAACTGCATCCGCTCGCTGCCGTATGTGCGCGGCTGGGCCGACAAGTACAAGGATCACGGCCTGGTGGTGATCGGCGTGCACGCGCCGGAATTCGCGTTCGAGAAGGATCCGGCCAACGTGGCCAAGGCAGTCAAGGATCTGGGCGTGGACTACCCGGTCGCGCTGGATAACGACTATGCGATCTGGAAAGGCTTCAGCAACGAGTACTGGCCGGCGCATTACTTCATCGACACGCAGGGACAGATCCGCCATCACCATTTCGGCGAAGGTGGTTATAAGGAAAGCGAGGACGTGATCCGCCAGCTGCTGACCGCTGCCGGCCAGAAGAATCTGCCGGGCGGCTACGTCAGCGACAACCATCATGGCGTCGAAGCGGCCGCGTCGGACGATTCCACCCGTTCGCCGGAAACCTATGTCGGCTATGCCCGCGCGCAGAACTTCGTCGGCGGCAGGGTGGCGCATGACGACGCCGTGGATTACCACGCCCCGGGCGCGCTCGCGGCCGACCAGTGGTCGCTCGATGGCCGCTGGAACGTGCATGACGAAAATGCGCAGCTGGACAAAACCGGCGGCAGCATCGTCTACCGCTTCCGCGGCCGCGATCTGCACCTGGTGCTCGGCCCGGCCAGCGACGGCAAGCCGATCCGCTTCCGCGTCACCATCGACGGCAAGGCACCCGGCGCCGATCACGGCATGGATACCGACGCCGACGGCAACGGCAGCATCACCGGCCAGCGCCTGTACCAACTGGTGCGCCAGGCCAACGGCAGCGGCGAGCGGCTGTTCCAGATCACCTTCCTCGATCCCGGCGTGCAGGCGTACGCCTTCACTTTCGGTTAACCGCTCTTGCTCTTGTGGGAGCGACTTCAGTCGCGATGCTTTTGTGCGAATTGAAAAGCGATCGCGACTGAAGTCGCTCCCACAGAGACACACCCACGGAGGTTGCCATGTCACGTATCGATGAAACCCTCGCGATGGATCGCCGCCGTTTCCTGCGCGCGGCACTCACCGGCGGCGCACTGCTGGTGGCCGGCAGTGGCCTGGTCATACCGCGCCTGTTTGCCGCCGCCAACACGCCGATCGGTCAGCCCGGCAACGTATTGCTGGAGATCTTCGGTGACGATGGTCGCGACCTCGGCCCACGTCAGGTACCCAAGCTGGTGCTGAGCGATGCGCAATGGCGGCAACGGCTGTCGCCGGCGGCGTACGAAATCATGCGTCGCGAAGGTACCGAGTTGGCGTTCAGCGGCGAGCACGAGAAACCCGCCGTCGCCGGCCTGTTCCGTTGCGTCGCCTGTGCCACCGCGCTATATGACGCAGCGACCGAATTCGATTCCGGCACCGGCTGGCCCAGCTTCTGGCAGCCAATCGCCAAGCGCAACGTGATCGAGCATCGCGACCCCATGTTCGGCATGGATCGCACCGCGATCAGCTGCGCCGGCTGCGACAGCCACCTCGGCCACGTCTTCGACGATGGTCCGCAACCGACCGGTTTGCGCTACTGCATGAACTCGGTAGCGTTGCGGTTTGTTGCGAGGACGTCAAACTGAGTAAACCGCAATGTACCGAACCTGACCCGGGCACTTCGCCAACGATTCCGTCACGCCAGCGCGCGCATATAGTGGAGACGAGATCCACCAGCTGGAGATTGCCCGCATGAAACGTCTGACCCGGCTTGCTCTTGCATCTCTGTCGCTGGCGTCACTGTCGCTGGCCTTTCCCGTACTCGCGCAGGAGGCGGATGCCTATGTCACCGGCAACGTCAATTTGCGCGCAGGACCCGATCCGGACTACCCGCTGATCGACCAGATTCCCGCCGGCACCGAGATCAGCGTACAGGGCTGCACCGATGGCTGGGAGTGGTGCGACGTGATCGTCTACGGCGGCAATCGCGGCTGGATCGCCGGCAACTTCATCGAATACGAATACCAGGACCAACCGGTGCTGCTGCCTGAGTACGGCGCGCAGATCGGCATCCCGATTGTCACCTTCGTGATCGGAAACTACTGGGACCACTACTATCGCAACCGGCCGTTCTACCGCGAGCGTGATCGGTGGTACAGCCACCCCATCGGCCGCCGCCCGCCACCGCCGCCGATGAACCGCCCGTATTCGGGACCGCCGATGCCCGCTGGTGGTGGCCAATGGCGTGGCCGCGGCGAGAATCGTCCTGCGCCGCAATACCAGCGGGATCGGCGGGATCAGCAATCAGCGCAACATGGCCAGAATTCCGGACAATGGCGTGGCGCCGACGAATCCCGCCCTGCACCGCAATACCAGCGGCCCCAGCCAGCCGGTGAATCGGCGCAGCGCGGTCGGAAGCCCCAGCAAGCGCGCGGCTCCAACGAGAATCGTCCCGCCCCGCAATACCAGCGAGCGCAGCAGGCCGGCGCACCGCAACAGCAAGCTGCCCCGGCACGGGGTCAGGCGCAAGCGCACGGTGGCCATGAGGGTAAACCTGCCGAGCGCAAGAAGGACGATCACGGCGACAATGGCGGTCATTGATCGCCGAGCGCACGACAACAGCCGCGTCGGCTTGTTCGGCACCCACGTGGAATCGCTGTAGTGGTGGCATGCCGGTACTGGCCTGGGCACCGATTTTTTGTGGCAACGCTACACGCGCGACCACGGCCACCAGCCGCGGCCCGAACACGCATAGCGATCTGCCGCACGCTCGAACGGATTGCGCACACTGATCCCGCCGCACAGCAGGTACGACGGCAGGAACAACGGACCGAGCAGCATGTACTGGTAGACGTGGGCACGCTCGTGGTCGACCAGCGACACCGGCGGTTCGATGCCATGCCCGGCGCGGTGGGCGTAGGTAAGACAAGGCGTATCCAGCCGCTCGCCGGTATGCACGATCACGTTGCCCAGGGTCAGTGCGCCACCCCGGCCCCACGGCCAGAGGCGCACCACCAGCGCCAGATCGCGTGACTGCCAGCGCATGCGTGCGCCGAACGCGAGGCCAACCACACCCAGCAGCAGACCAGCCAGGCTGTTCGGCAGCGTCCACAGCATGCCGACCGCGAGTACGCCACGCGGCAATCGACGCGGACGAGATTCGGCTGGGCGAAGCGGTATGCTCACGGGCGCGGCGACCTGCAGTCGACTTGGGTTCATGGGCAGCCGTCGCCATCTTGTCGGCCATGGCGCTTGCGCCCATCCATTGCCGGAGTCTGCCATGAGTACGCTGCTGAGCATCCCCTGCCCTCACTGCAACGCGCTCAACCGCGTGCCGGCCGAACGTGTCAGCGAACATCCGAACTGTGGCCGCTGCAAGCAGCTGCTGTTCGACGGTCATCCGGTGGAACTGACCGCCGCGAATTTCGATGCAGTCGCCACACGCGGCGATCTGCCGGTACTGGTGGATTTCTGGGCGCCGTGGTGCGGGCCGTGCGTCGGTTTCGCGCCGGTGTTCGTGCAGGCCGCCGGCCGGTTCGAACCGCGCCTGCGACTGGCCAAGCTCGATACCGAGGCGCAGCCGCAACTGGCCGGGCGCTTCAACATCCGCAGCATTCCCACTCTGGTCATGCTGAAGCAGGGGCGCGAGATCGCGCGGCAGTCCGGTGCGCTGAACGCCGCGCAGCTGCAGCAGTTCATCGAAGGATCGCAGGCACGTGGCTGATCCGCGCACTCAGTCCCTGCGCGTCACAACCTGCCGGCAATCGGCCCGGCACCCGCCGCCTGCCAATGCAGCCAGTCGATCACCGCCGCCACCGCCGCGCGCGGTTTCGCTGGCGGGCGCACGATCCAGTACGACGGCCCCAGTGACACACTGAGCTCACCGAATGGGCGTAACAGACTGCCATTCGCCACATCGTCCGCGGCCAGCCGGTGGCGCGCCAGCGCCACACCCTGCCCCTGCATCGCCGCGCGCAGCACCAGGTCGGACGAGGTGTAGCGCGCACCACCTTGCAATGCGAGCTTCGCCGGCCCATGCGCCTGTCTCCACAACTCCCATGCCGCCTGCGGATCGCGGTCGTGCAGCAGGCGCAGCCCGGTCAGCTTCGCCGGGTTCGATGGACGTCCAGACGCCTGCCATGACGTCGGACTCATTACCGGGTACAGCGCATCGTCCATCAGCGGCTCGGCATGCAGTTTCGGCCACGGGCCCCGGCCCATGCGGATGGCCAGATCGATGCGGCCGTCATCCAGCGCGTCCAGCCGCTGCTCCACCTGCACCGACAGCTCGATCTTCGGATGCGCCTTCTCCAGCGCGGGCAGTCGCGGCAGCAGCCAGCGGATCGCGAACGACGGTGAGGTGGACAAGGTCACCGCATGCGCGGGACGGGTTTCACGCAGCACCACCACCGCCTGTTCCATCTCACGCAGACCGGCCAGCACGGCACGACCCAGCGCCTCGCCCTGTGGTGTGAAGACAAGCGCGCCACGACCGGCCGAAGCACGCAGCAGTGGCACACCCAGCCAGCGATCCAGCTCGCCAAGATGGCGGCTCACCGAGGAATGCGCCATGTCCAGCTCGCGCGCGGCGGCACGTACGCCGCCATGCATATAGACCATGGCAAAGGCACGCAGGGAGTTCAGCGGCAGCTGGTTCATGGTCGGAATTCTAGACCATAGGACACCCGGTACGGACCAGCTGACCGCGCGATCATGCATGCCATCTAACCATGCGAAGGAAACATCAGATGGATCGCCTGCTCGCCCTGTGTGGCCTGCTATGCGTAGCCGCCCTCACGCCCGGCCCGAACAATCTGTTGGTGCTGCGTGCAGCAGGAAGCGTTGGCGTGCGCGGTGCCATGCCGACCATTCTCGGCATCGTGCTCGGTGGCCTGTCGCTGCTCGCCGTGATGATGCTGGGTGCTGGCACGGTGTTCGCGTCGCATCCGCCGCTGCGGCAATGGATCGGAGTGTGTGGCTCGCTCTATCTGGTCTTGCTTGGCGCGTCGTTGTGTGTCGGCGGCATCAGGCCCCTGAAGGCCGGAACCGCATCCCCGGAACCGAGCCTGTCCACCGGCACCCTGGGTCTGATCGGCTTTCAATTCCTCAACCCGAAGAGCTGGGTAATGGTGCTGACCGCGCTGGCGGCACTGCCGGTGAACGCATGGCGTGACTACCTGCCGCTGGCTGGGCTGTTCGTGCTGATACCCACCTCTTGCCTGCTGCTGTGGGCCGCGCTGGGCGCGTGGCTCGCGCGCTGGCTGGTCCGACCCACGGTCCGCCGCCGCACCGACATCGTCATGGGCGCCTTGCTGGTCGCCTGTGCCGGCCTGTTGCTGATCGAATTTTGATTGCCCCCTTCCCGGAGATACCGAACATGAGCACTACCCTTACCACTCCTGTCCGCCACGTGCTGTGCCTCGCCGGCAGCCTGCGCCGCGACTCCAGGAACCGTCGCCTGCTGCGTGCCGCCGCAACCCAGGCGCCCGCAACGCTGAATCTGGTCGTTTACGATTCACTGTCGACGGTGCCGCTGTTTGACGAAGATCTGGAGCAGTACGAACCCACCGCTCCGGCTGGCGTTCAGGCCTTGCGCATGGCGATCGCGAGGGCGGACGGTCTGATCATCGCCACGCCCGAGTACAACCATGCCATCCCGGGCGTACTGAAGAACGCGCTGGACTGGCTTTCGCGCGAAAGTCCCCAGGGCGAAGTACTGCTGGAGAAGCCGGTCGCCGTGCTCGGGGCCAGCAGCGGCCCATGGGGCACCCGGTTGGCGCAGGCATCCTTACGGCAGGTTCTGCATACCTGTGGCGCGCTGGTGATGCCGACCCCGACCCTGTTCATGGCGAACGCCGACACCCGTTTCGATCCGGATGGCACGCTGACCGACCTGGCAGCTGCGCAATCGCTGCAGCGCTTCGTGCAGGCGTTCGGGCAATGGATGGAGCGAGTCGCACCTGCGGCCGCAGAACCGCAAGCCGCCGCAGCAGCCTTGTCCTGACCAGCAAGCCCCTATTGGCAAGCGGCCTGGACCACCCGCACCCATGCCTTTATGCACACCCCCGCCGCCACGCCGCCGGTTAGGCTTGGCGCTTTCGTCCGCGAGGAAGTGATCCGTGCGCAAGTCCCTGCAAACCGCCCTGCTGACGGCCTTCGTGCTGACCGGGTTCGGCACCCCATCGACCTTCGCGGCCGAGACCCACAAGCCAGCTGCGGCCCAGGATGCGGCCAACAGCAACGGCTTCCATCTGCCGCCGTTGCCGGCCGATGCGTGGGTGTCGCAATCCGCCACGGTGGGTGGCAAGACGCTCAAGTACACCGCTACCGTGGGTTCGCTGCCGGTGCGCGACGAGAAGGGCGAGATCACCGGCGAAGTGGTATTCACCGCTTACACCATGCCCGGCAAGGATCGCCCGGTGACGTTCGCGATCAACGGCGGTCCCGGTGCTTCGTCGGTGTATCTGAACCTCGGCGCGATCGGGCCGAAGCAGGTGAAATTCGGCGTCGAGGGCGACACGCCCTCGGCACCGGCGACGCTGCACGACAATCCCGGCACCTGGCTGGGTTTCACCGACCTGGTGTTCATCGATCCGGTCGGTACCGGTTACAGCCGCGCGCTGGTCGACGACAAGGAGGCGACCAAACAGTTCTACAGCACCGATACGGACATCAAGTATCTGTCACGCATCGTCTACGACTGGCTGGTCAAGAACGGCCGCATGACGTCGCGCAAATACCTGGTAGGCGAAAGCTACGGCGGTTTCCGCGGCCCGCGCATCACCGCCTACCTGCAGACCCAGCTTGGCGTGGCGATGAACGGCGTGGTGCTGCTGTCGCCGTACCTCGACCCCGCCGCATCCGACGATGAGAACGTCTCGCCGCTGCCGTGGATGCTGACCCTGCCCTCGATCGCCGCCGCGCACCTGGAGCGCGAACACAAGCTGACCCCCGAGGCGATGGCCGGCGTCATCGAGTACACCCGTGGCGAATACGCCAGCGACCTGATGCGGGGCCGCTCCGATCCGCAGGCGACCGATCGCGTGATCAGGAAGGTTACCCAACTGACCGGGCTCGATCCGTTGTTCGTGAAACGCTCCGGCGGCCGATTGGAAACCCAGGCCTATCTGCGCGAGGTGTATCGCGCCGAGGGTCGGCTCGGCAGCCGCTACGACTCCAACGTCACCGCATGGGATCCGTTCCCGTATGCGCCGCATCAGCAGACCGGTGACCCGATCCTCAACGGCATCATCGCGCCGACCACCAGCGCGATGGTCAACTTCGTCACCCGGACCGTGGGCTGGAAATTCGATGGTCGTTACAACGCGTTGAGCTACGAGGTGGGCAAGTTGTGGCACGAGGACGAAGACGCCAACAAGGGATCGGTATCGCAGTTGCGCGAAGCGGTGGCCAACGATCCGGGACTGCGTGTGCTGATCGCGCACGGCTGGGACGACCTGTCCTGCCCGTTCATGGCCTCGGTGCTGATCGTCGACCAGATGCCGGCGATGGGCGACCCGACCCGCGTGCAGGT
>DAHUXL010000269.1 GCA_027307195.1 Rhodanobacter sp. | reverse complement strand
AGCTGCACCGCTTCGAGTGCGGCGGCGGCCAGCGCCGGCGGCATCGCGGTGGTGTAGATGTAGGGGCGTGCGAACTGGATCAGGCCGTCGATCAACGCGGCCGGGCCGGCGACGAAGGCGCCCATGCAACCGAGCGCCTTGCCCAGCGTGGCCATCAGCAACGGCACTTCATCCTGCCCGAGATCGGCGGCGCTGATGCTGCCGGCACCGTTCGTGCCGAGCACGCCGAGGCCATGCGCGTCGTCGACCATCAAGGTGGCGCGTTCGTTCGCGCACAAGGCTGCCAGTTCGCGCAGCGGCGCGATATCGCCGTCCATACTGAACACGCCATCGGTCGCCAGCAGCGCGGCGGCATCGGGGCTGGCGGCCAGTTGCCGCGCGGCTGCGGCGACATCGGCATGCGGATAGCGTTTCAGTTCGGCGCCACTGAGTTTCGCGCCGTCGAGCAAACAGGCGTGGTTGAGCTTGTCCTGCACGCACACGTCACCGCGCGCCAGCAAGGCCTGCAGCACGCCGAGGTTGGCCATGTAGCCGGTGGAGAACAGCAGCGCGCGTTCGCGTCCGGTCCATACCGCCAGCGCTTCCTCCAGCTCCGCATGTTGTGTGCGATGGCCGCAGATCAGATGGGCTGATGTGCTACCGACACCTTCCGCCCTGGCCGCACGCGTAAGCGCGGCGACCAGCTGCGGATGCTGTGCCAGGCCGAGATAATCGTTGCTGCAGAACGACAGCAGGCGCTGACTGCCGGTTTCCAGCCACGGGCCGTCGACGTGGTCGATCGTGCGCAACCGGCGAAGCAATTGCGCTTTTGCGCGTTCGGCCGTCTGGACGGCCAGTCGTTCAAGCAGATCAGGCCGCAACGCTGCAGCCACACCCTTGTCCGCAGCCAGTAGCGCCGCTTTCCAGGATATCCGCGTGCACGGTGCCAGTTTGCTCGACCACCTGCAGCGGATGCAGGTCGAGCCGGCGGAACAGCGTGCGGTCGTGTTCCACGTCCGGGTTGCCGGTGGTCAGCAGCTTCTCGCCGTAGAAGATCGAATTGGCACCGGCGAAGAAGCACAGCGCCTGCACCGCGTCGTCCATCTGCTGGCGGCCGGCCGACAGCCGCACCATCGAGGCCGGCATCAGCAGCCGTGCGACCGCGATGGTGCGCACGAACTCGAACGGATCCAGCGCCTCGGTGCCGTTGAGCGGGGTGCCTTCGACCTGCACCAACTGGTTGATCGGCACCGACTGCGGGTGCTCGGGCAGCGTGGCCAGGGTCTGCAGCAGGCCGGCGCGCTGGTCGCGCGATTCGCCCATGCCGACGATACCGCCGCAACAGGTCTTCATGCCGGCATGGCGCACGTGCTCCAGCGTGTCGAGCCGGTCCTGGTACTGGCGGGTGTGGATCACCTCGCCGTAGAACTCCGGCGCGGTGTCGAGGTTGTGGTTGTAGTAGTCGAGCCCGGCGGCCTTCAGCGTGTCGGCCTGCGGTCCACTCAGCATGCCCAGCGTGGCGCAGGTTTCCAGACCGAGGCCTTTCACCGCGCGCACGATCTCGGCTACTTTCACCACGTCGCGATCCTTCGGGCCGCGCCAGGCCGCGCCCATGCAGAAGCGGCTGGCGCCGGCATCCTTCGCCGCCTGCGCACGCTCCAGCACTGCTTCCACGCTCATCAGTTTCTGCGCCTGTACGCCGGTGTCGTAGCGCGCCGCCTGCGGGCAATACGCGCAGTCTTCCGGGCAGCCACCGGTCTTGATCGACAGCAGGGTGGACACCTGTACCGCATTCGGATCGTGGTGCTCGCGATGCACCGAGTGCGCGCGATGCAGCAACTCGTTGAACGGCAGCGCGAACAGCGCGACCACTTCGGCGCGGGTCCAGTCGTGGCGGATGGCGGTGTCGACCATGGAACAGCAACTCCCATACATGAATCGCGAAAGTGTGGGAGTCGCCCCGGGGAGTGTCAACCAAATGTATTGGATGATTGGTTGACGCGGGCGTGGAGCTGGCTCAGCCGCTACCATCGCGCTATCAAAGCCAACGAGACGGGGAGCGATGCAGCATGAGCGAAGGACAAGGCAGCAGCGGCAACGTGCTCGCGGCCATCTGCAGTTTCTTTATCCCGGGACTCGGCCAGCTGGTGCAGGGACGTTTGCTGATGGCGATCGTCATGTTCGTGCTCGCCGGTCTGTTGTGGATCGTGCTGCTGGGATGGTTGATCCATCTGTGGTCGATCCTCGACGCCGCGCTGTACAAGCCGGGTCGTTGAACCGAGATGCGCATGGACGCGCTGGCCAAATCATGGCGACGATGGCGGTATTTCGTGTTGCCGCTGCGCTGCCTGCTGTGCAGTGCCGCCGGCGCCGATGGCATCGATCTGTGCGTCGACTGCGCGGCTGAGCTGCCACGCAATCGCAGCTGCTGCACGCGTTGCGCGTTGCCGCTGGCCACGCCGGCGCCGCTGTGTGGCGAGTGCCAGCGTCGCACGCCGCCATGGGACGCGGCATGGGCCCCGTTCCGTTACGGCTGGCCGCTGGACCGGTTGGAATCACGCTACAAGTTCGGTGCCGATCTCGCTGCCGGCCGTGCGCTGTCGACGCTGTGGCGACGCGAGCCTTGCCCGGTCGAGCTGCCGCAACTGCTGCTGACGGTGCCGCTGCATCGCAGTCGGCTGCGTCAGCGTGGTTACAACCAGGCGCTGGAGCTGGCTCGTCCGCTGGCACGCAGTCTTGGCCTGCCCCTGCGCCACGACGTGTTGCAACGTGTTCGCCAGACCGATGCACAGACCGAACTCGATGCGCTCGGCCGTCGCCGCAACGTGCGTGGCGCCTTCGCGTTGCATGCCGGTGCCGAGCTGCCTGCACATGTGGCTATCCTCGACGACGTGATGACCACCGGCGCCACCGTCGCCGAGTGCGCCCGCGTGCTCAAGCGGGCCGGCGTGCAACGGGTGGACGTATGGGCACTGGCGCGGGCACCTTCACCGCGCGGTTAGCACGCTTCAGCGCACCGCCAGCGCCAGCACGATGCCGATCCACACCGCCAGTCCCAGCCAGTTGTTGTGGCGGAACGCGGCGAGGCAGGCCGTGCGGATACGGTCGCGAATCAGCCAGTGCTGATAGCCGAACAGCCCGGCCGCCACCAGCAGGCCGAGCCAGTATGGCCAGCCCAGCGCGGCGCGCTGGCCGACGAACAGCATGGTCAGCAGGAACGTGCCCATCAGCACGCCGAGGATCGGCAGGTCGGCATCGCCAAACAGGATCGCGGTGGACTTGGCGCCGGCCTTGAGGTCGTCCTCGCGATCGACCATCGCGTACTCGGTGTCGTAGATCACCGACCAGAGGATGTTGCCGATGAACAGCAGCCAGCCCACCGGCGGCACCGTGTTCATCACCGCGGCGAAGGCCATCGGGATCGACCAGCCGAACGCGGCGCCGAGCACCACCTGCGGCATGTAGGTGTAGCGCTTGGTGAACGGATACAGCGCCGCCAGTGCCGCGCCGGCGAACGACAGCTCGATCGTCAGCCGGTTGGTGAACAGCACCAGCACGAAGGCGAACACGAGCAGGGCAGCGAACACGAGGAGCGCTTCGCGCGGCGTCACCCGCCCGCTGGCGATCGGCCGCCCGGCGGTACGCTCGACCTGCGGATCCAGCTTGCGGTCGGCGTAGTCGTTGATCGCGCAGCCGGCTGCGCGCATGGCGAACACGCCGATGGTGAAGATGATGAGCGGCTTCCACGGCGGGAAGTCGCCTGCTGCCAGCCACAGCGCCCACCAGGTCGGCCACAGCAGCAGCAGCGCGCCGATCGGCCGATCCATCCGGGTCAGCACCAGGTAGTCCAGCACCTTCTCGCGGTAACGTGTCGGCAGCTTCTTCAGCAGCCAGTTCAGCACTCGCGTGGCGCGGGTGGAGCTGTCCGCCGGTCGTGCGGGTTTGGCGACAGGCTTCGCCATGCCGGGCCGTGCTCGGGCCGTGGACGAGGGCGCGTTGTTGCGTCGCTGGCGTTTGCGGGGAGTGGGGGCCATGTGCGGGAGTTTAGCCCGAGCCTCTGCCGCGGGTCGCGTGATGAAGTACCCGAAACGTGATCGTCGCCATCGTGCGATGACGCATCAGTTCCGCCCGCGGGAGCTCCGGCCTGTGCCGTCACGGAGCCCGCCAGCCTAAAGTCCGCCACAAGACTGCCGTTAAAGCGGCCGAGCGGTGCCGATCCAGGTAGCGCCACACATGCTCCGCATGGTCACGCCAGCGGTGCCGGAATGCTGATGGTTGAGTGCGAAGAAACCGCGCGTGATCTTGCCGACTCGTGTTATGTCCCCGATGCGACGGAGCAGATGGCCATGAGTGTCGCGTCGCTGGCACCGGCGGACCTGCTGGCCCATTCGCGCCTGCTCGATTCGGTGGCGGCATTCACCCATCACCGCGACACCGATGCACTCGATCGCAGCCTGGTGCTGTCGCTGGCCGAGTTGGCATCGGCACGCAGTGTGTCGCTGGCCAAGTGCGGCATCGACCGGTGCCCCCGCGTTGAAAGCATCGTGCAGTGCGCGCCGGATGCGCAGGGTAACTACCAACTGCAGGTATTCGGCGCGGGTGCGGCAGATCCTGCCATGGCGAGACTGTCGCGCTGCATGGAGAGCCAGGAGGTACATGCGGAAATGCTGGGCGGGGTACCGCGACTGATCGTGCCGATCCTGTGCGAAGGGCGCGCGATCGGTGCGCTGCAGCTGGACAGCGGCATGCCGTTGAGTGCCAGTCGACCGCTGGTCGACGGCTTTGCGCGCATCTACGCCAACTACACCGCGCTGCTCAGCGAGAGCGAACGGGACAAGCTGACCGGACTGTACAACCGGCGCAACTTCGAGCGACATCTGCAACGCCTGCTGCGCCAGCGCGAGCAAGTGCAACAGGCCGCAGACCCCGGAGCACGGCATGGGGACACGTCACCGCCGGTCGGCACACAGGTCTGGCTGGCGATTTTCGATATCGACCATTTCAAGCGCATCAACGACAGTTACGGCCATATCTACGGCGATGAAGTGATCCTGCTGCTGGCCCAGCAGATGCGCGCCAGCTTCCGCCAGAACGACGTGTTGTTTCGCTTCGGTGGCGAGGAGTTCGTGATCCTGTTCGGTGCCACCGACGAGACCACCGTGCACGCCGTGCTGGAGCGCTTTCGCCGGCATATTGCCGAACATGCGTTTCCGCAGGTCGGGCACATCACCGTCAGCATCGGCTATGCCCGCATCGGAACCCATGACTATCCGGCCACCGTGCTGGATCGCGCCGACAAGGCGCTGTATTTCGCCAAGGAAAACGGCCGCAACAGCACGCATGGCTACGAGAGCCTGAGCCGGCGTGGTGTGCTGGGACGCGCCATGGCCGCCGGCACCATCGACCTGTTCTGAGTCACTCGTTCAGCCCAGCAGCAGTCGATATGCCGGATGCGCGCTCTCGTCGACATACGGGTAGCCGAGTGCGGCAAGGAAGCGCTGGAACAGCAACTGCTCGGCGTCGGGCACCTGGATGCCGACCAGGATGCGGCCGTAGTCGGCGCCGTGATTGCGGTAGTGGAACAGGCTGATGTTCCAGTCCGGGTGCAGCTGGCGGAGGAAGTGGGTGAGCGCGCCGGGGCGTTCGGGGAATTCGAAGCGGTACAGCCGTTCATGCTGTGCCAGCGAGGAGTGGCCGCCGATCATGTGGCGCAGATGCAGCTTGGCCAGTTCGTCGTCGGTGAGGTCGAGCACGCCGAAGGCCTGCGCGCGGAACGCGGCCGCCAGCGCCTCGCGCTCGTCGCGGCTGGCGATCTGCACGCCGACGAAGATATGCGCCGAGCTGGCGTCGCCGATGCGGTAGTTGAATTCGGTGATGCTGTGCCGGCCCAGCGCGGCGCAGAAGCG
>DAHUXL010000256.1 GCA_027307195.1 Rhodanobacter sp. | reverse complement strand
AATTCCTTCAGCGCGGCGAATGCCGCATCGACCATGTTCGGATTGCCGCACAAGTAGGCGATGTCGCGGTCAGCGTGCGGGCCGAGTTCGGCCAGCACGTTCTGCACGTGGCCGCTGCGGTCGGTGGAACGCGGGGTGGCGCGGGCTTCGCGGCTGAGGCAGCCGTGGAAAATGAAGCCGGGGTGCGTTTGTGCGAACGCCTCGAACTCTTCGCCGTAGAGCAGCTCGGCTTCGGTGCGGGCGCCGTACAGCAGCACCACTTCGCGGCCGCCTTTCGCCAGCAGTTTCTCGATCTGCGGCAGCATCGCGCGATATGGCGTGACGCCGGTGCCGGTGGCGAGCAGCAGGTAGCGCGGATGGGTATCCGCCTCCTGCAGGCAGAAACGGCCGTACGGGCCGCTGGCGTCGATGATGCCGCCAGTTTCGAGGCCACCCAGCAGCTTGGTCGCGGCACCGCCATCGACATAGCTCACCGCGATCTCGATGCGTTGCACCGGCGAGCTGCCATCACCCACGGTGGCCACCGAGTAGCTGCGCTTGGTCGCGGTGCCGTCGTCGTAGTGGAAGTGCACCTGCAGGAACTGGCCCGGCTGGAACGCCAGCGGCTGGCCGTCGACGCGCTCGAACGCCAGATGGCGCACGCTGGGCGCCAGCATGTGGCTGTCGACGAGACGAAGCTGGAAATGGTCGGCCATGAACGGAATCCGGGAAACAGTGCGTGCGCCCGGCAAATCCGGTCGGCAGGGGTTGGCCCGCTATAATAAGTGGCTTGGCCCCTTCGGTGCAGCCCATGTCCCCCACTCCCGCCCTTGTCGTCGACAACCTGCGCAAGACCTACAGCAACGGCGTGGAGGCCCTCAAGGGCATCTCGCTGACCGTGCAACCTGGCGATTTCTTTGCCCTGCTCGGCCCCAACGGCGCCGGCAAATCCACCTTGATCGGCATCCTGTCCTCGCTGGTGAACTCCAGCGGCGGCGACGCGCAGGTGTTCGGCGTGTCGGTCAACAAGGACCGCAGCGCAGCGATGCGACTGATCGGCCTGGTGCCGCAGGAGATCAACTTCAACCAGTTCGAGAAGCCGTTCGACATCTGCGTCAACGAGGCAGGCTTCTACGGTATCCCGCGGAAGATCGCCGCCGAACGCGCGGAGAAGTACCTGAAGGAACTGCGCCTGTGGGACAAGGCGCAGATGCAGGCGCGCACGCTGTCCGGCGGCATGAAGCGGCGCCTGATGATCGCCCGAGCGATGATGAACGAGCCGAAGCTGTTGATCCTCGACGAGCCGACCGCGGGCGTCGACATCGAGATCCGCCGCTCGATGTGGCAGTTCGTCAGCGGCATCAACGCGGCCGGTACCACGGTGATCCTGACCACGCATTATCTGGAAGAAGCCGAGTCGCTGTGCCGCAATATCGCGATCATCGACCACGGCACCATCATCGAAAACACCACGATGAAGCGGTTGCTGGCGACGCTGGACGTGGAGACGTTCGTACTGGACGTTGTCGCGATGCCCGACGAACTGCCCACGCTGCCTGGCGTCACCCTGCGCCGTCGTGACGACCACACGCTGGAAGCCGAGATGGCTCGTTCCCACGATCTCAATTCGCTGTTCGCGGCCTTGTCCTCGCACGGCATCATGGTGACCTCGATGCGCAACAAGACCAACCGGCTGGAGGAGCTGTTCGTGCGACTCGTGGAAGGCGGTCGCAACGGCAAGACCGGCATCCACGAGGAGCAGGCCGCATGAGCAACACCGCCGCCAACCTGGTTGCACTGAACACGCTGGTCCGCCGCGAAATCGTGCGCATCATGCGCATCTGGACGCAGACGCTGATCCCGCCTGCGATCACCATGACGCTGTACTTCGTGATCTTCGGCAAACTGATCGGCAGCCGCATCGGCAACATCGAGGGCGGCTTCACGTACATGCAGTACATCGTGCCGGGCCTGGTGATGATGAGCATCATCACCAACAGCTACGGCAACATCTCCAGCTCGTTCTTCGGCGCCAAGTTCAGTCGCGCGGTGGAGGAAATGCTGGTGTCGCCGATGCCGAACTGGGTGATCCTGCTCGGCTACGTGATCGGCGCAGTGGCGCGCGGACTCGTGGTCGGCATCCTGGTCCTGCTGATCGCACTGTTCTTCACCGACCTGCACGTGATGCATCCGCTGATCACGTTCGCCTCGGTGCTGCTGGGTGCCACGATCTTCTCGCTGGCCGGCTTCGTCAATGCGGTCTACGCGAAGAAGTTCGACGACATCGCGCTGGTGCCGACGTTCATCCTGACGCCGCTGACCTATCTGGGCGGCGTGTTCTATTCGGTGAACATGCTGGGTGAACCGTGGCAGGCGATTTCGCGCGCCAACCCGATCCTGTACATGGTCAATGCGTTCCGCTTCGGCGTGCTCGGCATCAGCGACGTGCACGTCGGCGTCGCGTTCGTGGTGATGCTGGGCTTCGTGGCCGGGCTGTCGATCGTGGCACTGCAACTGCTCAAGCGCGGCGTCGGACTGCGTTCGTAAAACATGCGTGTCAACAAATACATCAGCGAAGCCGGCCTGTGCTCGCGCCGCGAGGCGGATGAGCTGCTGCTTGCCGGCCGCGTCACCATCAATGGCGAAGTCGTCAGCACGGGCGCCAAGGCGCTGGAGGGCGACGAGGTGCGCGTCGATGGCGAGATCGTGCGCGCGCGCATCCTCGCCGCCACGCCGGCGGCGAAGAAGGCGGTGTATATCGCGCTGAACAAGCCGGTCGGCATCACCTGCACTACCGACCACGGCGTCGACGGCAATATCGTGGACTTCGTCGACCATCCGCAGCGGATCTTCCCGATCGGGAGGCTGGACAAAGACTCCGAAGGGCTGATCCTGCTGACCAGCAACGGCGATATCGTCAACGAGATCCTGCGCGCCGAAAACGGGCACGAAAAGGAATACCTGGTCGCGGTGAACAAAGCGGTCACCGACGAATTCCTCGCCGGCATGGCCAAGGGCGTGCGCATCCATGGCCAGATGACCCAGCCCTGCCGTGTGCGCCGGATCGCCAAGTTCGGTTTCTCGATCGTGCTGACCCAGGGCCTGAACCGGCAGATCCGGCTGATGGCCGCCGCGTTCGGCTATCGCGTGACCCAGCTGCGCCGCGTGCGCATCGTCAACATCAAGCTTGCCCACCTGAAGGTCGGGCAGTGGCGCAATCTCACCGAGGCGGAGCTGAAAGGGCTGCTGCCCGGGCGCACGCAGTGGTGAATGTGACCCGGCGGCCTTACGCCGCCGGCAGGCTCTGCAGATCCCAGCGTGGATAGACCTGCACCGAGGCGTCCTGAAGCTGGCCGCCAGCCAGCCGGATCGCACCGGCCAGCGCGATCATCGCGCCGTTGTCGGTGCAGAAGTCCAGCCGCGGGAAATACACCTGAAAACCGTCCTTCGCACCGGCCGCGGCCAGTTCGCTGCGCAATCTCCGGTTCGCGCCAACGCCGCCGGCGATCACCAGCCGCTGCGCACCGCTGGCCTGCAGGGCGCGTCGGCACTTGATGATCAGCGTGTCGACGATCGCTTCCTCGAACGCGCGGGCAATGTCG
>DAHUXL010000249.1 GCA_027307195.1 Rhodanobacter sp. | reverse complement strand
ATCGACCAGGCGCCGGCCATGCTGAGGAACCCGCGCCAGGCGACGGCGCGACTCTGCTGTCCGCCGATGAAGTGCGCGGCCTCGGCATCCGCCATGTTGGCCGCGTAGGCGTCGAAATCCTCCACCCGGGTGGGGCGCAGGATCAGGCGATCGGTCTCGATGCGCAGCGAATCGGAATCCATGTGCGCGACGCTCCGCTTCAGAATGCGTTGATGCCGGTCAGCTCGCGGCCGACCACCAGCTCGTGCACGGTCTCGGTGCCTTCATAGGTGATCACCGATTCCAGGTTCAGCGCGTGGCGGATCGCGCCGTGCTCGGTGGTGATGCCTGCGCCGCCGAGGATGTCGCGGCACTGACGCGCGATGTCGATCGCCATGCGACAGTTGTTCCATTTGGCCAGCGAGACCTGGGTCGGCTGCATCTTGCCGGCATCCTTCAGCCGGCCGAGCTGCAGCGACAGCAGCTGCGCCGTGGTGATGCGGCGGGCCATGTCCGCCATCTTCAGTTGCACGGCCTGATTGGACGCGAGCGGACGATTGAACAGGATGCGCTCCCTGGTGTAGTCGAGCACCTCCTTGAGGCAGGCCTGGGCGGCACCGATCGGCCCCCAGGTAATGCCGTAGCGCGCTTGGGTGAGGCAGCCCAGCGGGCCCTTCAAGCCCTTCACGTTCGGCAGCCGCGCGCTGTCCGGCACGCGCACGTTGTCGAAGAACAGCGCCGAGGTAACCGAGGCGCGCAGGCTCATCTTCTTGTGGATTTCCTGCGCCTTGAAGCCGGCCGTGTCGGTCGGCACCACGAAGCCCTGGATGCCGTCCTCGGTCTGCGCCCACACGATCGCGATGTGCGCGAGGTTGCCATTGGTAATCCACATCTTGGCGCCGTTGATGACCCAGTCGCCGCCGTCCTTCTTCGCATGCGTCTTCATGTTGGCCGGGTCGGAGCCGCCGTGCGGTTCGGTCAGGCCGAAGCAGCCGATCACCTCACCAGCCGACATCTGCGGCAGATAGTGCTTCTTCTGCTCCTCGCTGCCGTAGGCATAGATCGGGTACATGCACAGCGAGCTCTGCACCGAGGCGAAGCTGCGCAGGCCGGAATCGCCGCGCTCAAGCTCCTGGCAGATCAGGCCGTAGCTGACCCCGTTCATGCCGGCGCCGCCGTACTCCTCGGGAATCGTCGCGCCGAGCAGGCCGAGTGCGGCGATCTCCGGGATCAGCTCCTTCGGGAAACGTGCCTGGTCGAAACAGTCGCCGATGATCGGCAGCACGCGCTCGTCGACGAAGCGGCCAACGGTATCCTGCACCATGCGCTCTTCATCAGTGAGCAGCGAGCGGACATCGTACAGATCAAGCGGATTCAGACTGACAGCCATGGAAGCTCCGGAGACGGGCGCGTAAAAACCGGTATTGTAGCGCGGGACCCGGTGGTGCACAGGCGCCCACCCTTCAGTCCGGGCGCGACGCGGCTCCATGCGCACGACCATTGCACGCCACCCATCGAAAACCGGAAATCCATGTTCAAAGGTGTCTTGCTCGGTTTCATGGCATTCGCGGCCTACGCCCTGAGCGACGCGTTCGTGAAATCGCTGCGAGGCTCGCTGCCAGCTTACGAGGCGGTGTTCTTCGGCGCCGCGCTGGGACTGACCGCGCTGCCCTTCATCAAGGCCCGTGGCGATCGCTGGCGCGATGCAGTGGTCGCCCAACGCCGCGGCCTGTACCTGGTGCGCGCGGTGGCCGGCGCCATCGGCAGCATCGCCGCGGTGATTGCGTTCACCGCCCTGCCGATGGCCGAGGCGTTTTCGCTTATTTTCCTGTTGCCGATCTTCGTCACCATCCTGTCGGTGCTGCTGCTCAAGGAGCACGTCGGCTGGCGTCGCTGGTCGGCGGTGGTGGCCGGTTTCATCGGTGTGCTGGTGGTGCTGCGACCGGGTTTCCGCGCGCTCGGCATCGGCCATCTGGCCGCCGCCATCTGCGCACTCGCCGGCGCCATCTCGATGATCGCCCTGCGGGTGGCCGGTCCGCATGAAAAACACCTCACCCTGTATAGCGCCGGCGTGATCGGTCCGATGCTGCTGACCGGCGTGCTGATGCTGGCGGATTTCCGCTGGCCCAGCCTTGCGCAGGTCGGGCTTCTGCTCGGCTACGGTCTGCTCGCCGCGCTCGCCGCCGTGCTGCTGATGCTGGCCACGCAGAAGGCGCCTGCCAACCACGTCGCGCCGACCCAGTACAGCCAGATGCTGTGGGCGGTGCTGCTCGGCTACGTGCTGTTCCACGACCATCTGGACTGGCCGATGGCGATCGGCATCGCGATCATTCTTGGCGCCGGGTTGTTTACGCTGCTGCGCGAGGAACAGGTGACCCTGTGGTGGAAGCGGGCCCGGATGATCCTGTAGCAAATCATCGATGTGGCGAAGTCGTCGACTCGCGACAGGATGCGACGACCCGGCCAGCCTGACGAATCAGGCCTGCGGCGAAATCATCTGCCCGATCATCAGACGATGGCCATCCGGCGTCCTGATCCCGAATTCGCGCATGCCCCATGGCTTGTCCTCGATCCCGCCCAGGCACTCGCCAGCGCGCGCCATGCATTGCGCATACCAGGCATCCGCATCATCGACCCGCAAATAGGCGAAATAGCTGTGGCAACCGAGCTCGGCCGGCGGCAGGTCGTCAGGGCATTCGCCCAGCATGATCATGCAGCTGTCCCTGCTCACAAAGATCCAGCCAGGTGGCTCGGCAACGACACTGAAATCCAGCACGTCGACATAGAACGCCGCCGAAACGCGCACGTCATGGACCGCCAGCACGTAATGATTCTGCAGGATCGTGGCCATGCGGTCGCCTCGGATCAATGCCGCGAACAGTTCAACGCATACCTCGGTTCATCCGCGCACTCATCGATTGCTCACTCCATGCGGCACATGCCCGGTCGCCACATGCTTGCGCGCCGATTCCACGTTGGCCGGTGAGTCGTCGAAGAAGATGTCCGCGCCGAACGCATCGAGAAACGGGCCCTTGTCGCGGCCGCCGAGGAACAATGCCTCGTCGATGCGCACCCCCCACTTGCGCAAGGTGAGGATCACCCGCTTGTGGGCGGGCGCGGAACGCGCGGTGACCAGCGCGGTGCGGATCGGCGAGTTCTCGGCGGGGAATGCCGCCTGCAGGCGATGCAAGGCAGTGAGGAAGCCGCGGAACGGGCCGACCGACAATGGCTCGGCGGCGAGCTCGGTTTCATTGCGATGAAACGCTTCCAGACCTTCCTCGCGTGACACGCGTTCGCCCTCGTCGCCGAAGATCACCGCGTCGCCGTCGAACGCGATGCGCAGTTGCTCGCTCATGCGCGGCGGCGCGGTGCTGGGCAGGATCGTGGCCGCGGCCACGCCGGCGGCGAGCGCGCGGCCGACATCCTCGGCGTTGGCCGAGAGGAACAGGTCGGCCTTGAACGGCGCGATGTAGTCGGAGGTCGGTGCGCCGCTGGTGAACGCGGCGCGACTGATTTCCAGGCCGTAGTGCTGGATCGCATTGAAAATGCGCAAACCGGTGTCGCCGGAATTGCGCGACAGCAGGATCACCTCGACCGGCGGCACGTCGCCGGCCAGCTTGTTCAGGCCGAGCAGCTTCTGCACCAGCGGAAACGCCACGCCGGCTTTCAGGATCTCGTTCTCGTGGTCGATCTGGAATGCGCGGTAGGCATCAAGCCCATCACGCTCGAACAACGCGTGGCTGTCGCCGAGGTCGAACAACGCACGCGAGGAGATCGCAACCACCAGCCGCTGGTCGCCAGCAGCGGCTGGATCGTGGGCGTCGGTGGACGAGGTCAGCTTGTTCACGGGTAGCGTCACTTGCGGATCGATGATGGATCGTTGCCGATCAATCTAGCACGCAGCCGGTTTCATTCCGCCGCGAACTGCTCATCGAGGATGCGTTGTTCGAGGTTGTGTTCCGGATCGAACAGCAGGCGCACGCCCTGCCCGCCGGACTGCCGGATCGATACCGTGCGCACGTCGCGCACCTCGTGGAAATCGGCGGTGGCGCTGACCGGGCGCTTGGCCGGATCGAGCACGCGCAGGATCACTTCGGTGCGATGCGGCAGGATCGCGCCACGCCAGCGACGCGGGCGGAACGGGCTGATCGGGGTCAGCGCCAGCACGTTCGCATCCAGCGGCAGGATCGGGCCGTGCGCGGACAGGTTGTAGGCGGTGGAACCCGCCGGGGTGGAGACGAGGATGCCATCGCAGACCAGGGTCGCCAGTTTCACGGTGTCGTTGAGCTGCACTTCCAGATGCGCCGCCTGATTGCTCTGGCGCAGCAGCGACACCTCATTGAACGCCAGCGCGGTGTGTTCATTGCCGGCCGCATCGGTGACCTGCATCTGCAGTGGAAACAGCGAAGCCGTGTGCGCACGCGCCACTCGCTCCGGCAAGCCGTCGAGCCTGTGCTTGTTCATCAGGAAACCGACCCGGCCCAGCTTCATGCCATACACCGGCACTTCCAGTGCGCGATGAGCGTGCAGGGTGCGCAGCATGAAGCCGTCGCCACCCAGTGCCACGATCAACTCGGCCTGTTCGGGCGGGACATCGCCGTAACGATCCACCAGTTTGCGCCGCGCCTGCTGGGCGACGCTGGTATCGCTGGCGACGAAAGCAAAGCGCATGCACGGAAGCCCGACGCGGGAGGTCAGCCGAGATTACACAGCATGAAGGCGCAAGACCATGTCTGATCCTGCGCCTTCATGGTTCACTCCCTCAACCCGCGTTGGCTCAGCTCACCGGCACCTGCGCCAGCTGGGCCAGCCGGCGTACCGCGACCGAGGCGATCGGATAGTCCGCGTTCTGGGTAAGGATCTCGGCCAGCATGCTGCGGGTGTACTGCAGCGAGGCATCGTCGCGCTGCAGCCAGGCCTGCACCGGCGAGACGTCCTTGCGCTCGCCGGTCAGACTCAGCACCTGCAGGGCCAGCGCGCGATGCTGATGGTTGAGCTCATCCAGCAGCGAGCCGCGGGCCTGTGCGTGCCAGTGGCCTTCGACCGGCAGCGCCTCGATCTGGTCGCGCAGCCATTCCAGGTCGAGCGCCTCGCCCAGTTCGAAGAACACGCCAGCCACCCTCTCCATCGGCTGGCCGCTCTGCTGCACCACTTCGGCCATGTCCAGCGCCGCACGCAGCTCCGGCAAGCGGGCCAGCCGCAATGCCAGGTCGGCGGGCAGGTCGAGGCCTTCCCATTTTTCCTGGGTGCACGAGAAATCGCCCTTGCCGGTCGGCGTCAGCACGTCCGGCAATGCCTTGCGCAAGGCCGATACGCTGGCCTGGTAGCGCTCGACGTTGGCGGCGATATCCAGCGAAGCGCCCGGGCGATTCAGCAGCCAGCGGGTCATGTGGCGCAGCAACGACCATATCTGCTTGATCGCGTCGATCTGGGTGTCCTCGGCGACCTTGCTGTCGAGTGCCTCGATCTGCGCCCACAGTTCACGCGCCTCGATGATTTCGCGCGCCGCGGTATACGCCTTGGCGATCGCCGCCGGACGCTGGCCGGTGTCTTCCTGCATGCGCATCATGAAGGTGGCGCCCATGCGGTTGATCGTCGAGTTGGTCACCGCGGTGGCGATGATCTCGCGCTTCAGGCGATGGCGCTGCATGTGCTCGGCATACTTCACGTGCAACGGCTCGGGGAAGTAGCGCACCAGTTCCTTCGACAGGTATGGATCTTCCGGTACGTCGGAATCGAGCAGTTGCTGGAACAGGCGGATCTTGTCGTATGAGAGCAGTACCGCGAGCTCGGGCCGGGTCAGGCCCAGACCGCGGCTCTTGCGCTCGGTCAGCTCGGCCTCGGACGGCAGGTTCTCGACCTGGCGATCCAGCGTACCCTCGGCCTCCAGTGTGCGGATGAAGTGCGCCATCGAGCCGAGACGGCTCACTGACTGGTGCTCCATCAGGGTGATCGCTTGGTTCTGCCGGTAGTTGTCCCACAGCACCAGCTGGCCGACTTCGTCGGTCATCGCGGCGAGCTGGATGTTGCGCGCGTCGAAGCTCAGTTCGCCACGCTGCACCGCATCGTTGAGCAGGATCTTGATGTTCACCTCGTGATCGGAGGTGTCCACGCCGGCGGAGTTGTCGATGAAGTCGGTGTTCAGCAGCACACCATGCTGCGCCGCCTCGATGCGGCCCTTCTGGGTCATGCCCAGGTTGCCGCCCTCGCCCACGATCTTGCATCGCAGGTCGGCGCCGTTGACGCGCAGCGCGTTGTTGGCGCGATCGCCGACATCGGCATGCGTCTCCGCAGACGATTTCACGTAAGTACCGATGCCGCCGTTCCACAGCAGATCGACCGGCGCCTTGAGGATCGCGCTGAGCAGGTCGGTCGGCGCCAGCTGCGTCACGTCAGGCTTGAGGCCCAACACGGCGCGCACTTCCGGCGAGATCGGGATCGACTTGGCGCTGCGCGGATACACGCCGCCGGCGGAGATCAATGACTTGTCGTAATCGTCCCAGCTTGAACGCGGCACCTTGAACATGCGTTGGCGCTCGGCAAACGAGCGCGCCGTATCCGGGTTCGGATCGAGGAAGACATGCCGATGATCGAACGCCGCCAGCAGGCGGGTGTGCTCGGACAGCAGCATGCCGTTGCCGAATACGTCGCCTGACATGTCGCCGATGCCGACGCAGGTGAAGTCCTGCGTCTGGCAATCGCGGTTGAGCGAACGGAAGTGGCGCTTGACCGACTCCCACGCACCCTTCGCGGTGATGCCCATGCCCTTGTGGTCGTAGCCGTAGGAACCGCCCGAAGCGAACGCATCGCCGAGCCAGTAGTTGTGTTCGATCGAGATCGCGTTGGCGATGTCGGAGAACGTGGCGGTGCCCTTGTCGGCAGCCACCACCAGGTAGGGATCGTCCGCGTCGTGGCGCACCACATCGTGCGGGTTCACCACCTTGCCTTCGATCAGGTTTTCGGTGATGTCGAGCAGGCCGCTGATGAACAGGCGGTAGCAGGCGATGCCCTCGGCCAGCTGTGCGTCGCGGTCGCCGCCCACCGGCGACTTCTTGACGAAGAAGCCGCCCTTGGAGCCGACCGGGACGATCACCGTGTTCTTCACCATCTGCGCCTTGACCAGGCCCAGCACCTCGGTACGGAAATCCTCGCGCCGATCCGACCAGCGCAGGCCGCCGCGCGCCACTGCGCCGAAGCGCAGATGGATGCCCTCGACGCGCGGGGCGCAGACCCAGATCTCGCGATACGGCACCGGCTTGGGCAGTTCGGGCACCATGTGCGAGTCGAGCTTGTAGCTGATGTAGTCGCGATAGGCACCGTTCCACTGCTGGAAGAAGCTGGTGCGCAGGGTGCCGCGGATCAGCCCGACAAAACTGCGCAGGATGCGGTCCTCGTCGAGGCTCGCGACGTTCTCCAGCAGCGCGCCGATGGCGCTCTCGACGATCTGGATCTGCTCGTCGCGCGGCTTGGACAATGCGGCACTCAGGCCATCGATCAGCGCCGGTTGCGCGGCCTGCACGTTGGCCGGAATCAGCGCCCGCATCTCGGCCGCAAGCGTGGCGCCCGCAGCTTTCAGTTCATCGCCGGAAAGCGCCTCGCGGCGCGGGTCGAACTTGGCCAGGAACAGCTCCACCAGCAAGCCGGCGACTGCCGGATAACGGTTGAGGGTCTCTTCCATGTAGGCCTGCGAGAACGTGGCGCCAGTCTGCAGCAGGTACTTGCAGTAGCCGCGCAGCATCGCCACCTGGCGCCAGTTGAGCTTGGCGCCGAGAATCAGCCGGTTGAAACCGTCGTTCTCGGCATTGCCGCGCCAGATCTGCTCGAACGCATCCTCGAACAGCGCACCGACCTGCTCGACGCTGAAGGTGAGCTTGCCGACCGGTTGCACTTCGAAATCCTGGATCGACCGCGGCGCGTCGCCGGGAATGTCATAGACATGCTCGGTGAGCACGCGCAGGCCGAGATTCTCCAGCTGCGGCAATACTTCGGACAGGGCAATGTCGCCACCGGAGCGGTACACCTTGAAACGCAATGTCTCCGGTGCTTTCGGCGGGTGATAGAAAGACATCCGCAGCGCATTGTCGCCATTTAGCAGCGACAGTTGATGCACATCCTCGGCGGCCACCGCCGGGCTCACCTCTTCGACGTAACCGGCCGGCAGCGACTTCGCAAAGCGGTTGGCCAGCACCACGCCTTCGTGGTCGCCGCGCTGCTGCACCAGTGCATCGCGTACCTCGTCGTGCCAGTTGCGCACGATGCTGGCGACGCCCTGCTCCAGTTCCGCCAGGTCGTACGTCGGCTGGTCGCCGATCTTCGGGCGCACCACGATGGTCAGGCGCGCCAGTGCGGCCTCGCCCATCTGCACTGACGAATCGCTCTGTTCGGCATGCAGCGCCTTCCCCAGCAGATTCTCGATGCGCTCGCGCACCGCGGTGTTGAAGCGGTCGCGCGGCACGAACACCATGCAGCTGAAGAAGCGGCCGTAGCGGTCGCGCCGCATGAACAGCCGCGTGTGCGCACGCTGGCGCAGCTCGAGTATGCCCATCGCGGTGGCGAACAGCTCGTCCTCGTTGCTCTGCTGCAGCTCCTCGCGCGGCAGCGTTTCCAGGATGTGGCGCAGCGACTTGCCGGAATACGAATCGCGCTTGAGTCCCGAGCGCGCCAGCACTGCCTCGACCTTGTGCCGCACCAGCGGCACATCCTGCGGGCGCGCCATGTAGGCGTTGGATGAGAACAGGCCCAGGAAGCGCTGCTCGGCCACCGCGTGGCCATTGGCGCCGAACTGCAACACACCGATGTAGTCCATGTAGCCGGAGCGGTGCACGTGCGAACGCGCGTTGGTCTTGGTCAGGATGATCGCGTCGGTCGAACCCGACTGCGGCAGCTCGCTGGCGGCAAGGGTGCGCAGCGAGCGCGGCGCCATCGAACTCTCGTTGTTGCGCAGGATGCCCAGGCCGGAGCCATCGACGGCGCGCAGCACGCGATCGCCATCGGCATCGGCGACTTCGTATTCGCGATAGCCGAGGAAGGTGAAGTTGTCGTCGGCGAGCCAGCGCATGAACTCGCTGGCTTCCTGCACCGACGCGGCATCCAGTGGCAGCTGGCGCTTCGGCAGTTCATTGGCGATCGCCAGCGCCTTGCTGCGGATCGCGGCCCAGTCGTTCACGGCCAGCCGTACGTCTTCCAGTGCGGCCTCGACCTGCGCCTTCAGCTGCGCCTGTTCGGCAGCGTCGGCCACGCGGTCGATCTCGAAATGCATGATCGATTCGGGCGCACCTGCCTCGTCACCGAGACTCTGCAGCTGACCGGACGCATCGCGCGTCACCTTGAGCACCGGGTGGATCACCGCGTGGATCTGCAGCTTCGCCGACACGATCATGCTCACCGTGTCGACCAGGAACGGCATGTCGTCGGTGACGATCTGCAGCAGGCTGCGGCCGGCATTGACGTCCGCCGGGCTGAGCACGCGCACCGTGGCGCGCGCAGGCTGGCGCTGCTGCATGAACTCCAGCAGGCTGCCGACCAGTGCAGCCCATTG
>DAHUXL010000248.1 GCA_027307195.1 Rhodanobacter sp. | reverse complement strand
CGGCATCGCGCTGACCATGGCGATCCTCCCGGAGGAGATTCCGGTCGTGCTGACCGTATTCCTGGCGCTGGGCGCGTGGCGGATCGCGAAGCACAAGGTGCTGACCCGACGCGTGCCGGCGGTGGAGGCGCTCGGTGCGATCACGGTACTGGCGGTGGACAAGACCGGCACGCTGACCCAGAACCGCATGCAGGTGGCCGAGTTGGGCCTGGCCGACGAAGTGTTTCGCGATGCCGGCGCGCACGATCTGCCCGAGCCGTTCCACGAGCTGGTCGAGTTCGCCATGCTGGCGACGCCGGTCGATCCGTTCGATCCGATGGAGAAGGCGATCCAGAATTTCGGCCTGCGCTGGCTCACCGATACCGAGCATGTACATGCCGAGTGGTCGCCCGAAATCGAGTACGGCCTGTCGCCCGACATCCTGGCGATGACCCGCGTATTCCGCGGCGACGCTCGCACGCAGTACCTGCTGGCGACCAAGGGTGCGCCCGAAGCGGTGATCGACCTGTGCCACCTGGCTTCAGCCGACGCCGCGACGATCCTAGCCCGGGTGGAGGCGATGGCCGCGCGCGGCCTGCGCGTGCTGGGCGTGGCCCGCGGTGAATGGCAGCGCAGCGCGTGGCCGCAGAGCCAGCACGACTTCACCTTCCGCTTTCTGGGCCTGGTCGGCTTCGTCGATCCGCCGCGCCCCGAGGTTCCCGCCGCCATCGCCGAATGCCGCAACGCAGGCGTGCGCATCATCATGATGACCGGCGACCACCCTGCCACCGCACGCGCGATCGCCCGCGAGGTCGGGCTGAGCGAACGCGCCGAGGTGATCACCGGCCCGGAGATCGATGCGCTCGACGACGACGCGTTGCGCGTGCGCGTGCGCCTGCGCCAGATCGACCTGTGCGCGCGATTGAAGCCGGAGCAGAAGCTGCGGCTGGTGCAATTGATGCGCGACGGCGGCGACGTGGTGGCGATGACCGGTGACGGCGTCAACGATGCGCCCGCACTCAAGGCCGCGGACATCGGCATCGCCATGGGCGAACGCGGCACCGACGTGGCGCGCGAGGCCGCCGCTGTCGTCCTGCTGGACGACAGCTTCGCCAGCATCGTGGCGGCGATCCGCCAGGGCCGGCGCATCTACGACAACATCACCAAGGCCACCGGCTTCGTGTTCGCCGTGCACATGCCGATCATCGCGCTGGCACTGGTGCCGACCCTGCTGCACTGGCCGGTGCTGCTGATGCCGGTGCACATCGTGCTGCTGGAGCTGCTGATCGATCCGGCCTGCTCGATCGTGTTCGAGGCGGAACCCGAGGCCGACGGCATCATGAACCGGCCGCCACGCGCACGGACGTCGTCGCCGTTCGCCCGCACCAATCTCGAACACGGGGTGATCCAGGGCCTCGGGTTTGCCGCCATCCTGCTGTGCGGGTACGGCTGGATGCTCGGCCGGGGCATGAGCGCGGTGCAGGCCCGCACCGGCGTGTTCATCGCGCTGGTGATCGGCCTGTTCCTGCTGATCCTGGCCAACCGCAACCTGTCGCGTTCGTTGCTGGCGCGCATGGGCAACCCATGGCTGCCACGCATGTTCGGTGGCGTCTTGGCAATGCTGGTCGTGGTGATCGGCGTATCGTTCTTCCGCGGCGTGATGGCGCTGGCGCTGCCCGATGCCACGGCACTGGCCTGGGCCGCCGCCATGCTGCTGGTCACGGTCGGCTGGCTTGAAGGCTGGCGACATGTCGCACGACGCATCGGGACATGGCGCACGGCGTCAGGCTGAGGCGCTCAGCAGACTGACCGTCGCGCTGACTGCCTGGTTTCGCCCCGCATGTTTGGCATCATACAAGGCAGCATCGGCGCGCCGGATCAGCGCCGTGGCGCCATCGTTGGTGGCGGACTGCGCCACGCCGATGCTGACGGTGACCGCGCGCTGCGGCCACGCAAAAGCGCGGAACGCGTCGAGGATGCGCGCCGCCACCTCGTCGGCCTGGGTCGCATCGGTATCGGGCAGCAGCAGAGCGAATTCCTCGCCGCCGTAGCGCGCGGCCAGATCCGACGGACGCAGCGCGTCCCCCAGCAGATGCCCGGTGATGCGCAAGACCTCGTCGCCGGCGAGGTGGCCGAAATCGTCGTTGTAGCTCTTGAACCTGTCCAGGTCGAGCATCAGCAGGGAGAACAGCGCATCGTGCTCGCGCTGCCCGCGCAGCAGGTTGGCCAGCGCGTCGTCGAATGCACGCCGGTTGGCCAGCCCGGTCAAGGTGTCGGTGTCTGCATCGTTGCGCAGCAACGCCGATTTCCGGCGTTGGCGCTCCAGCATGTCGAGCAAGGTCGCCACCCACCACACAAGCCAGGCCACCGCGCCACCGCTGGACAAGGCCACGAATGAAAAAGCCAGCGCTTCCGACAGGCCCAGCCGGGACTGCAACATCTCGAAGACAAAGGCGACGGCCACCGGCAGCAACAACGCCGGCAGCAACAGACGGCGCGCAAAGGCGCCCCCCAGCGTGTCGGCCGTGGTCACCCGGATGAGGCCGATGGTGGGTGTGGAGGCTATCCAGCCCAGCGTCGCCAGCAGCAACAGGAGCGTCGTGTAGGTCGGCACCCGATTGAACGGCCCGCTGTCCCTGCCCGCCAGCGCAAAGCCGTACGAGGCCAGGCCGGTCATTGCGATGGCCAGCAGGACGACCGCGAGTCCTTCGCGCAGGTACGGCCAGTGCCGCGCGGATACCAGCACGCCCAGACCACCGAGCAGCACGAACGCCGTGGCTACCAGCTCCGCCATGCGCCCGGACAATGGATCTGACTGGCGCGCGAGCGAATCATCCAACCAGTGGTCGATGCCGATGTCCAGCGACCAGGCATACTCGGCCAGCGTGGCCAGGCCTATGCCCATCACGGCCAGTGACAGCCAGAGGCTGAGCCGCGAGCGCAAGCGCCCGGAGCCATGACTTAGCAGCAGTGCACTGCCGGACAGGGCGAAGCCGATCGCCGTATTGATCTTCATGGAACGCTGCCCCGGCACCACTGCGGTCAGCAGTCGTGCGTCCGACCACCAGGCCGCCAGCACGACCAATGCAACCGCGATCATCAGCACGGCGATGGCGCGCGAAAAGCGGATGAAGCCCCGGACGACCTGCGAATCCTGATGGAACGGCACTTCAATCATGGTCACCACGCTGGCGGGCAGGTCTGCCACTGTCAATGCTCAACCGAATCACTGCACAGAGCAGAACGAAAGAATTCTGCCGCCGGGCGAAGGCGATACGGTTGACGCCGATCAACCCGTTTCCAGGGCCGCCCCGCCACCATCCAGACATAGACTGACCGAACATCTGCAACCACGGGCAAAACGAACATGATCATCTACAGCTGCCACGGTGCCGCCAAGCAGGTCACCGGTTCCTGCCATTTGATCACCTGCAACGACTACCGCGTGCTGATCGACTGCGGCATGTTCCAGGGCGGTTCGGAGGTGGAGCGCGGCAATGCCGAGCCGTTCGGCTTCGATCCGGCCAGCATCGACGTGCTGCTGCTGACCCACGCGCATCTGGATCATTGCGGGCGGATTCCATTGCTGGTGCGCCGTGGCTTCCGTGGCCGCATCCTCGCCACCGCGGCCACCCGTGAACTGGCCCGTGTGGTGATGCTCGATGCTGCCGGCCTGCAGGAGGAGGACGCGCGCCGGGCGCAGCGCGGCAACCGCCGCGGCGAGGCGGTGACGCCGCCGCTGTACACGCTGGATGATGCCCTCCACGCACTGGATTTCTTCGGCCCGGATGTCGGCTACAACGACACCGTACCCATCGTCGACGGCATCACCGCGCGCTTCCTCGACGCCGGCCATATCCTCGGCTCGGCCTCGATCCTGCTGGATGTCGACGACGGCACTTTGCGCCGCAGCCTGCTGTTCTCCGGCGACCTGGGCAACCCGGGCCGGCCGATCCTGCGCGACCCGGTGCCCGCGCCGGTCGCCGACTATGTGGTGATGGAAACCACCTATGGCGACCGCCCGCATCGCTCGGTGCCGGATTCCATCCGGGAGATGTATCAGGCGATTCGCGAGACGCTGGCACGCCGGGGCAACGTGGTGATTCCCACCTTTGCGCTGGAGCGCACGCAGGAAATCCTCTACTACCTGCATCGCGGCATCCGCGACGGCGCGATCCCCGCGCACGTGCGGGTATTCCTGGATTCGCCGATGGCGATCTCGGCCACCGAGATCTTCCGGCGCCATCCTGAGTGCTTCGACGACGAATTTCTCGCCGAACTGCAGCACAGCGATCCATTTGACATGCCCGGTCTGCACTTCACCCGCGACACCAGCGAGTCGATGGCGATCAACAGCATCGAGGACGGCGCGGTGATCCTGGCCGGCTCCGGCATGTGCAACGGCGGCCGCGTGCGTCATCACCTGAAGCACAACCTGTGGCGCGAGCGCAGCAGCGTGGTGTTTGTCGGCTATGCCGCGCCGGGCACGCTGGCGCGCCGGATCGTCGACGGCGCCGCGACGGTGCGCATCTTCAACGAGGAGATTGCGGTACGTGCGCAGGTGTGGACGATCAACGGCTTCTCCGCACACGCCGATCAACCGGCGTTGCTGGCGTGGCTGGGCGTTGCACCCCGACGCAAGGTACTGCTGGTGCACGGCGAGTACGAACGCGGCATGCAGGCGATGCGCGACTGCCTGACCGGCCGCGGGGTGAGCTGCCAGCTGCCGGGCCTGCACGAACCGATCAAGCTGGACTGAGCGCGGCATGCAGGCCGATCAGGCAAGTCTGTCGCGTCTCGTTGCATCGAAGCGGAAAGGTAGCGATTGAGCCCTTCGCACCGCACACCGCCATTCGTCCCTCTGCGCCCCACACCATGCCGCGCCCAGCGGCGCGATGCTGCGACCAATTGACGAAGGTCAACTGGCAGCGACTGCCGGTGGCGTACAAATGAACCATGCAGGGAGCCAAGTCGCCATGTCCGCCTGCCGGGCATCGGAGCCGTACGATCACCCCATCGAGAACACCGCCATGTCCAATACCCTTCATCTTCAGGCCGGCGTCGATGACGCCTCCGCCAGCCAATTCGAGTCGCTGGGCGGCACGCACTGGATCGAATCGCTCAACGATGGCACGCGAGTACTGATCCGCCCGCTGCGGGAAGAGGATCGCGAGCGCGAGGAAGACTTCATCCGCCGGCTGTCACCTGATTCTCGTCGGTTCCGTTTTTTGGGTGGATTCAAGGAGGCCAGCCCGGAACTGATCAACCAGTTGATGGATGTCGACTACGATCAGCGGATGGCCTTTGTCGCGCTGGCCCACGACAACGGCAAGCTGCGCGAAGTCGGGGTGAGCCGCTACAGCGCTACCGACGAGCAAGGGCACTGCGAGTGCGCGGTGACCGTGGCCGACGACTGGCGCGAGCGCGGACTCGGCGTGCTGCTGATGCGGCACCTGATCGATCTCGCCCGCAGGAATGGCTTCAAGCAGATGCTCTCGCTCGACGCCGCCGACAACGAGGCGATGCGTGACCTCGCCAGCTATCTGGGTTTTCGTCGCCACCTCGATCCGGGCGATTCGACCCAGGTCATCCATACCCTGGATCTCTGATCGCCGCCCTTCCTGTCGGGATACCACCCATGCACACGGAAAGATCCGAGAGCGTCCGCATCGATAGCGCCGCCAATCCGGTGGCACCGGTCGCCGGCCCCAGCGACGTACTGGCGCTGGTGACCTCGACCAGTCCATGGAGTCCGGCCGCGGTGGCTGGCATATCGCTCGCTGCGCGCTGGGGCAGCAACCTGACCGGCTGTTTCGTGGACCCGTCGACGCGCATGCTGCACGGCGCCGACGTCGAACCGACGGTGCTGGGCTTGCTGGTCGAGCCGCCCATCGCAGACGCCGATGCGCACGCGGCGTTCAGTGCGCTCGCGCAGGCATCCGGCGTGGCCGAGGCCATGTGGGCGGTCAGCAGCACGGGCATTGCCGAGACCCTGCGTCATCTCGGTGCATGGCATGACCTGGCGGTGATCGAACGGGACATCGTGGAGGCGTCCGGACTGCTCGACATTCTCGGCGAGGCGATCCTGGGCAGCCAGCTGCCATGCCTGATCCTGCCGCCGCGGTGGAACCGCGAACTCAGCTTCGAGCGGGTAGTGATCGGCTGCAACGGCAGCATCGAATCGATCCGTGCGATCCACGCCGCGTTGCCATTCCTGCAGATGGCCAAACAGGTGATCCTGATCGATGGCGATGTGCGTGGCTCGAACACCGCCGATGGCCGTCTGCCGCACTTCGATCCATTCATTTACCTGCTGCGCCACCACGTCACCGCCAGGCCGCAATACATCCGCGCCTCGTCCGACCTGGCGGGCGATATCCTGCTGAAGAAGGCTCACGATGCGCAGATCGACCTGCTGGTGATGGGCGCCTATGGTCACTCGCCGATGCGCGAGCGCGTCTTTGGCGGCGCCACCCGGCGGGTGCTGGAAGAAGCGGATATTCCGGTGTTGATGCAGCACTAGGCGCCCGCGCACGCTGCCGGCGTCGAGCACTCGCACCGCGGCGTCAATCGGGCAGCAGCGCCTGCCCGATGGCGCGCAACCCTTTGGGATCCAGCACCTGCAGTTCGCGCCCTTCGATCTGGATGAGTTTCTGGGCGCGGAAGCGACTGAGCACGCGGCTGACGGTTTCGGCGGCCAGCCGCAGGTAGTTGGCGATGTCGCCACGCGACATGCTGAGGTGAAAACGGGTGGCGGAAAATCCGCGCGCCGCGTAGCGCGAGGCCAGGTCCATCAGGAACGCGGCGACCCGTTCGTCGGCACTGTGATCACCGGCCAGCAGGCTGGCGGTGCCCAATTCCTTGCTGAGCATGCGGAACAGATGCTGCTGTACGGCCGGGATGCGCGAGGCCAGCGCGCTCATCGCCGGGAACGAGAAGCGGCAGAAGAACGTGGTATCCAGCGCCACCGCATCGCACGGAAAACGCTCGGGATAGATCGCATTGAGCCCGATCACCTCGCCGGGCAAATAGAAGCCGAGCACCTGCTCGCGGCCTTCCTTGTCGACCATGCGGGTTTTCACGGTACCACCGCGCACGGCGAAGATCGCGCGGAACGGATCGCCGGTGCGGAAGATGTGCTCACCCGCGCGGAACGGCCCGACATGTTCGACCAGGCACTGCAGTTCGGCCAGCTCGGGCTTGTCGTAACCGGCCGCGATGCAGGCGCTGGAGAACGCGCAGGTGCCACAGAAACGCGTCTCGTCGCCGTCGTCGGCAATCGGATTGGGCGGCTCGGGCAGGCGACCTGCCGGGTGCTTGGATAGCATGATCGTGATGGGGTCGGGTTGGGACTGGGTGGGTCAGCTCACTCGCGATCCGATCATGTCTGATCACACCAGGCTTGATCACATCACGCGCGAATATCGCGGAGTCTGTGCCGCATCGCCCAGATAGGCGTCGAAGCACATGGCGATGATACGCAACAGCAACCGCCCCCGCGAGGTCACCCGCAACGCGCGCGCGTCCTCCTCGACCAGACCATCGGCCAGCAAGGGCGCCAGATGCTGCCGTTCGCGCAGGAAATACTCGTCGAACAGCAGCCGGTGACGCGCGCCGAAGGCGTGCTTGTCCAGCATGCCGTGGCACATCAGCTCGCCAATCAGCTCGCGCCGGATCAGGTCGTCCTCGTCCAGTTGCAGGCCACGCGCCACCGGCAGGCGGCCGGCGTCCAGCGCCGCGTAGTAGCCGATCAGATCGCGCGCGTTCTGGCTGTAGCTGTCGCCGACACGACCGATCGCGCTGACGCCGAGACCGACGATGTCGCAATCGCCATGCGTGGAATAGCCCTGGAAATTGCGCTGCAGCGTGCCGGCGCGCTGCGCCCGCGCCAGCTCGTCATCGAAGCGGGCAAAGTGATCCATGCCGATGTAGACGTAGCCGGCCGCGCTGAGCTTCTCCAGCGCGCAACCAAACAGCGCCAGTCGGGTCGCCGCATCGGGCAGCTCGGCCGCGTCGATGTGCCGCTGCGCCTTGAACATCTCCGGCAGGTGCGCGTAGCCATAGACGGCGACGCGATCGGGCCCCAGCGCCACCACCTGATCCAGCGTGCGGCTGAAACCCTCCAGCGTCTGCAGCGGCAGGCCGTAGATCAGGTCGACACTGGCCGAACGAAAGTGCGCGGCACGAGCCGCGTCGATCACTTGGCGGGTCTGCTCGAAACTCTGGATGCGGTTGACTGCCTGCTGCACCGCCGGATCGAAATCCTGGATGCCGACCGAGATCCGGTTGAAACCCAGCTCGCCCAAGGCAAGCACATACTCGCCATCGGCGAAGCGTGGATCGATCTCGATGCCGTACTCGCGATCCGTCTCGTGGCTGAAGCTGAAATGGCGCGCGAGCGACTCCATCAACTCGCGCATGCGCGTGGCGTCGAGGAAATTCGGCGTACCGCCACCGAAATGAAGC
Organism: Rhodanobacter sp.; assembly: GCA_027307195.1. Classification (GTDB taxonomy): domain Bacteria; phylum Pseudomonadota; class Gammaproteobacteria; order Xanthomonadales; family Rhodanobacteraceae; genus Rhodanobacter. The sequence continues at coordinate 3,521 of DAHUXL010000248.1, read as the reverse complement.
TGGCGCACCGGCCGGTCACGGTCGAACAGCGGCGCGATCAGTTCGATCTCGCGGTACAGCCGCTCGAGATAGCGGTCAGCCTGGCCCACGTCGCGGGTGATCACCCGGTTGCAGCCGCAGTAGAAGCACGGACTCATGCAGAACGGCACGTGCACGTACAGCGACAGCGGGCGGGGAATCGGCTCCTCGTTGGACGTCCGAATCGCCGCGCGCAACGCCGTCTCGTCGAATTCGGCGGTGAATTGCGGTGCCGTCGGATAACTGGTGTAGCGCGGCCCGGCCACGTCATAGCGGGCGATCAGCGCGGGATCGAATTCGGGAATGGAGACAGGACTGGTCATGCAAGGGAGTCTGTCGTGGTGGCTCCCCGCACGCCTTGATCCGGATCAATTGGCGTGACTGTCGCGACGACGTGCCGCAGGCGCACCAAGGACAGCATTTCTGTGGGAGCGACTTCAGTCGCTCCCACAGAACCCGCTCCGTCGCTCAACGCTTCAGCGGTTCGATCTGCTGTTCGATCGAACCGAAGATCGAAGCGCCGGCGGCATCGGTGATGTCGATCTTCAGGCGGTCGCCGAACTTCAGGAACGGCGTGCTCGGCTGGCCGTCGCGCAGGGTTTCCACCGTGCGCTGCTCGGCCAGGCATGATGCGCCCTTGCCGGTGTCCTCGTTCGCAATAGTGCCGGAGCCGACGATGCTGCCCGCGGTCAACGGGCGCGTCTTCGCCACATGCGCCACCAGCTCGGCAAAGCTGAACTGCATGTCGACGCCGCACTCGGCCTCGCCGAACCATGCCCCGTTCAACCAGGTGCGCATCGGCAGGTGCAGCTTGTCGCCATGCCACGCATCGCCCAGTTCATCCGGCGTCACCAGCACCGGCGACAGCGCCGAACGCGGCTTGGACTGCAGGAAGCCGAAGCCCTTGGCCAGCTCGCCCGGGATCAGGCCGCGCAGGCTGACGTCGTTGACCAGGCCGATCAGCTGGATATGCTCCGACGCCTGTGCCGGCGTCACCGCCATCGGCACGTCGTCGGTGATCACGATCACTTCGGCTTCGAGGTCAATGCCGTAGTCCTCGCTCGGCACGACAACCGGATCGCGCGGGCCGAGAAAGCCGGCGCTGGTCGCCTGGTACATCAGCGGATCGGTGTAGAACGACTTCGGCACCTCGGCACCGCGTGCGCGGCGCACGCGTTCGACATGCGGCAAATAGGCCGAACCATCGACGAATTCGTAGGCACGCGGCAGCGGCGAGGCGAGCGCGCCCATGTCCAGCGCAAACGCACCGGTCGCCCTGCCCGCGTTCAATTCTTCGGACAACGCGTTCAGCCGCGGCGCGCTGTTCGACCAGTCATCCAGCGCCGCCTGCAACGTCGGCGCAATGCCGCTGGCCTTCACGGCCTTCGTCAGATCCCGGCTGACCACGATCAGCGTACCGTCGCGGCCGCCTTCCTTCAGACTTCCCAGCTTCATGCAATTCCCCAGACAGAATGGTGTGGCGGCCTACGCCTGCGACGGATCGAAATGCTTGCGGATGCCCTGCCAGCACTCGTGATAGTTGTCCTGCAACTGCGCCGAATCCAGCGCCTGTTGCGTGGGCCGAATCACCTTGCGCGTCTCGAACATGAAGGCCATGGTGCCGCCGATCACGTCCGGTTTCGACAGGTCGGCGTTCGACGCCTTCTCGAACGTGGCCGCATCCGGACCGTGCCCGCTCATGCAGTTGTGCAGCGAGGCGCCGCCGGGCAGGAAACCTTCGGCCTTGGCGTCATACACGCCGGTGATCAGACCCATGAACTCGCTGGCCACGTTGCGATGGAACCACGGCGGCCGGAACGTGTGCTGCGCGACCAGCCAGCGCGGCGGGAAGATCGCGAAATCGACATTCGCTGTGCCGGCGGTGTCGCTGGGCGAAGTCAGCACGGTGAAAATCGACGGGTCCGGATGATCGAAACTGATCGAGCCGATCGCGTTGAAGCGGCGCAGGTCGTATTTGTGCGGCGCGTAGTTACCGTGCCAGGCGACCACGTCGAGCGGTGAGTGATCGATCTTTGCCGACCACAACGCGCCCTGGAATTTCGCGATCAGCTCGAATGCGCCGTCGACATCCTCATACGCCGCATGCGGGGTAAGGAAATCACGCGCGTTGGCCAGACAGTTCGAGCCGATCGGGCCAAGGTCCGGCAGGCGCAAAAGTGCGCCGAAGTTTTCGCAGACGTAACCGCGGGCCCGGTCATCCACCAGCTCCACACGAAAACGCACACCCCGCGGAATCACCGCAATCTCCTGCGGCTCGACGTCCAGCACACCCAGCTCGGTGGCCAGTCGCAAGGCTCCTTGCTGCGGCACGATCAACAGCTCGCCGTCGGCGTCGTAGAAAAAACGCCCCTGCATCGAACGATTCGCCGTATAGACGTGGATACCCACGCCGGCCTGCTCGGCAGGGCCACCATTACCGGCCAGCGTGACCAGCCCATCGACAAAATCGGTCGGCTGCGACGGCATCGGTGATGGATTCCAGCGCAGCTGGTTCGGCGTCGCCGAGGCTTCGTCGAAACGATTATGGAGCGTCGCATGCGCCAACGGCTGAAACGGCTCATGCACGGCCGCCGGACGGATCCGGTACAGCCAGCTGCGCCGGTTGCTGTGCCGCGGCGCGGTGAACGCGGTGCCGGACAACTGCTCCGCATACAGGCCATGCGCCACGCGCTGCGGCGAGTTCTGGCCTACCGGGAGCACCCCGGCGATCGCCTCGCTGGCAAATTCGTTGCCGAAACCGGATTGGTAATTCATCGGTCAATAGTCCTGATGCCGCGTAAGCATATCCAGATACCGTTCGCGCTGAGCGTAGCTTGCACAGCAAGCGGAGTCGAAGCGCCTCACGGCAAGCGTAGATGCCGGTGTTTTCCCTTGGTCAGCGTACCGACTGCATTCCAGTCACCGGCCATGTACGCCAACTTCTTTGCCCTGCTCCAACCTTTCAACTTGCGCTCCATCGCCAATGCCTCGTAGCGCGTTTCAAACCCTTCGCTATGGATCAATTTCAAGGGACGTCGCGTCGAGGTATAGATGCAGCCTTTGCCTTCATCGTGCTGAGCGAGTCGCCTGCCCAGGTTGTCGGTATGACGGATGTAGAACGTTCCATCGGTGCATTCGAGGATGTACAGGATGAATTCCATTTCTTCGCCCTCCTTGGCGGCCCTTCGACTTCGCCGCTGCGCGGCCACGCTCAGCGGCGAAGGGCTTTCTTTCCCGTTACCTCGTACCGCTCGCCCTGAACGTAGCCTGCGCTTTCTGCAGGCGAAGTCGAAGGGTCGCGGAGAATTCCAACTTACAGGAAGCCGCGCTTCATCTGGTCGCGCTCGATCGACTCGAACAGCGCCTGGAAATTGCCTTCGCCGAAGCCTTCATTGCCCTTGCGCTGGATGATCTCGAAGAAGATCGGGCCGATCGCGTTCTGGGTGAATATCTGCAGCAGCTTGCGCTGCTTGGTCTCCAGGTCGGCGTCGATCAGGATCTTG
>DAHUXL010000237.1 GCA_027307195.1 Rhodanobacter sp. | reverse complement strand
CGAGCCACGGTAGCTCTTCTCGCCCGCGGTCACGCGCAGGTCCAGCCGGTTTTCCGGCGGCGCCAGCGGACAGGTGGCGAACGGCGTGAACGCGCACGGCGGGTTGTACGCCTTGTTGAAATCCAGCACGACCTTGCCGTCCTTCGGCGGGTCGATGTACAGGAAGCGCGCGGCACCGTAGGTTTCCTTGCCGCTGGTGCGGTCGGCGAACACGATGAAGTACTGCGTGTCGCCCGGCTCCTCGATCACCGGCAGGATCTCGAAATGCTTGCCGTCGCGCGTGAACTCCAGCTTGCCCGGCACCGGATACTTGTCGATGGTGCCGATCACCGAACCCATTTCCAGCGTCTCGCCCGGCGCGGCCGGCACCCAGGTCGCCTCGATCCGCCACGATGGATCGATCGGGAACGAATCGATGCCGAGGAAGTGCCTGCGACTGGGCGCGTCGCTGTCCTTGACGCGCAGCCCCTTGCGGCCATCGCGGTTGATCACGTAGAAGCTCGCGGTGCCGAAGCTCACCGTCGTTGGCGTGGCGGTACCGGCCTTCGTGTCATCGATCAGCGTGGCCTCGCGCACCGGCTTGCCGTCGATCAATGCACCACTGTCACTGGCCAGCACGAGATGCACGTCGCCGTTGCCGGCCAGATTCGCCACACCGAGATGCGCGGGGCCGGCCTTCAGCACGATGTCGTTGTCGGACGCGCTGCCGATGCGATTGGCCCCATCCTTCAACCATTCCAGACCGATCAGGCTCAGCCAGCCGTTCGGCGCCGTCAGCCGCTCGACCCGACCGGCGTGCCATTGCTCGATGCTTTGCTTGTAATTGTCAGTATCGGTGGCATGCACGGCAGCAACTCCCAGAATGGCGGCGGCAATAAACAGGCTGGTACGGATCATCGGTATCTCCAGCGAAACGGTTTTCGAATGGCACGTCAACGACCGCGCATGAACAACTTGTCGAGCTCGGCCAGACTCAACTGGATCCAGGTTGGACGGCCATGATTGCATTGTCCGGAACGCTCGGTCGCTTCCATCTCGCGCAGCAGCGCATTCATTTCGGGGATGGTCAGCCGCCGTCCGGCACGCACCGAGCCATGGCAGGCCATGGTAGAGAGCAGCTCGTTCTCGAGCTCCTGCAGACGCCGCGAGCTGCCGTGCTGGGCCAGTTCGGACAGCACGTCGCGACTGAGTTGGCTGACATCGGCACCTTCCAGCAACGCAGGAATACGCCGCACCACGACCGCCGCCGGGCCGCTGCGCGACAGCTCCAGACCCCACTCGGCCAGTGCCTCGGCGTGCTCCTCCGCGGCGGCCGCTTCCTTCGCGCTGACGGCAATGCCGAGCGGCACCAGCAGCATCTGCGAGCGCAGGTTGCTGCAGGCGCGGCCGGACTTCAGTTTTTCGTAGGTGATCCGTTCGTGCGCCGCATGCATGTCGACCAGCACCATGCCATGCGCATTCTCGGCCAGCACGAAGATGCTCTTCAGCTGCGCGATCGCGAAGCCTAGCGGTGGTGTCTCACCCTCTTCCGCCATCGGCATTGGTACGGATGAAGCCACTGTCGACGATGATTCGCCGAGCAAAGCGGCATAACCGACCAACGGCGCATCACGCACGCCCAGGTTCAAACGGTTCTGACTGAACTGGCTCGGCCACGCCGTTGCCGGGGATGCTGTGGAAACGGCATACGGACTACCCGACAGCGGTGCCGGCTCGGTCGTCGGCAAAGTGCTCATTCCGGCCCGCGTCTGCGCCAGCGCCTCATGCAGGGTTCGGAACAGGAAGTCGTGCACCAGCCGTTGCTCGCGGAAACGCACCTCGTGCTTGGCCGGATGCACGTTTACATCCACCCCGGCCGGATCGAGCTCCAGATACAAAACGAACGCCGCATGGCGGCCGTGGAACAGCACGTCGGCATACGCCTGACGCACTGCATGGGCGACGATACGATCGCGCACCAGCCGACCGTTGACATAGAAATATTGCGAGTCGGCCTGCGCGCGCGATGCGGTCGGCAGACCGACCCAACCGGACAGATGCAGCCCGGCCATCGCGTGATCGATGCGCAGGCTCTGTGCCGGAAACTCTTCACCGAGTACTTCGGCCACGCGTTGCAACGCAGCCTGCTCGTCGCGAGCCGCCTTCCAGATCCGCACCGGCTTGCCGTTGTGACTGAGTCGGAATTCCACCGAGCCGCGCGCCAGTGCCAGCGATTTCAGCAGGTCGTCGATATGCGCGAATTCGGTGCGCTCGGCGCGCATGAATTTCCGCCGCGCCGGCACATTGTAGAACAGGTCGCGCACTTCGGCGCTGGTACCTTGCGGATGCTGCGCCGGCCGCGCCGCCTGCAGCTTGCCGCCATCGACTTCGATGCGGAACGCGGCGTCCTGGTCGCGTGCACGCGAGGTCAGTGCGAAACGCGATACCGACGATACCGAGGCCAGCGCCTCGCCGCGGAAACCCATGCTGGCGACGTGTTCCAGATCGTCGAAGCTGCCGATCTTGCTGGTCGCGTGCGAAGCCACCGCCAGCGGCAGCTCATCGACATGGATGCCACCACCGTCGTCACGTACGCGGATCAGGCGGGCGCCACCTGCTTCGATGTCCACGTCGATGCGGGTGGCACCGGCGTCAAGGCTGTTCTCGACCAGCTCCTTGACCACCGAAGACGGCCGTTCGATGACCTCGCCGGCGGCGATCTGGTTGATGAGTTCGGGAGGAAGCAGGCGGATCACGGTCATCAGCGAACTTTAGCAGCGAACGACCACGAAGCCGTCGCGTCAGCGCGATGCCGACCGGATGAGATCAACCGGTCGGAATGGCCAGCATGGTGCCAGCACGCACCGTATCGGTACTCAGCTGGTTGGCGCTCTTCAGCGCACCGATACTGACGCCGTACTGGCGGGCAATGCTGCGCAGGCTTTCACCCGGGCCGACCCGATGCAGATCACGTACGCCGGCATCTGCAGGTGGTGCCGGATTGCCGGCTTGTGCGACACGGCTGGTGCTGACCGGTTTCGCGGCAGGGCTCTTGTCGACAGTGGCCGGCTTGCTTGAAGCGAGCTCGACACCATTGCCGTTGCGACGTGCAGCCTGCGCCGCGAACCAGGTGCCCGGCGGCGGCGTCGACTCGAAATAGTTCTTCACCCCGCCCATCACCGCTTCGGCGAGCTGTTTCTGGTGTGCCGGATCGCGCAGCTTGCGCTCCTCGGCCGGATTGCTGATGAATGCAGTCTCGACCAGGATCGACGGCACGTCCGGCGAGCGCAGCACCACGAAGTTCGCCCGTTCGACATAGCCACGATGGGTCGGCCCGAGCATGCCCAGCGCCTTCAGTACATTGCCGGCGACCATGTCGCTGGCCTGCATTGCCCAACCCTGCTGAAGATCCAGCAGGACCTTGGCCAGACCGTCGTCCTTGTCGTCCAGCGTGATGCCGCCGATCAGGTCAGCGCGGTTCTCGCTATCGGCGAGCCAGCGCGCGGCCGTGCTGGTCTTGCCGCGCGGCGACAGCACCCACACCGACGAGCCCTTGGCATCATCGCTGGTGAAGGCGTCGGCGTGAATCGACACGAACAGGTCCGCATTGTTT
>DAHUXL010000210.1 GCA_027307195.1 Rhodanobacter sp. | reverse complement strand
CCACCAACGGGTCCATGGTGGTGCCTGCACGTGGATCTTCAGTGGCACCGGCAGATGCACCCACTGGCCGTTCGCGCCCGCCGCCTGCACCTCCAGCGTGTAGTCACCCGCCGCCAGTCCCGCAAAATCCCGTTCGCCGTGGTCGCCCGTGTCCACCCATGTCGTGTCGAAGCCGTTCAATCGGAAACGATAATGGTTGGCGGCAGGGTTGATGAACGAGGCCAGGCGCGCACCCACGCGCAGGTCGCGATCGCGCCAACCCAGTTGCACCACCTTGCTGTCGAGGGCGATGGAGCGTACTTCGCCGGCACGCTGCACATTGAGATACGCCAGCATCAATGCCGGTGACGAGCCGGTCTTTTCCGACTGCAGCAGTTGCTCGGGCTGGAATGCCACGACACCGTCGTTGTTGATGGCAAACATCATTCCGCCGGGAGTCATGGCGGTCGCACTTCCATCGAAATTGGCGTTCAACAGACCCTGTGCCGGACCAAATGACCTGAAGCGACGCGTTCGCTGATCGAACTGCCACAGGCCCGGATTGGCAAACACCCATAACCGGCCTTGCTTGTCCACCCGCAAGTCGCGCAGATCAGACTTGAGCCCCTCATGATTGAGGTCGATGCTGTCATCGCGCACCGCACGCCCGTCGGCATACCGGTAGTGTTCAAGCACCGACCCGCTGGCCAGCCAGAAGCCCGTCGCATCGAAGGCAAAAGCAACGATGCTCTGTCGCGGTACGCCCGGCACGAAAAGCAGCTTCCCGTCCTTGCCATCCCGGCGCAGCAAGCCGCCTTCACTGGCATACCAGAGGCTGCCGTCATGGAGAGTGATTTGCTCGGGACGCAGGATGTCGTCGCCCGCCTGTTCCATCGCCACCGGCGCAACGACCAGGCTGTCGGGGTCAACGACGAAGACGCCTTCATTCCATGATGCGACATACATCCGTCCATCGTCACCGGCGCAGAGCAGCACAGGCCGTGTCACCCGCGCATGATCAAGATCGATCGGAATGAGCTTGCCGTGGTCGAGCAGGTTGAGCTGGGGTGAGTTGCCGATCCACAGGCGGCCACGCGTATCCTCTGCCAGTGATACGACCTGCCCCTGCATGCCTTGCACGACATGCTGCACCCGACCGGTGCCCGCATCCAGCTTGTCGATCCAGCCGTTGTTGCCACCCAGCCACAACTGGCCGTCACGACTCATGCGTATCGTCGACGCCACGATACCGGTCAGACTGCCGGGATCGTCCGGAATGTGGGTGAAGCGGGCAAACCCGTTCCAGCCCGGTGGCAGGTAGGCAACGCTGGACAGTTCGAAGGTGATCCACAGTCCACCTTCAGCGTCGAGCGTGGTCTGCCACGTCTTGTTGCTCGGAAGGCCTCCCGGCAACAACGGCTGGCCGATGATCCGCTGCAGATGCCCATCGCCATGATCCAGCAGAACACCATTCGCGGTGCCGATCCACAGCCGCCCCGATGAGTCACGGGTGCTGCTCATGATCCGTTGCGATGACAGCTGCTGACTCGCCAGCGGTCGCGCCACGCCATCGGTGCCGATGATCAGCAGACCACCGGTCAGCGACACCCTGACCTCGCCGTGACCACCATCGATGCGCCAGCTCTTGCCGACATCGCCATGAAAAGATGAATCCACCGGCACCTGGTGAATCGTGCCATCAGGCTCGCGCAGGTACAGGCCACTTTCCGCACCGATCCATAGACGACCGTCAGTGTCAGCCAGCAGCGCGCGTGTCTGGCCGAACGAGGCAGCATGTTTCCCGCCGACATCCAGCGGCACGTGGTTGAAGCCGCTTCCATCCGGTCGCATGCGATCGAGGCCGTTTTCCGTCGCCACCCACAAACTGCCGTCGGCCGTCTGCGCGATGCTCCAGACTTCGTCGCCAGCGAGACTGGCTGGTTGCTGGTCGTCATGCGTCCAGTGCCGGAAGCGCCCGCTGCCCTGGTCATAGGCAATCAGCCCGGTCGAAATACCTCCGGTCCAGACCCGGTTGTCGCGATCGACCAGCAACGAATACGTCGGATTCGCGGGCAAGGACTCCGGATCACCCACCTCATTCCGGAACACCTTGAAACTGACACCGTCGAAGCGCAACAGGCCACCGGCCGAGCCAAACCACATCAGGCCATTGCGATCCTGTGCCGCGGCATAGATCGGCCCGCTCGGCAAACCGTCCGTGATCCCGTAACGCCGGAACTGCGGCGTCGGCAGCGGACCCGTCGTCTGCACAGCGGGCGTCGCCGGCGCAGCCAGGATGGCGGGCACGGGCATGACGACCAGGGCCATGCCCAACAGCCACATCGACAACCTGAACCCGCTCCCCATCCAGCTTCCCCACGAACCGCCATCGCGAAACCGCACAACTCCGGTCGAAGCTGCGTCACCCCACTCCGTGATAGTGCCAAAACCGCGACATCGACGCGAGCAAAGCACGCGCGCCAGCCTTGGCCGACAAGGCCTGCGGAGTCAGCCGGAAGAAGCTCGCTAGAATGCGTGCATGTCCCGACGCCTGCGATTGCTGCTCTCCGCGCTAGCCATGGCCGCGTTGCTGTGGCTGCTGTTCGCGACCGCCGAACGTGCGCTGGCTCTGGCGCAACGCTTCCTCGCGTTGCCGACCTGGCTGCAGTGGACGCTTGGCGGCATCCTGCTGATCTTTGCAGCGGTCGGCTTGAGCGTGCTGTGGTGGCTGCTGCGTCCGCGGCGCAAACGTCGACCGCTGCCGGCGCCCGACCGCGACAGTCTGGAACAACGCATTGGCCAGCTACGCGAACGCGGCGCCGACACCGGCACGCTGACGGCCGAACTCGCCGAACTCGATCGCCGCCGCGCCAGCGCTCGCATCTACGTTGCATTGTTCGGCGAGATCTCCACCGGCAAATCGAGCCTGATCCGTGCATTGGCGCCACATGCCAAGGTCGCCAGCGACGCGCGCGGCGGCACCACCCGGGAAGCAGGCCATTACGACGGCCAGCTTGCCGATGGCCGCACGCTGGTGCTGGCCGATGTACCCGGCAGCCGCGAAGCCGGCGGCGAGGCACGCGAAACCCTGGCGCGCGAGGAAGCGTTGCGCGCGCATGTCGTGATCTATCTGTGCGCTGGCGACCTCAATCGCAGCCAAGGTGACGAGCTGCGCTGGCTCGCCGATTTTGGCAAGCCGCTGCTGCTGGTGCTGAACAAGGCCGATCAGTGGACATCCGTGGAACGCGATCAACTTCTGACCCGCCTGCGTGAGCAGTCACGCGGCATCGCCAGCGCGGTGCTGGCAATCAGCGCCGGCGGCAGCGAGCGTTATCAGCGACAGCTCGTTGACGGCAGCACCGAATCGGTCGATCGCCAGCGCAAGCCGGCGATCGAACCGCTGCTGCAGGCTCTGGCCCGGCTCACTGCGCCCGGTGCCGAAGGCCTGGAAAACCTGCGCGAAAACGCCGTGCTGGCCGGCCTGCACCAACGCACCGGCACGCTGGAAGCGCAGACCCGCACCGAGGAGGCCGAGCGCATCGTGCGCAAGTACGCGCGCCGCGCGATCGTCGGCGCGCTCGCGGCGGTCGCACCAGGCAGCGATCTGGTGATCCAGGGCGTGCTCGCCACCGGCCTCACCCGCGCGCTGGCGGAACTCTATGACGTAAAAGTCAGCGATGTGCAGATCGAGGACTTCGTGCAACAGGCCAGACTCACCCTGCGCACCGGCACCTCGATCGTGCTGGCCGTGGCCGGCAATGCACTCAAGGCATTCCCCGGCCTCGGCACCCTCGGCGGCGGCGTGCTGCATGCGTTCGCCTACGCGCTGATCTTCGACAGCATGGGACGCGCTCTCGCCGCCTCGCTGGCCGAACGCCACACACTGGACCAGCACGACGCCGGCGCGCGACTGAAGGAACTGCTCGCCGATGCCTGCGGCACGCGGCTGCGACAGCTGGCCACGCTGACGATGGAAGCGGTGCGCGAGCGTGATAGCGCAGACTGATTTCCGATTCTGTAGAAGCCGCCTTTCACAACCAATCACGGGAGCGACGTTGGTCGCTCCCGCATAAGCCTACGGCGTGCCGGCAAATGCGGCGTGCAACCAGTCATGCATCAGGCGGTAGCTGCGCGCGGCGGCACGTTCGTCGTAACGGCAACCCGGCGAGTTCTCGCCGACCTCGGTGAAGCAGTGGACCGCGTGACCGATCACCACGAACTGCCAGTCGGCCGGGCTTTCGCGCATCTCGTCCATGAACTTGTCCGCGTCGGGCATGGTGCCCTTGTCGTCGGCGCCGTTCATCGCCAGCACGCGGGCCTTGATGTGCTTCGCCAGCGCCGGGTCGTCGGTGGTCAGGCCACCATGGAAGGACACCACCGCCGCGACGTCCGCACCGCTGCGCGCGAGATCCAGCACCGCCGTGCCGCCGAAGCAGAAGCCGATCGCGCCCAGCTTGCCGGCATCGATCGGTGCGCTCGCGGCCTGCGCCTTCAACTGGGCCAGCGCCGTGTTGATCCGCTTGCGCATCAGTGCACGATCGCCATACAGCGGCTTTATCGCCGCCTGCGCCTGGTCGGCATTGCCCTGCTGTGGACGCACGCTGGCGCCATACATGTCGGTGAGCAGGATCACATAGTCCTTGCCCGCGATCATCTCGGCCTTCTGCACGGCCGCGTCGTTGATGCCGTACCAGTTCGGCACCATCACCAGCCCAGGCCGTTTCGCGCTGGTCGCGTCGTCGTAGACCAGCACGCTGTGGAAGCGCGTGCCATCGAGGGTCCATTCGACTGGTCGGTGCACCATCTTCGCCTGCGCGGCGAAGCTTGAACCAGCCAGCAACAGCAGACAGCAGAGTCGAGCGATGCGCATGGTGAATCCTCCGATGGACTTGCGGAACTCCCTCCCCTGCATGCTGGGGAGAGTTGGGGTGGGATTGCTTTTGGGCATGAGGTCAAGAGCTACCCCCTCCCGGCCTCCCCCTGCAAGCAGGGGGAGGAGCAAAGCTTCAAAGTCCGGCCGCGTGCTCCGAAATGCGCCGCTTCAACGGCGCGAGGTGATCGAGCAGGCGCACGCCGAGCCCACGTGCGGCGACCAGTGCCGGCGACTGCCACGCATAGATGCGCGCCAGTGCATCGAAACCCAGCGCATCGAGCGTGTCGGCGCTGCGCCGGCGACGCGCGTAACGACGCAGTACGTGCGCAGCGCCGATATCGCGACCGGCAGCGCGTGCAGCCACCAGCGTGTCGCGCAGCTCGGTCACGTCGCGCAAGCCCAGATTGACGCCCTGCCCGGCCAGCGGATGCACCGCGTGGGCGGCATCGCCCAACAGCACGAAGCGATCGGCCTGATAGCGTTCGGCCAGCTGCAGCTTCAACGGAAACGCTGCGCGTCTTGTGCTGTCGATGATCCGGCCCAACCGGAAATCGCTGGCGATGCCTAGTTCATCGAGGAAGGCCTGGTCGTCCAGCGCCAGCACGCGCCGGGCTTCGGCCTCAGGCAAGGACCACACCAGCGAACTGCGGTCGTCGGCCAGCGGCAGCAAGGCCAGCGGCCCGCTCGGCAGGAAGCGCTGCCAGGCGGTGTTCTCGTGCGGCCGCTCGGTGCGGACATGCGCGACCACCGCACGCTGCGCGTAGTCGCGACCACGCGTACCGATGCCGGCCAGCTGGCGCAGCGGCGAGGCGGCGCCATCGGCGGCCACCAGCAGGCCGGCCGTCAATATCTCGCCGTCTGCCAGTTCCAGCTGGATGCGATCCCCGTGCGCCTCGAAACCCTTCACCTCGGCCGGACACAGGCGGCTCACACCGGCCGCTTCGAGCGCCTGCCACAGCGTCCACTGCACCAGATTGTTCTCGACGATATAGCCGAGCAGATCGCGCCCCTCGCTGGCTGCGTCGAAATCGATCGCCGCGCCGCTCTCGGCATCCCATACATGCATGTGTGCATACGGGCCGGCACGGGCATCGCGAATGGACATCCAGACGCCCAGATCGTCCAGGAGTGCCAGCGATGACGGCGCGAGCCCGACCACGCGCAGATCCACTTCATCGTCCGCGCTCCACGCCGCCGGCTCACGCACCTCCAGCAGGGCGGTACTGAAACCGGCACGCGCCAGCGCCAGTGCAGCGGCCGCGCCAACCATGCCGCCACCGACCACGGCGACATCCAGGGTCGGCGCTCGGCGGCGGAGCGAAGCCTCTGCTGCCGCCGCGCTCATGGCAGCCGCTCCAGCACCGCGTGCGGCGGCTCACCGCGAAAACCCATGCCGCGCCGCGCCAGTGCGCGCTGTAGCGGCGGCAGGCGATCGCAGGCCAGCAAGACCAGCGATCGCAACGGCGCCAGCAACGGCTGCGGCAGGCAGGCCAGCCGCACCAGGCCATGGCTCATCGTCATGGTGCCTTCGCGATCGGGCGCGCGGCGTGCGGCATAGCGTTCCAGCAGTTCGGCAGCACCGGGGTCGGCAGTTGCTGCGATCAGCTCGGCCAGGGTCAATGCATCGCGCAGGCCGAGATTGAAGCCCTGCGCGCCGATCGGATGCACGGTCTGCGCGGCATTGCCGACCAGCACGGCACGCGGCCCGACCAACTGTGCGGCGGCCACACGATGGATCGCGTATGGATGGCGTTTGCCGGGCCGGCTGAGTCGACCCAACCGCCAGCCGAAGCGCCGCTGCGCCAGTTCGATGAAACCCGCATCGTCGAGCGCGGCGACCGCGTCCGCCTCATCGGCCGCCACGGTGAGCACCAGCCCGCAGCGATGCTCGGCCAGCGGCAGTAACGCGATCGGGCCGTCATCGGCGAAGCGTTCGTAGGCGCGGTTCGCGTGATCGCGTTCCGGTGTAATCGTGCAGACGAACAGCGTCTGCCGGTAATCGTGGCGCTCGGCCTCGATGCCGAGCTGCGTGCGCACGAACGAGTCGGTGCCGTCGGCACCGACCAGCAGCGGCGTATCGAGGCTGCGCAGGCCGTCCGGCGTGTTGACCTGGGCGCGCCAGCCGTCAGCCAGCGGTTCCAGTGCCGCCAGGGTGGCGGGCGCCAACCGGGTCAACCGGGTGCATTCGTCGAGTCGGCACAGCAGCGCCGCGCCCAGTTCGCGTGCGGGCAACGTCCAGCCCAGTGCATCGACAACCTGCTTGTCCGCGTCGATGCGCGCACTGCCGAATTCGCCGGCACGGCTGACATGGATATGCCGGATCGGGGTGGCTTGCGCGGCGGCATGGCGCCACACGCCGATCGCGTCGAGCCCGTTGACGGTGGCGCGGGCCAGCGCCAGATTGCGTTCGTCGTAACTGGGCTGGGCGTCGGCACGCGGGACGGCAGTCTCGACCAGGGTAGCGGCGATGCCGGCCGCATCCAGCGCGATCGCCAGACTGGCGCCGACCAGGCCGCCACCGACGATCAGGACACCGGATTCGTTCGAGGCAGGGGGTGCGGGCACATTCATGCGCCGATGATACGCGTTGAGGCTGCCTGCGTTGCAGTGCATTGGGCTAGACTAGTGGTCTGTTCAGACGCACCTATGGAGCCCCTCATGGTCAAGACACTGACCCAACGCCTCGGCATCTTGCTGGCACTCGCCGTGGTGATGGCGGCTACCCGCATGCATCACTCGCTGCTGCATCACTTCGATGCACTGCCAGATGCCTCCTGGGGCATTTTCTTCCTCGCCGGCTTCTGGCTGCGCGGCGCCGGTCGCTGGGCGTTCCCGTTGCTGATGGCCGAAGCGGTGCTGGTCGATTATCTGGTGATCAACAGCCAGGGCATCGATTTCTGGAGCCACTACTGCGTCTCGGTGGCCTACTGGTTCCTGATCCCGTCGTACTTCAGCCTGTGGCTGGGTGGCAGCTGGCTGGCGAAGCATCAGGCCGGTCTGCGCCTGCAGACGCTGGGCATGGCGGCAGTCGCGCTGCTGGTCAGCTGGGCCGCGTGCTATCTGGTTTCCAACGGCAGCTTCTACTGGCTCAGCAACAGCGTGCCGCTGCCGCGCAGTTTCGCCGCATGGTTCGCCAATCTGGGCGACTGGTATCTGCCGTTCCTGCAGACCACGGCCCTGTATGTCGGCCTCGGCGCCGTCGTGCATGTGCTGGTCATCCAGGTCGCACGTGCGCTGCAGGCCGAAGGCCAAGCCAAGCTGCCACGCTGATCCGATACGCTGATTCGCCATGGGCAACCGTCTCTCGAAGATCTACACGCGCACCGGCGACGACGGCAGCACCGGCCTCGGTGACGGCTCGCGGGTGGGCAAGGACTCGCTGCGGGTCAATGCCTATGGCACGGTGGACGAACTCAACAGCGCCATCGGGATGGTGCTGGCGGCCGACGGGGTCACTGAGGACGTGCGCGAGGCGCTGACCCAGGTACAGCACGACCTGTTCGATCTCGGTGGGGAGTTGTGCATCCCCGGCATGGCAATGGTCGAGGACAGCGACATCGACCGGCTGGAACACATCCTCGACCGTCTCAACGAACCCCTGCCTCCGCTGAAGGAATTCATCCTGCCCGGCGGCGGCATGGCCGCGGCCTGCGGTCATCTGGCGCGCACGGTATGCCGGCGTGCGGAACGCGAAGTCATTGCGCTGGCGCGGGTGGAAGACATCCGCAGCCAACCGCAGCGCTATCTCAATCGGCTGTCCGACCTGCTGTTCGTGATCTCGCGCGTCTTGGCGCGCGCCAGCGGCCATGGCGAAGTGCTGTGGCAGCACGAGCGTCGCCGCAAGCCCCAAGCTGCCGGATAAGCCGCCGCATGCTGCGGCTTTACACCCATCCCGCCTGTCTGCAGCACGATCCCGGCCCGGATCATGCCGAGCGCCCGGCACGCCTGCGCGCGGTGCTGCAGGCGCTGGATCACGACCGTTTTGCCGCACTCGACCGGATCGAGGCGCCGCGCGCCACGCGTGAGCAACTGCTGCGGGTGCACAGCGCTGCTCACGTCGACCACATCCTGACCAGCACCCCGCCCGAAGGTGGCGCGTATCGGCTGGATGAGGACACCGTGATGTCGCCCGGCTCGGTCGAAGCCGCCCTGCGCGCCGCCGGCGCCACGATGGCTGCCGTGGATGCGGTGCTGTCCGGCGCGACCCAGCGCGCATTCTGCGCGGTGCGTCCGCCCGGCCATCACGCCACCCGCGACCGGGCGATGGGTTTCTGCCTGTTCAACAACATCGCGCTGGCCGCCGCGCACGCGCTGGCCTCGTACGGACTGAAGCGGGTCGCGATCGCCGACTTCGACGTGCACCACGGCAACGGCACGCAGGACATCTTCGAGCGCGACCCGCGCGTGCTGTTCGTTTCCAGCCATCAGTCGCCGCTGTATCCGGACAGTGGGCGCGAGGACGAACGCGGTGTCGGCAATATCGTCAACGCCAGCTTGTCGCCCGGCGCCGGCTCGCACGAGTTCCGCGAACTGTGGGACAGCGTGCTGCTGCCGCGGTTGCATGCGTTCAAGCCGCAGCTGGTGCTGGTTTCGGCCGGTTTCGACGCGCACCGCAATGACCCGCTGGCGGATATCCGGCTGGGCCAGGAAGACTATGTCTGGATCACCGAACGGCTGGTGGCGGTGGCCAGCACGCACGCGGGTGGCCGGCTGGTCTCCACCCTGGAGGGCGGCTACGACCTCGCCGCGCTGGCCGCCAGCACGGCGGCACATGTCAATTCGTTGATGGCCTAGGGCGTTGGGCGACGCCGCCGACGCGCCATTCTGCTCACAATCTGCCCACCCACGCTGAATCCTCGCACCGGCCTGGAAACGTTTGCCTGCCGTATCCCGGGTCTTTCTGCTAGCTTAACGAGCCTTCAAAGCCGGCAGATTTCGACAGTGATGCCCAAGCTACCCCCACGCCGCCTGTTGGCGGTTGCCGCAGCACTCGCCCTGATCGGCGGCCAAGCCGACGCCAAGGGTGTCCACAGCCATCCCAAAACCTCGCTCAACGGCGCCGAACAGGCGTGTCCGCTGGGCTCGTTCCACTGTGCGCCGCGCCCGTACAGCTACGCGATGTGCCGGCCCAATGCGCTGCTGGAGTTCTACGACCCCAGCCTCGGCAAGGATCCCGGCCTGCGCGAGACCAGCCCCACCCAGGTGCATGCGCAGCACGTGGACAGCTCCAACTCGTCGGTCTACCACTTGTCGGGTGACGTGAGGCTGCAACGCGCCGATCAGCAGTTGCAGGCCGATCCGGTCGACTACAACGACAGCAACCCCGACTACGATGCCCGCGGCAACGTGCGCTACCAGGAGGCCGCCCAATTGCTGGCTGCCTCGCACATGCGCGGCAACACCAACGCCAGCCGCGGCATTGCCGACGACGTGCGCTACCAGATGCTCGACTCGCGCGGCAACGGTGCGGCCAGGCAGGGACAGATGCTGGATGCGCTGCATACCCGTTATTCGATGGCGACGTACTCCACCTGCGACGTTGGCCACCACCTGTGGGAGTTCCGCGCCAAGTCGATCACCATCGACAAGGACACCGGCGTCGGCGTGGCGCGCAACGCCACCATGCGGATCGGCAACGTGCCATTCCTGTACCTGCCGTACTTCAGCTTCCCGACCGACG
This sequence comes from Rhodanobacter sp., assembly GCA_027307195.1. GTDB lineage: Bacteria > Pseudomonadota > Gammaproteobacteria > Xanthomonadales > Rhodanobacteraceae > Rhodanobacter. Next base: position 5,364 of record DAHUXL010000210.1, on the reverse strand, counting down.
ATCGGCGCAAGAGCGGCTTCCTGTATCCGACGATCGGCAATACCAGCCGCTCCGGTTTCGAGATCAGCACGCCGTACTATCTGAACCTGGCGCCGAACTACGATGCCACGCTCGATCCGCGCATCTACAGCGATCGCGGCGCGATGCTGGCCGGCGAATTCCGCTATCTGATACCCGGCAGCAACGGCCAGCTCAACCTGGAATATGTGCCGAACGATCATGGCGAGAACGATGGCCTGGCCAACACCAAGGGCGATTCGCGCTACCTGGTCAACTTCTCCGATCGCACGGCCCTATGGCAGGGCTGGCAGTTCGTCGGTTCGTACAACCACGCCTCGGACAGCAGCTACCTGTACGACTATGGCAACGCGCTGTCCCACGCCGCGGTCTACACGCTGACCTCCAACGCCGCCATCATGGGCGGCGGCAAGTGGTGGAATGCATCGTTCGGCGGCACCATCTACCAGAACGTGAACCCCTTCGTGGCCGACAGCGTGCTGCCGTATGACCAGCTGCCTTATGCCACCTTCGGCATGAACGTTCCGCTGACGCGCTGGCTGGAATTCGGCATGAGTAGTTCGGCGGTGGCGTTCCGCAAGGCCGGCTTCGTCGAAGGCGAGCGCGAGGATCTCTATCCCTACCTCGCCGCCGATTTCGGCTCTTCCGCCTGGTTCGTGCGCCCGAAGGTCGCCTATCGCTACACCGCCTATCAACTCGACAACAGCTATGACCGGTACGGTTACGGCGGACTTCTCGGCAGTGGCGGCGTCTCGCCGTTCACGCAACAGTCGCCGAGCCGCGCCCTGCCAATCGTCAGCGTGGACAGCGGACTGGTCTTCGACCGCAACACCTCGCTGTTCGGCAACAGCTACACGCAGACCCTGGAGCCACGGCTGTACTACCTGTACGTGCCGTATCGCAACCAGAACAACCTCCCGGTATTCGATACCAGTCTGATGTCGTTCGACTACTGGCAGCTGTTTTCGCCGAATCAGTTCTCCGGTGCCGACCGGCAGATGGATGCGAACAACCTCACCGCCGCCCTCACTACCCGCCTGCTCGACGACAGCGGTGTGGAGCGGGTATCGGCCAGCTTCGGCCAGATCCATTATTTCAGCCCGCAGCGGGTGGTGGGCACCGACTGGACCGGTTCGGACTATGTGGCTCAGCTCGACGTGCAGCTCAACGACCGCTGGCGCCTGAACAGTTCGTACCAGTGGAGTCCGAACACCCGCCTCACCGACATGGCCGCGGTGGAACTGCAACGCCGGCTGGGCACGGACGGCATCATCAACTTCTCATACCGCTATCGTCGCGGGCTGCTGGAACAATACAGCGCCTCTGCGGTCTACCCGCTATCCGAACGCTGGCGCCTGGTGGGATCGTGGACTTACTCGGTCATGGATCGCGAGACCGTCGATGCACTGGCTGGCGTGGAATACGACAGTTGCTGCGTGACGCTGCGGCTGGTGGATCGCAACTATGTCAACCAGAGCTATTACGGCGTCGGTCCGCTTCCCACCAGCGGCAATATCAACCAGCGCGACAACGCGATCATGTTCGAAGTGGTTTTCAAGGGGCTCGGCTCATCGGGCGGCCAAATCGATCCGCTGCTGCGCCGTGATATTCTCGGCTATCAATAAACGCATTCGCCCCGGCGATTCAGGCTTTCCATCGATGAAGCAATTCCTTGCATCTCTCCTGCTCGCGCTCGCGATCATGCTCCCCGCCCATGCCCAGATGCTGACGTCCGCCGCGCCGGCCGGCCAGCCGCTGGATCGCATCGTGGCCGTCGTCAACGACGACGTGATCCTGCAGAGCGAACTGAACGACGCCGTGGCCTCGGTGCAGCAGCAATATGCCGGTCATACCGAGCAGTTGCCACCGATGAACGTGCTGCAGCAGCAGGTACTCGATCGTCTGGTATTGATGCGCCTGCAGATCCAGAAGGCGCAGGATCAGGGCATCCACGTTTCCGACGCGGATGTCGACCAGGCGATCCAGGGCGTGGCCCAGCAGAACAAGCTCACCCCCGAGCAGCTGCGCGCCCAGGTGGAGCAGAGCGGCGCCAGCTTTGCCTCGTTCCGCCAGCAGCTCAGCGACCAGATCACCGTGCAGCGCCTGCATCAAAGCGTGGTGCAGGACTCGGTCTCGGTTACCGACAGCGAGATCGACAACCTGCTCAGCAGCCCGACCTACAAGGCCGGTGAAGTGCATCTGGCGCACATCCAGATCAGCATCCCCGGCGGCGCCGATGCAGCCGCGATCCAGGCCAGCCAGGCCAAGGCCGAGCAGACGCTTGCCGCGATCAAGGGCGGCATGGACTTCAACGCTGCTGCGATCCGCTACTCCGATGCATCCGATGCACTGGACGGTGGCGATCTCGGCTGGCGGCGCATGGACGAGATTCCGGCCGCCTTCGCCGACACTATCGGCTCGATGAAACCCGGCGACGTCAGTCCGGCGCTGCGCGGCCCGACCGGTTTCCACATCCTGAAGCTGATCGACCAGCGCCAGGGCAGCCGCAAGGTGGTCACCGAATTTCATGCCCGACAGATCCTGATCAAGCCGAGCGAGCTGGTGACGCCGGCGCAGGCCGAGCAGAAGGCGAAGGACCTGTACAACCGCATCATCAACAAGCATGAAGACTTCGCCACCCTGGCGAAGGAAAATTCCAAGGACGACACCACAGCCAATGTCGGCGGCGACATGGGCTGGTTTCAGCCGCAGGCATGGGGCGCGACCATCGGCAAAGAGCTGGGTGAGCTGAAAGACAATGAAGTGTCGCAGCCGTTCCAGAGCGAGGCCGGCTGGCACATCCTTCAGCGTCTGGGTTCGCGCGAAAGCGACCTGACCGTGCAGATCGAGCGCGATCAGGCGCGTCAGGCGATCGGCACACGCAAGTCCGAGCAGACCTACGACGATTACCTGCGCGATCTGCGCTCCAACGCCTATGTCAACATCCTGGTGCCCGAGTTGCGCGAGACGGACAACCATGCGGCCACCGGCACCACGCCGTAAGCTGATTGAACGCCATGCCACTGCCCCGGCTCGCGGTCACTGCCGGTGAGCCGGCCGGCATCGGCCCGGAACTGCTGATCCGACTGGCCGCCACGCCGCTGACAGCCAGTCTGGTGGCGATCACCGACCGCCAGCTGCTGGAACGCGCGGCCACGCGCTGCGGTGTGACCATCGAACTGACCGACGACGACGGCAGCGCGCAGACCGAACGCCGCCCCGGCAGCTTGCGCCTGCGGCACACGCCGCTGGCGATCACCGAAGTGCCGGGTCAACCCGATCCACGCAATGCCCGGCATGTGCTGGATGCGCTGGACGAGGCGGCCGACGGCTGCATGACCGGTCGCTACGACGCAGTGGTCACCGCCCCGCTGCAAAAATCCTCGATCAACGACGCCGGCATCCGCTTCAGCGGTCACACCGAATTCTTCGCCGAACGCGCCCACGCCGAGGTGGTGATGATGCTGGCGAGCCCCGAGCTGCGCGTGGCACTGGCGACCACGCATCTGCCGCTGGCAGCGGTTTCCGCCGCGATCACCCAAGCCTCGGTGACTCGCATACTGCGCACCGTGCATGCCGAACTGCGTACGAAGTTCGGCATTGCCGAGCCACGCATTGCGGTGCTGGGCATCAATCCGCATGCCGGTGAAGGCGGCCATCTCGGCCGCGAGGAAATCGACACCCTGATCCCGACACTGGATGCGTTGCGCCACGAAGGCATGCACCTGCTCGGGCCGTTACCCGCCGACACGGCGTTCGTGCCGGCCCAGCGCCGCCGCTACGACGCCGTGCTGGCGATGTACCACGACCAGGCGTTGCCGGTGCTGAAAAGCGAAGCGTTCGACCGCACCGTCAACCTCACCCTCGGCCTGCCGTTCATCCGCACCTCGGTCGATCACGGCACCGCACTGGATCTGGCCGGCAGCGGCCGCGCTGATCCTGCCAGTCTGATCGCTGCTGCCAACATGGCCATCGAACTCGTCGCACGTAGAAAGGCCGTCGCATGAACGCCCGTCCCAAGAAAAGCTTCGGCCAGCACTTCCTGCACGACCGCCGCTACATCGAACGCATCGTCAGTGCCGTGACCCCCCGGACGGAAGATTTCGTGGTCGAGATCGGCCCGGGTGAAGGCGCGTTGACGCTGCCATTGCTGGCTGCCGCTGGCAAGCTCACCGCGATCGAGCTGGATACCGACCTGATACCCGGTCTGCAGGCGCGCGCCGCCAGTGTCGGCGAGCTGCACATCATCCATGCTGATGTACTGAAGGTGGACTTCACCGCACTGGCGCACAGTCACGGCGTACCGCGGCTGCGCATCGCCGGCAACCTGCCCTACTACATCTCCAGTCCGATCCTGTTCCACTGCGTCGAGCATGCGGCGGCGATCCAGGACATGCACTTCATGCTGCAGAAGGAAGTGGTCGACCGCATGGCCGCGGAGCCGGGCAGCAAGGTGTATGGGCGGTTGTCCGTGATGCTGCAGCTGGCCTGCCGGGTCGAGCCGCTGTTCAACGTGCCGCCGGAAGCGTTCCGGCCGCCGCCGAAAGTGGAATCGGCGGTGGTGCGGCTGCTGCCACTGGAACCGCACGAACTGCATGATGCACGACCCGAGCATGTCTACGCCGTGGTCAAGGCCGCATTCGGTCAACGGCGCAAGACGCTGGCCAACGCCCTCAAGCAGTTGCTCGACAGCGATGCGATCCGCCGCGCCGATATCGACCCCAAGGCTCGCGCCGAAACACTCGCTCCGGCCGATTTCGTGCGCCTTGCCAAAGTCTACGGCAGCCTTTGATCGCAGGATGCGTTTCAATTGCGACCACCGCGCCCCATTCGCAGCGGCAGGCCTTACAATCGGAACATGACTGAAAAATCTTCCTACACGATCGATGTGCAGGTCGAAACACGCTTCGTCCCCGATCAATCGAAGCCCGGTGACAATCGCTACGTTTTCGCCTACACCGTCACCCTGCGCAATGCCGGCGCGATGCCGGCACGCCTGCTCACCCGTCGCTGGATGATCACCGATGCCAATGGCAAGGTGGAGGAAGTGACCGGCGACGGCGTGGTCGGCGAGCAGCCATGGATGCGTCCCGGCGACGATTACGAATACACCTCGGGCGCCGTGCTGGAAACCCCGGTGGGCACCATGGGCGGCAGCTACCAGATGCTGGCCGACGACGGCACGGAGTTCGAGGCACCCATTCCGACCTTCACCCTGTCCATTCCGCGCACGCTGCACTGATGGTTCAGCGCTGACATGGCTACGTACGCGATCGGCGACGTGCAGGGCTGCTATCCCGAATTGCAACGCCTGCTCGACAAGCTGCGCTTCGATCCGGCGCAGGA
>DAHUXL010000231.1 GCA_027307195.1 Rhodanobacter sp. | reverse complement strand
GGAGCGACGGCACTTGATGCAGGTCATGGCCGACACGTGGGTTGCGGCGGAACCTGTACCTCTTCCCGCCGTCGAGCTTTGCCATGTCCGCCTGGTATCCGTGGATCGTCCTGCTGCACCTGTCCTGCGCAATCGTGTTCGTAGGCGCGGTGACGTTCGAGGTGCTGGTGGTCGAGTCGCTGCACAAGCACTTCGATGGCGCCACCATGCAGCGCATCGAGCAGGCAGTGATGGCGCGGGTGCGCCGGTTCATGCCGGTGGTGGTGATCCTGCTGTTCGTCAGCGGCGGCCTGCTGTTCGACATCCGCTGCGATGGCCTCGGCTGCGTCGGTTCGCGCTTCGGCAATCTGTTGCTGCTGAAGGTGCTGCTGGCGTTCGGCGTGCTTGGCGTGTTCATCAATGCGATGTGGGCGTCGCGGCACGGCAGGATGGACGTCTGCCGGTTCCGGCATACCCATCGCATCGTGCTGGGCCTGATGATCGGGATCGTCTTTCTGGCCAAGACCATGTTCTACTTGTAGGCCGTTTTCTCCTCACGAGGTGCAACATGTCCAACGTCACGCTCAAGGGTCAGCCGATCAGCATCAACGGCCAGTTTCCGGCGGTCGGTACGACGGCGCCGGCATTCAGCCTGGTCGGTGGCGACCTGTCCGATGTCACGCTGTCGAATTTCCCGGGCAAGCGCAAGGTGCTGAATATCTTCCCCAGCGTCGATACGCCGACCTGCGCCATGTCGGTGCGCCATTTCAACGAATCGGCGAGCCAGCTCGACAACACCGTGGTGCTGTGCATCTCGGCCGACCTGCCGTTTGCGCAGGCGCGCTTCTGTGGCGCCGAAGGGCTGAAGCAGGTCACCAACCTGTCGCTGATGCGCGGCCGCCAGTTCCTCAACGACTATGGCGTGGCGATCGCCAGCGGTCCGCTGGCCGGCCTGGCCGCGCGTGCGGTGGTGGTGCTGGACGAACACGACAAGGTGATCCACGCCGAGCTGGTCGGCGAGATAGCGCACGAGCCGGATTACGATGCGGCGATGAAAGCGCTGGCGTGATGGCGTAGGAGCGCATCCCACACATGTGGGGGTTCGTTCGGTCGTGCCGAATGGATTGGTGGGAGCGACTTCAGTCGCGATGCTCTTGGTGACGTTCCAGAAGCTATCGCGACTGTAGTCGCTCCCACAGTGGGTTCGCGGACAGGGCGCCTCCCTGCCGAAATATCTTAGCCGCAGCTCTGCTCAGTGACTGATGCCGACGATCGGCATGCCGAAGCTGCGTGCCTGCGGCCGCAGGCCGAGTCCGAGCTTGAGGCTCTGGCCGATGCGTTCAGCGTATTCCAGCATCTGTGCGGCATGGGCTTCGTCCAGCTCCTCCGCGCTTGTTTCGCGCCAGAGCGCGAGCCAGTGGTCGAAGTGTTCGGCGCGGATCGGGTGCGGCCGATGCGCGGCCATCGGGTTGCCGCGATAGCTGCTTGCACGCAAGGCTACCGAGGCCCAGAACGAAGTCAGCAGGCGCTTGTGTTCGTCCCAGTCGTGCACGGCCGCGTTGAACACCGGGCCGAGTTCCGGATCGAGCCGCACTTTTTCGTAGAAGCGGTCCACCAGGGTGGCGATCGCGGACTCGTCGAAGGTGGCCGGTGGATTCATGCAGGGCATCATGGGTCCGGTGCGCTGAACAATGCGCGATGGTTTCAAGAACAATGCACATCCGGCATGGCTGTGCCGGATGTGCAGCAGATGCTTGAAGCTTATTTGCTCAGGCTCAACGTGCCCTTCATCAGCGCGGCGTGGCCGGGGAAGGTGCAGAAATAAGCATACGACTCGCCGACCTTGAGCTTGGCCACGCTGAAGGTGGCCGAGTCGGATTCGCCGCCGCCGATCAGCCTGGTGTGGGCGATGATCCGGCTGTCGTCGGGCTTCACGTAGCTGCTGGCCGAGCCGGCCTTCATGCCGTCGGCAATCACACCCGACTCGTCGGCACTGTTGGCCAGTACCCAGTTGTGGCCCATTGCGGTCTTCGGCAGCTTGCCGGTGTGCTTCAGGGTCACGCTGAAGGTCTTGCAGGTCTTCGGTACGGTGATGGTCTTCTGGTTGTACTGCATGGCGTCGTTGGCTTCGACGGTGGTGGAACACTCGGCGGCCATCAGCGGGGTGGACAGCAGGCCGAGCAGTGCGATCGCAATCAGTTTGCGCACGATGTGTTGCTCCATGAGGGGAAGGGCTAAGGTGCAGAAGCATTGTGTGGTGTTCGTGCATGAGCGGCCCTGATCTGGATCATGACGGCAGCGCCTGTCATCGCCGACACTGTGGCCATGCATCGGCTGGCGCCGGGAGGAGACACGATGACGCACGTCGTCACCGACAACTGCATCAACTGCAAGCACACCGACTGCGTCGAGGTGTGCCCGGTGGATTGTTTTCACGCCGGGCCGAATTTCCTGGTGATCGACCCCGACGAATGCATCGACTGCACGTTGTGCGTGGAGGAGTGCCCGGTTGGCGCGATCTTCCCCGAGCTGGACGTTCCTTCCGGACAGGAGGGCTTTCTTGCGATCAATGCCGAACTGGCACGCGAATGGCCGGTACTGACCAGCAAGATCCCCGCGATGGAAGATGCAGCGAAGTGGGACGGCGTACCGGACAAGCTGCCGTTGCTGAAGCGCTGAGCCAGGCGCCGCGCAGGTCGATGCAGCAACGGGGCGTCCATAAAAAAAAGCCGGGCGAATGCCCGGCTTTTTATCTTGTGTCGAAGGCGGCTTACTTCGCCACCACCCGCACCATCTCCAGACACTTGTTCGAATAGCCCCACTCGTTGTCGTACCAGCTGACCAGCTTGACGAAGGTGTCGTCGAGCGCGATGCCGGCATCGGCGTCGAAGATCGAGGTACGCGCGTCACCACGGAAATCGGTGGCGACGACCTTGTCGGTGGTGTAGCCAAGGATGCCCTTCAGCGGGCCTTCGCTCTGCGCCTTCATCTCGGCGCAGATTTCCGCGTAGGTCGCGGGCTTTTCCAGCTCGACGGTGAGGTCGACCACGGACACGTCCGAGGTCGGCACGCGGAAGCTCATGCCGGTGAGCTTCTTGTTGAGCTCGGGAATCACCACGCCGACCGCCTTGGCGGCGCCGGTGGAGGAGGGAATGATGTTCTCCAGGATGCCGCGGCCGCCGCGCCAGTCCTTGTTGCTCGGGCCGTCGACGGTCTTCTGCGTCGCGGTCGCCGCATGCACGGTAGTCATCAGGCCGCGCTTGATGCCCCACTTGTCATTGAGCACCTTCGCGATCGGCGCGAGGCAGTTGGTGGTGCAGCTGGCGTTGGAGATGATCGCTTCGCCGGCGTACTTCCTGTCGTTCACGCCGTAGACGAACATCGGCGTGTCGTCCTTCGACGGCGCGGACAGGATCACCTTCTTCGCGCCGGCGTCGAGATGCTTCTGTGCGGTCAACTTGTCCAGGAACAGGCCGGTGGATTCGATCACCACGTCGGCGTTCACCTCGTTCCACTTCAGTGCGGCCGGATCGCGCTCCTGGGTCAGGCGGATCTTCCTGCCGTTGACCACCAGGTGACCACCTTCCACCTTGACATCGCCCTTGAAGCGGCCATGCACCGAGTCGTAGCTGAGCATGTAGGCAAGGTAGTCCGGCTCGAGCAGGTCGTTGATCGCCACGATCTCGATGTCGTTGCCGAAGTTCTGCACGGCGGCGCGCAGCACGTTGCGACCGATGCGGCCGAAGCCGTTGATGCCGACCTTGATGGTCATGAGGGGGCGTCCTCCAGAGGAAATGAAAACGTGGCTGCGATTGGCAGCCGTCAAAATCGCAATTTTACAGCCAATCGCCGCATGACGCTCGTGGCGGCAGGCGCGCCGTCGTCCTGGCCTGCCATAAAAGATTCGGATCGGCTGTGGCAGACTGCCGCGATTGCCTCAAAGGATATCCGCATGAACTTCACTCGCCGCGCCGCCACAACCCTGCTTGCCTGCCTGCTGGTTGCCCCGGTGCAGGCATGGGGACCGCTCGGTCACAGCGTGGTGGCCGAGCTGGCACAGCGTCATCTGAGCCCGGTGGCCGAGGCGGAAGTCGAGCGGCTGCTGGCGCCGGAACACACCAAATCGCTGGCCGATATCGCCAGCTGGGCTGACCAGATCCAGAACGACCCGGCGCAGGACGCGCTGTGGAAGCAGACCCGCAGCCAGCACTACATCAATTTCCGGGGCGGCAGCGATTGCGATTATGTGCCGCCGCGCGACTGCCGCGACGATCGCTGTGTGGTGTCTGCACTGCAGCACTACGTGGGCGTGCTGGGTGATCGCAGCCAACCGGATGCTGCGCGCCGCGACGCGCTGAAGTTCGTGGTGCATTTTGTCGGCGACATCCATCAGCCGCTGCATGCCGGCTACCGCGACGACAAGGGCGGCAATACCTATCAGGTGCAGTTCGACGGCAAGGGCAGCAACCTGCACAAGGTGTGGGACTCCGGCATGTTGCGCACCCGCGGCCTCGAATGGCAGGCCTATGCGCAGCAGCTCGACTCGTCCGGTCCGGTCGCGCTGCCGATGCCGGTTGTACCGCTGGACAACCCTTATGCGCAGTGGGCCGAAGAGTCCTGCCGGATCACGGCCGATGCCGGCTTCTATCCCGACGGACACGTCATCGATGCCGCCTATGTTCGTGCCGAACTGCCGCTGGCCGAACAGCGCCTGCGCGAAGGCGGCCGCCGTCTGGCCGAGGTGCTGAATCTCGCCCTGAATCCTTGAGATGCCCGGTTGATCCACCGGCAGGCCGGTTGGACGAAGGGTCGCGCAGGCATGGCTTGCCGGGTGGATCGACGCGGTTCCAGGTGGATAGACGGCCAGACTTTCATTGCATACGTTTGCAAGACTCGCGCAACGGCTCGCATCTGCTAGCCTCGGCGACATGACCGACACTCCCACACGCCGCACCAAGATCGTCGCCACCCTCGGCCCCGCCACCGATGCGCCGGGCATGCTCGAAAAACTCATCGCCGAAGGCGTCGACGTGGTTCGCCTGAACCTGTCGCATGGCCAGCCGGACGATCACCGCGCACGCGCCAACGCGGTACGTCTGGCGGCGGCGGCGGCCGGGCGCGAGGTCGGCGTGCTGGCTGATCTGCAGGGTCCGAAGATTCGCATCGAGACGTTCGCGAACGGGCCGGTGGAGCTGGTCGACGGCGCCTCGTTCGTGCTGGACTGCCGCCCCGATGCGCCACCCGGCGACGCCACCCGCGTCGGCGTCAGCTATTACGAATTGCCGCAGGACGTGCATGCCGGCGACGTGCTGCTGCTGGACGACGGCCTGGTCGCGCTGACCGTGCTGGCCGTGGTCGGCGTCGAAGTGCGCTGCCAGGTACTGATTGGCGGCAAGCTGTCCAATCGCAAGGGTCTCAACCGGCAAGGCGGCGGACTGTCGGTAACCGCGCTGTCGGACAAGGACAAAGCCGACATCAAGCTGGCCGCCGAGATCGGCGCGGATTTCCTGGCGGTGTCGTTCGTGCGTTCGGCCGATGACATGCATCAGGCCCGCCGCCTGCTGCACGAGGCCGGCGGCAATGCATCGCTGGTGGCGAAGATCGAGCGCGCCGACGCGATTCCGGTGCTGGGCGAGATCATCGATGCCTCCGACGTGGTGATGGTGGCGCGCGGCGATCTGGGCGTGGAAATCGGCGATGCCGAACTGCCCGGCCTGCAGAAGAAGATCATCCGCGAATCAGTGCAGCGCAACCGTGCCGTGATCACCGCCACGCAGATGCTGCAGTCGATGGTGCGCTCGCCGATCCCGACCCGCGCCGAGGTGCTGGACGTGGCCAACGCGGTGATCGATGGCACCGACGCGGTGATGCTGTCGGAGGAAACCGCGGCCGGTGCGCATCCGGACAAGGCGGTGGCGGCAATGCGCCGGATCTGCCTCGGTGCCGAGCGCCAGTTCGAGCCGAAGGAAGACCTGACTACCGGCGGGCACATGCTGGATCGCACCGATCAGGCGATCGCGCTGGCGGCGATGCTGCTGGCCGGCGAGCTGGGCGTGCGCGCAATCGTCGCCCTGACCGAGTCCGGCGCCACCGCGCAATGGCTCTCGCGCTATCGCACCGCGGTGCCGATCTATGCACTGTCGCCGCTGGCCGATGCGCGTCGTCGCATGCTGCTGCTGCGCGACGTGCAGCCGGTGGCGTTTTCGCACGAAGGCATGAGTTCGGTGGCTACCGCCCGCGCCGCGGTGCAGCAGCTGTTCGCGCAAGGCCGCCTGAGCGAAGGTGACCGCGTGATCCTCACCCACGGCGATCATGTCGGCCAGGGCGGCGGCACCAATACGCTGAAGCTGCTCTCGGTCGGTGCCGATGGCATGGTGGAGAGCCTGCGCGATCTGTGATGCTGACGCGCGGCTGTCCACTGATCGCCCGTTGACTGCCGCCGAACGAAAGGGCGGCTACACTCTGTACTCGATACATCCGGCTCAGGAGATCGCCATGAAAACCATGCTTCGCCCGTTTCGCCAGACGCTGCTGCTGGCATTGGCGCTGGGCTTCGTCGCACCGGTGCTGGCGCAGTCGCGCAAGGTCGACCAGCCGGATCTTTACCACTACTGGATCCTGCTCAATACCAAGGTGCAGATGGATGCGCCGAACAGCGGGCTGAATCTGGACAAGCCCGGTTGTGCGGCGGTGACCTATACGATCGGCTCCGATGGCGTGCCGATGGATGTGCAGGTGGTCAAGGTCGTGCCCAAGAGCGATCTGGGCCCGGTGGCGCGCAGCGCGGTATCCCATTTCCGCTATGGCCCGTCGCTGGGCAACCGCATCGGCGAGCCGGTCGCCACCTATTACGTGGTGCCGTTCAATGCACCGGCGGATCCGGCGCAGCGCCAGCAGCTGATCGACGCGTGCAAGCTGCCTGGTTACGCGCCCTGAATCGGTACTGATACCGGCGCCCGCGGGTTGGCGCGTCCAGCCCGCCGATCTGGCCTATAATTGATATTTTGGCCCATGCCGCTTCGATCTCGAGGCGGCTTCAACCTTTGTGCCGGCGGACGCCGCCCTCGCACCACGGAGTCGTCATGAGTATTGAAGATCTTGAAAGCATCGCCCTGGCGATGGTCGCACCCGGCAAGGGCATCATCGCCATCGACGAGTCGACCAACACCATCAAGAAGCGCTTCGAGGCCGTCGGCATCGAGAACACCGAAGAGAATCGCCGCGCCTACCGCGAGTTGCTGCTGACCACGCCGGGCCTGAACGAGCACATCTCCGGCGCGATCCTGTACGACGAGACGATCCGCCAGTCGACGAAGGACGGCGTGCCGTTCACCCAGCTGATGAAGAAGCTCGGCATCATCCCGGGGATCAAGGTCGACAAGGGCCCACAGCCGCTGGCCGGCTTTCCGGGCGACGTGGTCACCGAAGGCCTCGACGGCCTGCGCGAGCGCCTGCAGGAATACGCCAAGCTGGGCGCGCAGTTCGCCAAGTGGCGCGCGGTGATCAACATCTCCGAGGACAACCCCAGCTCCACCGCGATCGAGGCGAACTGCCACGTGCTGGCCCGTTATGCCGCGCTGTGCCAGGAAGCGGGCATCGTGCCGATGGTGGAGCCCGAAGTGATCATGGACGGCGACCACAGCATCGAGGTCAGCTACGAAGTGCACGAGGCCGTGCTGCGCAGCCTGTTCAACGCGCTGTACGAGCAGAACGTGATGCTGGAAGGCACCATCCTGAAGGTCAGCATGGTCATTCCGGGCAAGGACTCGGACGAGCAGGTCGACGTCGAGGAAGTGGCCGAGGCCACCGTGCGCGTGCTCAAGACCACCGTGCCGGCCTCGCTGCCGGGCATCGTGTTCCTTTCCGGTGGCCAGACCGATCTGCAGTCCACCGCACATCTGAACGCGATGAACCAGCTCGGCCCGCACCCGTGGCCGCTGTCGTTCTCCTACGGTCGCGCCATGCAGCAGGCGGCACTGAAGCTGTGGGCGAAAGACATGAAGGCGAACTACGCCGACGCCCAGAAGACCGTGCACGCCCGCGCGCGTGACAACGGCCTGGCCGCGCTGGGTCAGTGGAACGGCTGATCGGGTAAATCCGCCGCTGAAGTAGTAGTGGCCGACCAGACGAAAAAAGGGCGCCTTGCGGCGCCCTTTTTTGTGCGGCCTTGCGACCGGCAAGGTGGATCAGAAGCGGTATTCCGCGCTGGCCGAGACCATGTCGGTGCTCAGATCGATGTTGTGCTTCTTCGCATCGAAATAATCGTAGTTCAGACCGACACTGAGGTTGCTGGTGACGTTGTAGCCCACGCCGGCGCCGGCGTACCAGCTGTTGTCGTTCAGACCCTTGCGGACCGGATTGACGTCATTGCTCAGGCCGTGGCCGGTCCAGCTGTAGAGGCCGGTGCGACCGCTGAGGTACCAGTTCGGGCTCAGGTCGAGGTGGGCATTGGCACCGGCAGTCCAGCCGTGCAGCTGGGATTTGCCCGGAGCGATCACCGGCTGGCTGTTGAAGACGTTCTTGGCGTGGATATTGCCCAGGTCGTTGTAGCCAACCTCGGCGCCGAGCGAGAAGTTCGGCGCCAGCGACCAGCGGTAGCCGCCGTTGAGCGCATAGCCGGTGTCATGGCCGTCGTACGGGCCATGGTTGATGGAGGTACGGCCGACGTTGCCGTTGATGAACCAGCCGCCGTTGTCGGTCGGCGCGCTCTGCGCAAACACGGCAGGAACGGCCAGCAGGCCGGCGGTGGTGAGGGCGAGGGCAAGCAGGGTCTTTTTCATTTTCATGGGAGATTCTCCAGTTGTCATGGCAGTCGGCCCAAAGAGGGGGGAGTGGCCGCTGCTGAGGTGCGCTACCCAAGTCAGGCGGCGACACTTGCACCATTAGATTGGGTGCCGATCGAAAGATTCAATACCGATTAGTTCAGTATTAAGCCAAGGTTAATGCGATGCGCGGAGATGGCGCGGAAACGAGCCTCCGCGCCATCTCCGCGTATATTCAGAAGCGATATTCCGCCGTCAGCGAGGCGGTATCGGTGGACAGGCTGACGTGGTCCTTCTTGGCGTGGAAGTAGTCGTAGGACAGGCCCAGGCCAAAGTGCTCGCTGAAGTCGTAGCCCACGCCGGTACCGGCGTAGTAATCGACCTTGTCGAGGTTGTGGCGATTGATGCTCTGGTTGTCGTAGCCCTGACCCTTCCAGCCATATACGCCGGCGCGGCCGCTGACGTACAGGCCTTGCCACACGTTGATCTTGCCGTTCACGCCGGCAGTCCAGCCACGCAAGGCATTGCGCTGCGAGGTCAGGTTGACGTCGTTGCTGTTGAAGGCGTTCTTCACCCTGAAGTTGCCCAGGTCGTTGTAGCCGACATCGACGCCGAGCCCCAGATCCTGGCCCACTTTCCAGCGGTAGCCACCGTTGATCGCATAGGTGGTCGGGTGGTCGTTGTACGGGCCTTTGTTCAGATGCGCCTGGCCGACACTGCCGTCGACAAACCAGTTGCCACTGCCGACCGGCTGGTTCGGCTGATAGTTGCCGCCGGCGGCCTGGGTGCTGCTGGCCGTCGTGTCCGACGCTGGGGGAGCTGCGTCCTGTGCCAAGGCGGGCAGGGCAAGCAGACTGGTGGAGGCGAGTGCAAGGGCAAGCAAGGTCTTTTTCATGGGGTTCTCCTTCTTATAGACAACGCACCGTCAGGCACTTGGGGACGTGCGCAGACGCTGGCGCGCGGAAGCCACGCGCCGGCCATTGAACGAATTCCTAGCTGAAGCTCGGCGGTATCCAGTCCGGAGAAATTAAGGATGAGTTAATTCAGGGCGCACTACTCGCGCGCATCGAAAAGTAGTGTGCAGACGAGGTGACCGGGGCGACAGCGCCCGGTCGGATCGGCGACAATCAGCGTTTTGCCAAGCCTTCCGGAGATGTGCCGATGACCACCCGCCGCGAACTCGCCAACGCCGTGCGCGCCCTTGCCATGGACGCCGTGGAGGCGGCCAAGTCCGGTCATCCGGGCATGCCGATGGGCATGGCGGATATCGCCGAGGTGCTGTGGAACGACTTCCTGCAGTTCAATCCGGCCAACCCGAAGTGGTTCAACCGCGATCGTTTCGTGCTCTCCAACGGCCACGGCTCGATGCTGCAGTACGCACTGCTGCACCTGACCGGGTTCGACCTGCCGATAGATCAGCTCAAGCACTTCCGTCAGCTGCATTCGAAGACTGCCGGCCATCCCGAAGCCAGTGAAACCCCCGGTGTGGAAACCACCACCGGGCCGTTGGGACAAGGGCTGGCGAACGCGGTGGGCTTCGCGCTGGCGGAGAAGGTGCTGGCGGCGCATTTCAACCGCGACGGACATGCCATCGTCGATCACCACACCTACGTCTTTCTCGGCGACGGCTGCCTGATGGAAGGCATCTCGCACGAAGTCGCCTCGCTGGCCGGCACCTGGCAACTGGGCAAACTGGTCGCAATCTACGACGACAACGGCATCTCGATCGATGGCGAAGTGCACGGCTGGTTCACCGACAACACGCCGGCGCGCTTCGAGGCGTACGGCTGGAACGTGATCCGTGGTGTGGACGGCCATGACGCCGAGGCGGTGAAGAAGGCGATTGCCGCCGCTACCGCGCAGAGCGACAAGCCGACGCTGATCTGTGCCA
>DAHUXL010000226.1 GCA_027307195.1 Rhodanobacter sp. | reverse complement strand
CCTATGCGAAGCTGGGCGACGAGACCAACGCCCGAAAAGCAGCCCTCGCTGCCGTGGCCATGAGCAGTCCGGACGAGATCAGCGAGCCGTTGAGGGATGCCTATGATGTGCTTTTCCGCATCGAGAAAAAGCAGGGCAACGCCGCCACGGCGCTCTCGTATTACGAGCGCTATGTCGCCCAGGACAAGCTCTATCTCAATGACGTCAGTGCGCGGGCGTTGGCCTACCAGGTGGCGCAACAGCAGTTCGCGACCAAGAAGCTCGAAACCGAAGAGCTCAGCAAACAGAACAGCATTCTTCGATTGCAGCGTGCGCTTGACACCAAGGCCGTCGAGACCAGTCGGCTCTATATCATCCTGTTGCTCATGGCCCTCGCCGCCATCGTGCTCTGGCTGTTCCGGCTCAAGCGCTCGCAGCTTGGCTTCAAGCGGCTATCCCATCACGACAGCCTCACCGGCATCTTCAACCACCAGCACTTCATCGGTGAGGCCGAGCGCGTCCTGAATGTGCTGCAGAAGAAGCTGGGCCATGCCTGCCTGGTATCGATCGATCTGGACCACTTCAAGCAGGTCAACGATACCCATGGCCACGCCATGGGCGATGCCGTATTGAGGCGCACTGTCGCTGTCTGCCAGCAACAATTGCGCCCCACCGACCTGTTTGGCCGCCTGGGCGGCGAGGAGTTCGGCATCCTGCTGCACGAGTGTTCCCGCGAGCAGGGCCTGGATATCGCCAATCGCATCCGGGTTGCCATTGGCGCAGCGCCGATGGAGAAAGACGGGTGTGCCATACCGATTTCCGCCAGCGTCGGCCTGGCCTCCACCGACACCTCCGGCTACGAGCTGCTGCGGCTTTGCATGGAGGCGGACGCAGCGCTCTATCGCGCCAAGCGCGCCGGGCGCAATCGGGTCATCGCCGATACCGAGAACGACAGTCTCGTCGAAGCCTGAAACGTCGGGCGCCGGGTTAGCTGCTTGATCCCTGTTCCCCGGTCAACGCGGGCCTGTCCCCTGCGCCAGCACGGGCGTTTGCTGGAACACGCTCACGACCAGCGGCACCAGTGCTGCGGTGAACTTGCGCGCCGCCGGCTCGGACAGGTGTGACCATTCGGGTTGCTCAAGGCCCTGCAACTGCGGGTAATCGGTGAACGATATGCCGGGTACGCCAGTACGCGCGAGCAGTTTGTCCCAGGTGCGCGCTCGCGGCGCGATCTTTTCCTCGAAGTCGTAGTACGGGCCGATCACCGGCGCACGCAGGAAAACCACTTTCACGCCACGCGCGCGCAGTTTCGCCACCGCTGCAACCGCGCGGTCGATCTGCTTCTGCTCCAGCGCTTCGAGCTTGGCCGGCGTATCCATCGCCGGCGGCGGTGGACCGGTGAATTGCTGCGACCAGATGCGTCGCGCCAGGTCCCGATAGCCGACGTCGGTCACCAGCTTGTTCCACAGGTGCGTATTGCGGTCGGCGTCGGAATTGGACAGTTTGCGCACCGCCATGCGCGGATGCGTACCCGGTCGTACCGGCCACTCCTGGCGGGCAATTACCGTGGCCAACGCGAAGTCGGGGTTGTCGAAGGCGAAGTACGGCTCCACCAGATGCATGGACAGCCAGTTGCTGATGCGCCGGGACGGCCCTTCCTTGTGGGCCTTGGCAATCGCGTCGCCGCGGTAGGCGAAGCCGGTGAAGAAAAGCGAGGACGTCACGCCCACCAGCACACGCCCCGTGAACTTCGGATCGGCGGCCAGATCCTCCAGCGCCGGCAGCGAAGAAGTGCCCTCCAGTGCCAGCTGGATGGGCCGCTCGCCGGTCAGCTGCTGCCACACCGGAAGTTGCACGTCGAACAAGGTGCGCGACGAGCCGACCAGCACCGTCGCGTTGCCCTCGCCATGGTCGATGCGTCGCCGCTGCTGCGCCCACTCGCTGTCGGTATTGGCGTAGCCGGGGGTGACGCCGAACGCTCGCCAGTGCAGCTCCCACGCGCCGATCAGGACCATGGCGAGCAGGATCGCACCCAGCCAGATCGCGCCCCACGGCCGCTCGGGAATGTCGCGCTCGGGCACCGGCTGCGCCACGCCGGGCCGGTCCGCCGCGGTCAGGCGAACGAAGTCCGGATGCGCCGCACCGCTGCCCGGCGTGCCGTCAGAACTGGAAATAGATGAACGCACTGCCCGACCCCTGCGTGATAACCACCAAGAACGCCATCAGCCCCAGTGCCACCGCCAGCGGAATCGCCGACACGCGCTGCAGCACCGATTCGAGCGTGCGCTGGCGCATCTGCCAGTGCGCCACCACTACCCCGGCGACAATCAGCAGCGTCGTCGCCAGATACATCGTCGGCAGGATCGGCGCCGCCGCGTTGACGCCCGCCATGCCACGCAACACACTCCACGCCTTGCTGAAGCTGTGCGCGCGGAAGAACACCCAGGTGACGTTGACCAGCGTCCAGGTCAGCAAGCCCAGTGCCACCAGGGCCACCGGGCCGGGCTGGTAACCGGGAAAACGCTGACGCAGCTGGCGCTCGACCGAAAGGTAGATGCCATGCAGGCCGCCCCAGACCACGAAAGTCCAGCTGGCGCCGTGCCACAGACCGCCCAGCAGCATGGTGCCCATCAGCGCCATGTAGGTGCGCCCCTCGCCGTGGCGGTTGCCGCCCAGCGGGATGTAAAGGTAGTCGCGCAGCCACGAGGACAGCGTGATGTGCCAGCGTCGCCAGAAATCGGAAAAGCCCACGGCCGCATACGGAAAGCGGAAGTTGTCCGGCATGGCGAAACCCAGGCACATCGCCACGCCGATGGCGATCGTCGAGTAACCGGCGAAATCGCAGAAGATCTGTCCGCTGAAAGCCAGCGTGCCGACCCAGGCGTCCAGCGCGCCCGGCGCCTGCTCGGCGTCGTAGATCATCTCTGCCGCCTTGGCCAGGAAGCCGTCGGCCAGCACCACCTTCTGGAACAGTCCCAGCGTCACCAGCACCATGCCGAACTGCAACTGCCGGCGGCTGCCCTTGCGTGGCGATTCGAACTGCGGCACCAGCTCGGTCGGACGCATGATCGGCCCCGCGACCAGATGCGGGAAAAACGTCACGAACAGTGCGTAATCCAGGAATTTTCTCGCCGGTAGCGCGCGCCTGAGGTAGACGTCCAGCGTGTAGGACAAGGTGGCGAACGTGTAGAACGAGATACCCACCGGCAACACGATGTCCCAGGCAGGCGGCACGTAATGCACCCCCACCGACGCCATCAGGTCACTGAAATTCTCGAGCAGGAAGTGGCCGTACTTGAAATAGCCGAGCATGCCCAGGTTGGCCACCACCGACAGCAGCATCCAGGCTCGTCGCACCACCGGTCGTTGCGCGTGCACCAGCTTCTGCGCAGCAAACCAGTCCACCACCGTGGACACCCACAGCAGGATCACGAACGGTGGATTCCATGCCGCGTAGAACAGGTAGCTGGCAACCAGCAAATTGATCTTCTTCGTGGTCCAGGGCAGCGGCAAGGCGTGCAGAGCCAACACCACAGCGAAGAACGCCATGAACGCAAGCGAGTTGAAGACCACGACTTTTCCCCGGAGGCCCGTGCCTGGGCCTGATGCGTATATCATATAATGATATGATTTGCAATATTTATTTTCTATAATTGCGTGATTTTCATTCCAAATATCTTCATAAAATCGACAAAAAGCCGAAACCGAAGAGCGGATTGAGTAAGGTTTACTACCCCATCATGTCTGCGCCCGGCCACGTATCGTCGGCTTGCTGCGCAGTACCGCCTGTCGCACCTTGCTGCCCGAGGCACGGTCCGACGGTGACCTTCGGCTCATTCGCTCAGACTCTTTTGGCGTATGTTGTTGCATCCCCGCCGTCCCAGGATCGCCCCATGAAGTCTTCGATGAAATTCGCCGCCCTCGCCCTTGTCGTTACGGCCACCTTGGCATCACCGGCTTTCGCCGCCCTGAAGGAAGGCACGCAGGCACCCGATTTTTCCGCGCCAGCCTATCTCGCCGGTAAACCGTTCACGTTCAAGCTCGCCGACGCCCTGAAGCAGGGCCCGGTGGTGGTCTACTTCTTCCCTGCCGCGCACACGTCGGGCTGCAACGTGGAGGCTCACCTGTTCTCGGAAGCCATCGACAAGTTCAAGGCGCAGCACGCCACCGTGATCGGCGTCACTGCCGGCAACATCACCGAGCTGGCCGATTTTTCGAAGGAAACCGAACACTGCGGCGGCAAGTTCCCGGTTGCCGCCGATGACGGCGCAAAGATCGCGAAGGAATACGACGCCATGCTGCTGCTGAGGCCCGGCTGGTCGAACCGGACCTCGTACGTGATCGCCCCGTCGGGAAAAATCACCCATGTCTATTCGGACCTCAGCCCGAAGAAACATGTGGAAGAGACGCTCAATGCGGTGAAGGCACTCGATCAACCGGGCAGCACCGGGAAGTAAACTTGGCTCCGATAGCAGCCGGATAGCGCAGGAGTCACTTCTTCGAGAAGTGGCTCCTGCCATGTTGTCGCAATGGCACTACCGACTCTGTCCTACTTGCGCGCCGCGATGATCTGGCTCAGGTAATCCGGCGTGCCCTCGACGCGCACCAGATGCGGATACTGCAGGCCGCCGTGGTAATCCACCGGTACGGTGCGATAGCCGCCCTGGTACTTCAGCAGCAGCTGGATCGGCGCCTTGCTGTCCTTGGCCGCCGCGATGGCGCTCTTCAGCACATCGCTCGAATAGGCCTGCCCGTTCACCGCGGCGAGGGTGGCACCGGTGCTGACGCCGGCCTTGAAGGCCGGTCCGTCCCAGCGCACGTCGTTGACCTGCCCCTTGTCGGTCATCGTCAGGCCGATCGACCACGCGAAGTTGTACAGATGGCGGGACGGTTCCGGCCGGCTGTTGTACTGCTTCTCGTATCCGCTTTCCTTGTCGGTATAGACCAGCTTCCAGCCGGTCGCCGCGATACCGTTTTCGAGTGGCGGATTGAGCGTCTGCACACGTGCGTGCAGGAAGCTCGCCCAGTCGTACCTGGCCACGCCGTTCAGGGCCGCGACCACGTCGTCGAAGGTGTAGGTCTTGGTTACGTAGCTGCCGTTGTCGACGCCGAAGAACGCGCTCGCGAAATCGTCCAGCGATTTCTGGTCATGCGTCAGCGCACGCAGCTTGGCGTCCACCTCCAGCCACATCATCTGGCCGCCACTGTAGTACTCCTCGCTCATCTGCCAGCTGCGGTACGGCAGGCTCGAACGGCGCGCGGCAGTCGGGTCGTTGGTGGTGTCTTCGAGTGTGCGCCACTGGAACCCGGCGCGGTTGCGCTCGTAGTTGGCCGCCGTCATCGCCAGCGCGTCGCGGAACTCCTGCGGCGTCCACAGGCCGGCGCGCGCGGTCAGCACGAAGCCCCAGTACTGCGTCTGCCCTTCGTACACCCACAGCAGCGAATCACCCATCGGCACGTTGAAGTTCGGCGTCCACAGGTCAGCCGGACGGCGGAACTTGCCGTTCCATGAATGCGTGTACTCGTGTGCCAGCAGGTCACGACCAGGCGCGGCGTCCTTCCAGGCAGTGAAGTAGTCGGCGCCCATGCCGTCCTCGCTGGACTGGTGGTGTTCCGTACCATTGCCGGCCAGCACGTCCGACAGCGAGAACAGGAAATCGTAATGGTCGTAGTGGTGCGAGCCGAACAGCTTCACCGCCTGCGTCACCAGCGCGCGATGCACGCTCAACTGCTCGGGCGTCATCTCCAGATATTTCGGCGCGTCGCCGACGATATCCAGGTGCACCGGCGCGTCGCCACCCGGATTGAGATCGACGCGTTTGAAGTATTGTCCCGCGTAGATCGGCGAATCGACCAGGTTGTTGAATGTCACCGGCTTGAAGGCGGTGGTGTCACCCGACTGCGAGCTCGTCTCCAGCGCGGTGCCGAGCCGCCAGCCATGTGCCAGCGTCACGCTGGGCGCGAAGGTGATGCCACGCGAAAAATAGCCGGCCGGATACAGCGACACCTTGCTCCATTCCATGTCCATCATGCGGTCGGTGATCTCGAACCCTTCGTTGTCGGTGCGGCCGGACATGTACTGGAAGGTCGCATCGACGGTGGAAACGCCTGCGGGCACGTCGAGATGGAACGCGTACACGTTGTACTTGTCGCGCTTCCACATCAGCGGCTTGCCGTTCGCGCTGAGCTTGAGGCCGGCGAGCATGGCGATCGGACCGGTCGGCGAGTGGTCGCCGGGAATCCACTGCGGATACAACAACGTCAATGCGCCCGCCCGCACCGGAATCGTCTCATGCACGCGGAAGATGCCTTGCGCCGTGTCGCTGGCATCGACGTGAAGCGCGATCGTGCCGGGATACCGCGTGTCCTGCGGCGACGGCACGTCGAGGCCTGGCGTCTGCTGTGCGCACGTGACGCCAGCTGCGAGCAACATCGACGCGGTGACGACAAGACGCGCCACCGTGCAGCGCTTGCCAGCTGGCAACCCGTAGAGAGAAACAACGGACATGTGGAATTCCAGTAATCCGATCTGAGGATTCGCCTAACTTAGCATCACAGACACCGCGCTGGCCAAGGCGAGGCAGAAGCAGCGGACCGCGATGCGATCATTCCACTGGATCTTCGCCGGATGCAGCTGAAGAGCGGCACACGTATCAACGCGACCGCGAGCGGCCGCTCTCGGGCTCCATCGCCTGCTTCATGTAGTCTGTGGGAGTGACGCCAAGCACGCGATGAAACATGCTGCTGAAGGCGCTGCAGCTGGCGTACCCGGCATCCCGCGCAACCGTCTTGATGGAATGTCCCAGGCTCATGCGGCTGAGAGCCCTGGCCAGCCGGACATGCTGACGCCAGCCTACGAACGACATCTGCAGTTCCTTATCGAAGAGTCGCGCCAGGGTGCGGCTGCTTGCACCGGCGCGCGCTGCCAACTGCTCCAGTGTCTCGGTGTGGCACGTTCCTGCAAGCAAGCGTCGACACACGTTCTTCAAACGCGGATCCGATGGCACCGGAATATGGAAGGCCGTTTCGTCTGCCGTGCGCAGCTCGTGCAACAGCAGCGGCGTCAGGATTGTCATGCGCTCGTGAAGTTTGTCCGCATGCGCCTGCACCACAGCGAGAACCAGCTCCCGCAGCAGCGCCGATACCGCCAATACCTTGCAACGCGGCCCGAACAATGCACTCGTGGGACCATCGAGATACAGCATGCGCACGGAGACTTGCCCTTCCATATGAATCTCGTGTTCCATCCCGATCGGTATCCACAGCGAACGTTGCGGTGGCACGATCCATATTCCTTCACGCGTGGTCACGTGCATCACGCCCGACTTGGCATAGATGAGCTGTCCACGGCGATGCCGATGCTTCGCCACATGCCATCCACGCGGGTAATTCTTGGCGAGCGCCGTGATTGGCCATGACGACGGGCGCATGACTTGATGTCTTAAACGCGACACAAGATGACCACCTTTCGAAAGACAGACGATCTAGGCTACGTCTGAACCTGAAGTGCGGGCAAGCATGCCGCAGCAAGCGGGCTTCCTGAGCGACCTCCACGCCAGGCATTTGTTCTTGTTCACGGCATTCTGGAAAGGCAGAGGCATCCCATGAATACTCCTGCGATTTCACGGCGCACCCTGCTCAAAGCGGGTGCTGCCCTGGCTGGCACGCTTGCGCTGGGCGGTTTCGATCTGCTGGCGAAAACGCCTCGCACTATCGAACGACCGACCCTCGTGGTGTTCTGGCTGAACGGAGGACCCGCGGGTCTGTTCAACAGCGCGGATGCATTCCTTGCCAATGGCGAATTCGGCGTGAGCCAGAACAATGTCCGTTCACTGGGCAATGGACTTTACGTGGATGCCGGTTCGCTGGGTTCCCTGCCCGCCGTGGCACTGACACATATGGCATCGGTGCATTTCAGGCACGGGCTCTATTCGCACAATGACGCGCGCGCCGCCGTACTGCAGACAGGTTCGCGCAGCCGGCTGTTGCAGATGGCAGCGGCGATGCCGCATAGCGCGGTTCGCTGTGCCATCGTCAATAATCTTGGCCTGCCAGTTGGTGTCTCGCCGAACCCAGTAACCGAACAGGGAGTAGGTTTCGAACACATTGTGAAACTCGACGATGCACGGCGTACTCTTTCGGCGGCACGGCTCAATGAAATCCGCGAAGCTTATGGCGTAGCCGGTGGACATGCCGCCGTTGACGGCCAACGTTCAACTTTCGCCGCTGTGGAAGCACTGGTTCACGAAGGTGCCAACATTGTCTTCGCGCAGCCGGCCTATACCGGACGGCATGACCGGCAGTTCGACACTCATCACGACGATGTCGGAAAAGTGGCGCGCGAAATCATGGCACCGATAACGCCGTCACTGGCGACGTTCCTCAGTCGCGTCATGGCGTTGCCGGGCCGCAACGTCGTGACCCTGCTGACCGGCGAGTTCAGTCGCACGCTTCCGGGCGCCGACCACGCCCGGGGTGGCACAGCCACCGTCGTCGGCAAATACGTCAAGACGGGCGCCATCGGGCGCCAGCGCCCCGATGGTTCGCCACCCGAAAATGCTCCCCCGCCCGAAGCGCTATGGGCCTACGTCGCAGCCGCCCTTCGGCTCGACGAAACGGCCACCTTCGGACCCAACCCACATGCGGATTTGCTGGTATGAGAATGCCTCACCCCCGGCATCCCCGCAGCTGAGCCGCTCGAAGTCAGGCTTTGCGGGGTGAGGAATTCGAAGCGGGCCTCTCCGGCGGCCACGGCAAACTTGGCCGGAGATCGGGTCCAGGACATCAGGCAAGCCGGAACGAGCCCAACGAGCAGCCATCTCATGACGCGACCGAGCATGCGGTGAGAACTCATACGCATGCCCTCGCCGGCCCACTCAGGAGTAACGTCTGAGTGCCGCTTGGCGATGTTGCGAGAAACATGTCATCGCTCTCGTCGCCCATAGCGGCTCCGACCGAAGTTGCATCAATCAAGGCTGCAGGGATCACGCAAGTACCCTACTCGGTCGCCTTCTCGCCCCCGGTCGTGACCAGCCTCAGAAAGGTTTCGTGCTGGTAGCGGCTCATGCGCAGCTTCTGGCCGGTATCCATCGTGACGACGTGGTAGCCGTTGAACCACGGATGGATGGCCTGGATCCGGCGCACGTTGATGATGGCCGAGCGGTGGACGCGCGCGAAATGCCGCGAATCGAGTCGCGCGGCGAGCGCGCTCATGGTCTCGCGCATTTCGTGGACGCCGTCGGCCAGGTGGATCTGCACCGTGTTGCCGCTGGCCTTGATCCACACGATCTGGTCGACGTCGATGAAGCTGATGTGCTCGTCGATGCGCACGGGAAGGCGCTGGAGGAAGTCGCGCTGGCGCAAGGCGTCCAGCGCCTGCGGGATCTGCACCGAGGTTGCCCCGCCCACGCCCTCGCCGGTGGACAGCCACGCTTTCACACGCCGCAGCGTGTTCGCGAAACGCTCCCGGCTGAACGGCTTCACCAGGTAGTCCACCGCATTCGCCTCGAATGCCCACACCGCGTATTGCTCGAAGGCCGTGACAAACACCGTCGCCGGCATGCGCTCCGCGCCGATGGTCGCCACCACGTCGATGCCGCTCATGGCAGGCATCTGGATGTCGAGAAAGACCAGGTCCGGCGACTGGCTGCGTATCGCCTCGACCGCCGATACGCCATCACCGCACTCGGCCAGCAGTTCGATGTCGGGATCGTCACGCAGCAGGCGCACGATGGCATGGCGCGCGATCGGTTCGTCGTCCACGACCAGGGTGGCGATGCTCATGTGGACGCGACCTCGGGCGCATCGTCAGACTCCTCGATCTCGCGGAACGGCAGGCGCAGCCGGCAGATCACACCCTCGGGCCAGATCATGTCCAGGCGCACCTGCGCAATGTGGCCATACAGTTCGCGCAAGCGCAGCTCGGTGTTCGACAGGCCGATGCCATGGCCCGACGCGGATGCAGGTCCGGCTTCCAGCGTGCTGTTGCGGTTGCGCACATCGATGCACAAGGTGTCGCCTTCGCGCCGGCTTTCGATTTCGATGCAGTCCACGCCGACCCGCTTGCTGATCCCATGGGTGATCGCGTTCTCCACGATCGGCTGCAGGATCAGGCTGGGCACGGCGCAATCCAGCGTGTCCGGGGCGACGAAGGTCTGCGTGGTGAGGCGATCCTTGAAGCGTATGCGCTGGATGCCGAGGTAGAGATCCAGCAGCACCAGCTCCCGCCGCAAACTGACCTCCTGGCCGTCGTAGTCTTCCAGGAACGCACGCAGCAGGTCGCTCAGGCGCAGCAGCATGTCTTCGGCCGACAACGTGTCCTCGTCCAGCAAGGTCGCGATCGCGTGCAGCGTGTTGAACAGGAAATGCGGCTGCAGCTGCGACTTCAGCGCACGCAGGCGCGACTGTGCAAGTTCCGTCGCCAGCTGGCTCGCCTCGATCTCGCGGCGCGTCTTTTCGGCATGGAACTCCATGGCCTGCTGAATCGCGAACAGCGACCAGTAGGCCAGCAGGCCGGTGGCGAAATGCTGGCCGAGAAACTGCCTGACCTGCTCGTCGAACGAACCCGGTTCGAACGCGGTCGATACGAATGCGCCGATGAGCATGGCCAGCAGAGTCACGCCCACGCTCGCCGGCAATTGCATGCCAAGCCCGCGCAGGCGCACCGGCGGCTGGACCGGATACTTCGCGGCCAGCCGGAACACCATCGGTGCCAATGCTGCCCATGTATACCACTGGATGATCGACCAGCGCAGGTAGTCGAAGGCCGACCAGGTATGCCCGCTCATCGCATCGTGCATGAACCCCTGCAGCGCAAATACCACCACCACCGCCGTCCACAGGCCGAGATAGCGGAACAGACCGATCTGCGTGTTGCCGAGGCGCACCATCATCGAGGGATATTCCATAGGTTGGAGTGGCCATCCTAGGCGCTGCACACAGCGCTGAACAGCAAGACCCCGACGCCACTACGATTCGTCACCGCGTCAATACGATTCGTCCCGAACCGCTTTCGCAGGGCAGCTCAATCCGGCCATATCACGGTGCCGAGGGTGTGCACACGAGCCACCGGCGGCACCCACCTCAGCCGGAGCACCCTCATGAATTCGACCCGCCCCACCGTCCTCGCCGCCATGTTTGCCGTCGCGCTCGGCAGCCTGCTCGCCGCTCCATCGGCGGCCGGCGCCGACGCAGGGCCCGGGCCCGCTCGGCACTTCGATCTGGTGAACGCCACGTTGG
>DAHUXL010000208.1 GCA_027307195.1 Rhodanobacter sp. | reverse complement strand
CGCCTCGCCGGCGAACTGGCGTGGCTCAACATCAAGGCGGCCACGCCGGGTATCGCACGCACCGAGTTCGACTATCCGATACCGGTAGCCGATGCCAGGACCATGCTGGCCAGCCTGTGCGATGGCGTGCTGGAAAAAGTGCGCCATCATGTGCGGGTCGACGGCATGTTGTTCGAGGTCGACGAGTTCGAGGGCGACAACCACGGGCTGATCGTGGCCGAGGTCGAGCTGCCGGCCGTCGATGCGCCATTCCCGCGACCGGCATGGCTGGGCCGCGAGGTGAGCGCACTGATGCGCTACTACAACGTCAACCTGATCGCGCATCCGTACCGGCAGTGGTCGCCGGCCGAACGCGCTGCCGAGGATGCCGCATGCTGATGATCGGCGTGGCCGCGCTGGAACTGGCCGAACACGAGAAGCGCTGGCTCACCGCGCCGGGTGTCGCCGGCGTGCTGCTGTTTGCGCGCAACTACCAGTCGCGCGAGCAGCTGATCGCGCTGTGCGATGCGATCCGCGAGGTCGGCGGCGATCATCTGTTGATCGCGGTCGATCAGGAAGGCGGTCCGGTGCAGCGCTTCCGCGACGGCTTCACCCGGCTGCCGCCGCTGGCGTCGATCGGCGCAGTGTACGAGCGGGATCCGACCGAAGCGGTGCGACTGGCCGAGGAGCACGCCTGGGTGATGGCCAGCGAGCTGCGCGCCAGTGGCGTCGATTTCAGTTTCGCGCCGGTGGTTGATCTCGCGCGAGGCAATGCGGCGATCGGCCTGCGCGCGTTCCACGCCGATCCGGCGGTGACCGCCGAGCTGGGGCAGGCCTACGTGCGCGGCATGCATCTGGGCGGCATGGCTGCGGTGCTCAAGCATTTCCCGGGGCATGGTTCGGTCGCCACCGATACGCACAAGGCGCAGGCGATCGATCCGCGCAGCCTCGATGAGATCCGCCGCGACGACCTGCTGCCGTTCGCCGAATGCATCGAGGCACGGGTCGAAGCGGTGATGATGGCGCACGTGATCTATCCGGCGGTGGACAGCCAGCCGGCCGGCTATTCGAAAGTGTGGATCGAACAGATCCTGCGCGGCGAACTGGGTTTCGCCGGCGCGGTGATCAGCGACGATATCAGCATGGCGGCGGCCGGCGCCGCCGGTAGCGTGGGCGAGCGCGTGCGTGCGCACCTGGCTGCCGGCTGCGATCTGGTGCTGGCCTGTTTCCCCGACGTGGTGGACGAGGCGATCGCCGCGATACAGGCCGACGCGTCGCCGATGCCACCGCAGTTGACCGCCATGCGTGGCGCACTCGGCGCGAGCTGGGACAGCCTCACCAACAACCCGCAGCGCGATCGTTTCGTCGCGCGCATCATGGCGCTGCACACCGATCAAGGAATCGCATGAATACTTCAACACCTTCGCTTGCCGATGCGCTGGCGCAGTCGGATCTCCTGCACGGACGCGGCGAACTGGAAACCGTGATCGCCGACATGGGCCGCCGGATCGACGTCGCGCTCGACGGCGAGCGCGCGGTGTTCCTCACCGTGATGAACGGCGCGCTGATCTTCGCCGGCCAGCTGGCATTGGCGATCCGCACCGATCTCGAATTCGACTACGTGCATGCCACGCGCTATCGCGGTGCCACCTCCGGCAGCGACCTGCACTGGCTGCGTGAACCACTCGTGCCGCTGGCCGGTCGCGTGGTGCTGCTGGTCGACGACATCCTCGACGAAGGCCACACGCTGAAGGCGGTGCGCGAGGACTGCTACGCGCGCGGCGCGAAAAAGGTGCTGATCGCCAGCCTGTGCACCAAGCGGCACGACCGTCTGGTCGACGGCATCGCCTCCGATTTCAACGGTATCGAACTGCCGGACCGCTATGTGTTCGGCTACGGCATGGACTACCACGAGCAGGGCCGCAATCTGCCGGGTATCTACGCGCTGAAGTGACGTTTGCGCTGCGCCCACTCGCACGAACAGGACAGGAAATCGCGCATGAACATCCTCGGCATCTCCGGCAGCCTGCGTGCCGCCTCCTTCAACACCGCCCTGTTGCATGCCGCGCAGGA
>DAHUXL010000214.1 GCA_027307195.1 Rhodanobacter sp. | reverse complement strand
AGCTGCCGCCGGTCGAACCTGTCGATCCGTCCTGAAACGTCGGAACCCCATGCGTTCCGGCACTGGCGAGCGGCACCGGTCAGGCGGAAGCTGACCGGCAATCCGCGCGAAGGAGTTGACCCATGTCACGCAGCACCTGGCTGGTCCTGTTGCTTGCCGCCTCGTCGGGCACGCTGGCAATGACGCCGGCACCTGCGGCGAGCAAGGCGACGTGCGAGGTCTGGCAGCGCGAGCTGGCGTTTGCGCAGAGCGTGCAGCAGCACGATGCGGCCGCGTTCGCGAGCTACCTCGCCGACGATGCCGTGTTCGACGCGAACACCGGCACGCCGAAGCACGGCGCGGACACGGTCCGGCGGCACTGGGCCGAAATCATCGCCGGCAAGACGGTGCACCTGGACTGGTATCCGCAGCATGTGGTGGCGACGGCGGATGGCGCACTGGCGTATTCCAGCGGCACGTATCTGTACGAGGATCCCGCGCCGAACGCGAAACCGCGTTACGTGATCGGCAAGTTCGCCACGACCTGGCGGCGCGGCAGCGACGGCACCTGGCGCGTCGCGTTCGACGGCGGCGACAACGGCAAGCCGGCCGGGAATGCGGATGCCGCGACGTTCCGTGCCGGTCGGCAAACTCAATGCCCGACGGTCGCCAGCGCGGCGTTGCCCACGATCCGGCATTGAGGTCGCGAAACGGCGCGTCGGCGCAACTGATGCCTGCGATTCGGCGGCGGCGTCCGGGCCGCCGAATTGCCCGCTGGACCGATTGACCGGCCTCGGACAGCGGCCCAGACTGCGCACGGGGAACCCGGCGATGACTGTCCACGTCATCATGGGGAAGCAGTCATGCCTACGAACTTGATCAACCGAATCACGGTTGCCGCGACAATGCTCGCCGTCATCGGCGCAGTACAGGCCACCGACAAGAGCATGCCCACCGACTCGCAATTGATCGCCAGTGCGATGCGCGCCGCACCGGCGCGCGTGGCGAAGGACGCGACGATCGTCGCGATGGGCGCGGATGGCCAGATGCGCACGCTGCGCAAAGGCAGCAACGACTTCACCTGCATGCCGGACAACCCGTCCACGCCGGGACCGGACTCGATGTGCATGGACAAGAACGCGATGGAATGGATCGACGCGTACATGGCGCACAAGACGCCGCCGGCCGGCAAGCTCGGCCTGATGTACATGCTGGAGGGCGGCACGGATGCGAGCAACACCGATCCGTACGCGAAGAAACCGGAAAGCGGAAACCACTGGATCAAGACCGGACCGCATTTCATGATCGTGGGTGCGGACCCGGCGTTCTACGCGAATTATCCGAAGAACCCGAATCCGGATACCGCCGCGCCGTACATCATGTGGGCCGGCACGCCATACGAGCATCTGATGGCACCGATCAAGTAATCCGCACGATGGGTTTGTGTGGTTTGCCAGCCGGGGCGGCTGGCATGCGGCATCACATCTTTCGATCGCTGCGACGAATTTCGCCGCGGCGGCGCAGCGCGGCATTGATGTCCGAAAACGGCGAGTCAGGCTGTTGCGGCGGTGCTAGCCTGCGCGCATGAGCGACCCCTCTTCCCTGCCCGATCCGCACATCTGCGAACAGGCCCGGCTCAGCCGCGACGCACGTTTCGACGGGCTGTTCTTCACCGCGGTGAGCAGCACCGGCATCTATTGCCGGCCGGTGTGCCCGGCGCCGACGCCGAAGCGCGGGAACGTGCGCTACTACGCGAACGCGGCGGCGGCGGAAGCGGCCGGCTTCCGGCCATGCCTGCGCTGCCGGCCGGAGCTCGCGCCGGGCAATGACCAGTGGCAGCGTGGCGATCATGTGGTCGCGCGGGCGTTGAAGCTGATCGAGGCCGGCATGCTGGCGGACCAATCGCTGGACGCACTCGCGGCACGCGTCGGCCTCGGCGCGCGCCAGTTGCGCCGGCTGTTTGTGGAACGTGTCGGTGCGCCGCCGATCAACGTGCACACGACGCGGCGGCTGCTGTTCGCGAAGCAGTTGCTGACGGAGACGGCGCTGCCGGTGACGGAAGTAGCGCTCGCGTCCGGCTTCCGCAGCCTGCGCCGGTTCAACGCGGCGTTCCTGCAGGCGAACCGCATCCCGCCGCGCGAGCTGCGCCGTCACCCGCGCGCCGCCGCCGGCGCGGCACTGGTGTTGCGGCTCGGCTATCGACCGCCGTATGACTTCGCCGCCTTGCTGACCTTCCTGCGCACGCGTGCGCTGCCGGGCGTGGAGCTGGTCGACGAGCACAGCTATGCGCGCGTGTTCGGGCCGGTCGACGCACCAGGCTGGCTGCGTCTGAGTGGGTGGCCCGGCGGCGAGCATGCGCTGCAGCTGCAGCTGCACTGTCCGCAGCCGACGCAGCTGCTCGGCGTGGTGACGACGCTGCGGCGGATGTTCGACCTGGACGCGAATCCACAGGCGATCGCGGACACGTTCCGCCACGACGCGATCCTCGGCCCGCTGCTGGCACGGCGCCCCGGCCTGCGCCTGCCCGGTGGCTGGCACGGTTTCGAGATCGCGGTACGCGCGATCCTCGGCCAGCAGATCAGCGTGGCGGCGGCGCGCACGCTGGCGACGCGCATCGTGCAGCGCTGGGGCGAGTCGTTGCCGACGGCGCCGATGGCGGGACTGGAGCGCTTGTTCCCGACGCCGGCTGCGCTGGCGCAGGCGGACCTGCGCGAGATCGGCCTGACCACGACGCGCGCCGCCACGATCAGCGGGTTGGCCCAGGCGCTGCTGGATGGCCGCGTGGATTTCAGCGCGGAGCAATCGCTGGAAGAATTCGTGGCGCGCTGGGTCGCACTGCCCGGCATCGGCGAATGGACCGCGCACTACATGGCAATGCGCGCGTTGAGCGACCCGGATGCGTTCCCGGCGGCGGACCTGATCCTGCGCCGCGAGGCCGCGACCGACGCGGTGCCGCTCAGCACGAAAGCACTGACGCTGCGCGCGGACGCGTGGCGACCATGGCGTGCGTACGCGGTAATCCATTTGTGGCGTGGCGCATCCGATGCACTGCCATCGCCACACACGCCACGCCGCAGCAAACCGGAGGCGATTGCATGACCACCGACACCATTCATTACGACGAGATGGACAGCCCGGTCGGCACGCTGCGCCTGGTTGCGGACAGCCACGGACTGCGCGAGATCTGGTTCGAACGCGAACGTCATCCGAAGAAGGCGGATGCGAGCTGGGTTCGCGCAGCCGCACAGCTGAAGTTCGCCCGCGTGCAGCTGGAGGAATATTTTGCCGGCGAGCGCCAGCACTTCGAGCTGCCGCTGCGCCCCGTCGGCACGCCGTTCCAGCTGGAGGTGTGGCACGAGCTGGGGCGGATTCCTTACGGCGTCACGATCAGCTACGGCGAACTGGCGCGGCGCATCGACAAGCCGCAGGCGGTACGCGCGGTCGGCGCCGCGAACGGCCGCAACCCGCTGCCGATCGTGCTGCCGTGCCACCGGGTGATCGGCGCCGACGGCAGCCTCACCGGCTTCGGCGGCGGCCTGCCGACCAAGCGTTTCCTGCTGGCGATGGAAGACCGTATCGCGCGGGGCGATCTGTTTGGCGGTCCGCCGCAGTCCGCAGATACGCATCTCGATTTCTGAGCCCCTTCTCGCCATCCGGCCGTCATTCCGGCCTGCGCCGGAATGACGGCCGGATGCTGCGCGGCTGCACAGCGCCGTTTCGGGATTGACCCTGCAGAAATCTTATGTATACACTGTATACATGAAGAAGCTCACCACGCCGGAAAAGATCCTGCGCGCCGCACACAAGCTGTTCGATCGCGAGGGCGCGGACGCCGTGAGCATGCGCCGCGTCGCCGAGCTGGTCGGCATCACGCCGATGGCGATCTATCGGCACTTTCCGAATCGCGAGGCGTTGCTGAAGCGGCTGTCCGACGACAGCTTCGACACGGTCGCGCATGAATGGGAAGCGAGCGCGACGCATCCGGACATCCTCAAGCGCCTGCTCGCTTTGCTGGAGCCGTATCTGAATTACGCGCTGGAGCATCCGCATCTGTTCGACCATGCGTTTTCGGTGCGCCGTGACGACGCGCGGCGCTTTCCCGAGGATTTCCGCGCACGCCAGTCGCCCACGCTCAACGTCGTTGCCGATGCGGTCGCCGAGGGCATGCGGCGCGGCGTGCTGAAGCAGGACGATCCGTGGGACGCGGCGATGTCGCTGTGGGCGCATGCGCACGGCCTGGTCGCGCTGTATCGCGCCGGCCGCTTCAGCTACGACGAGACGCAGTTCCGCAAGTTCTACTTCGAATCGATAGGGAGACTGATTGATGGCATCAAGGCTTGATCGTTTCGCGCTGCCGGCGTGGCTGGCGGCAACCGCGCTGGCTGCGCTGGGCTGGTGGTTCGGCAGCGGCGTGCATCCGCTGTGGTGGCTGACCTGGCTGGCTCCGTTGCCGGTGCTGTGGCTGGCGCCGCGGGTTCGCGCCCACTGGGCGGCGCTGGCGGCGTTCGCCGCGTACGCGATCGGCGGGCTCAATCAATGGGAGTACCTGCATGGCTATATCGGCCTGCCGGTAGTGGCGATCATCCAGGCCATCGGCACACCTGCCCTCATGCTTGCCTTGTGCGTACTGCTGTTCCGACGACTGTTGCTGCGCGGCCACACGCTCGCGGCGACACTGGCGCCGCCGGTGGTGTGGCTCGCGGTCGAATACATCAACAACCTGATCTCGCCGCACGGCACGTTCTTCAACGTCAGTTACACGCAGCTGGATGCGCTGCCGATCATCCAGATCGCCGCCGTCACGGGCCTCTGGGGCATCGGTTTTCTCGTGTTGCTGGTGCCTGCTGCGATCGCCGTGCAGACGGCACACGAGGCGTCGAAGCGTGGTCGCATGATGGTTTCCGCAATCGCCGCGCTGTTGATTGTCGCCACGTTCGCCTACGGCAGCTGGCGATTGCGGGCGCCGGCCACGGCGACCATCCGCGTCGGCCTGGTGTCGTTGCAGGAACCGGCGCGGTCTGCTGCAGCCCTGCAGGCACGGGACGCGCATTACGTGGACGCGATCCATCGTCTCGCGGATGCCGGCGCCCGCATCGTGCTGACCCCGGAAACTTCCTTCAGCAGCGACGATGCCCACCTTCCTGCGTTCGCGGAGCTGGCGAATCAGCGCAAGCTGACCGTGGGCATCGGTATCGATTCCAGCAGCGATCCCCGTGCCGAGCGCAACATGCTGATGGTGTTCCAGCCGGGCACCATGTCACCGGCTACCTACAACAAGCATCACCTGCTGGTCGGCTTCGAGCAGTACGTTCCGGGCGACAGCTACACCATGCTTGAAGGCATGCCACGGATCGGACTGGCGATCTGCAAGGACATGGATTTCCACGACATCGGCCACGCCTATGCGGCGCGCCACGCGCAACTGCTGTTGGTGCCCGCATCGGATTTCACCATCGATGGCTGGTTGCACAGCCGCATGGCGATCATGCGTGGCGTGGAGAGTGGTTTCGCCATCGCGCGTACCGCCCATTCCGGTCGCCTCACGCTGAGTGACGACCGCGGTCGCGTGCTGGCCGAGGCTTCCAGCGAGAAGCACGACGCCGAGCTGGTGGGCGAGCTGCCGCTACGCGAGACGCATACGCTGTACGCGCGCTGGGGCGACTGGTTCGCGTGGCTGGATCTGGCCGGCCTGATCGTGCTGCTGGGTCTGGGCCTGCGTCCGCTGCATCGTTGAGATGAACGATCAGCCGCTGTGGGTGGGAGCCGGCAAGTCCTTCGGTACTACCCGCGGCAAGGCCGGCGTATCGCGCTCGCGGTCGAGCAGATCCTGCTGATTCGCGCGATCGCGATCGCGCTGGGCGCGATCGGCATCGTTCAGTTGTTGCTGGCTGCGTGGATCGCTCGCGGTCGGGCGTTTCGCGTTGTCCGCCACGCCCTGATGCAGCTGCTGCTCCAGCTGGCTCTTCTGCAGCTGATCGCGCGTCTGCTGCTGTTGCGCGTTCTGCTGGAACTGCAGGCTCGACGACTGCACCGGCTTGATCGCCGGCTGCGTGCCTGATTGCCACGCGCAGACAACACCGAGCGGTGCCAGCGCCAATGCACCGGTCAACAGCGTGCGCATCATCGGGTAGTGCATAACGATACGTGTAATGGTCATGGCGGTGCGCGATCATAGGAGGACGGCTTGTGCATCGTAGGGCTCCATACATGAAAATCCTGTTTCGTGCGCTGCTGTGCACGCTGGTGGCATTCAGCGCCGGTTGCGCCACCCAGCAGACGGCAACACCCGCGTCCGTGGCGGCAACGACCAGCCAGTCCGCGCCGCTGCTGCTGATTTCGATCGACGCGTACCGCTACGACTACCTGGAACGCGGACTCAGTCCGACCTTGGCGATGCTGGCGGACAACGGTGTGCGGGCGGCATCGATGCAGCCGTCGTTCCCGTCGCTGACGTTCCCGAACCACTACACCATCGTCACCGGCCTGCGTCCGGATCACCACGGCATCGTCAACAACACGATGTTCGATTCCGTACTCGGCAAGTTTTCGCTGAGCAACCGCCAGGCGGTCAGCGACGGCCGCTGGTGGGCCGGAGGCACACCGATCTGGGAGACGGCCGATGCGCATGGCCTGCGCACTGCGACGATGTTCTGGCCCGGCGCCGAGGCGAATATCCACGGCCATCAGCCGGACGAGTGGATGCCCTACGACGGCAAGGTGACGCCGGACCAGCGCGTGGACAAAGTGCTGGCGTGGCTGGACCTGCCCGCTTCCCGGCGCCCCGCGTTCCTCACCCTGTATTTCGACGCGGTCGACCATGCCGGCCACAAGTACGGGCCGGATACGCCGCAGGTGGACGATGCGTTGCGCGAGACCGATGCCGCGATGACGCGGCTGGTGCAGGGACTGCGGCAACGCGGCCTGTTCGACAAGATCAACCTGATCGTGCTGTCCGATCACGGCATGGCCGGCACCCCATTGCAGAACAGCGTACTGATCGACCAGCTGATCCCGCAGGACCAGGTGCAGACGGTGAGCATGGGCATCCTCGCCGGCTTCAATCCGAAGGACGGCAGCGCGAAAGCCGCCAGCGCGTTCGCTGCAATCGAGCACCAGCTCGAACAGCCGCAACAGCATATGCGCTGCTGGGACAAGACCCGCGTGCCGGCACGCCTCCACTACGGCGGCAATCCGCGCGTGCCGCAGCTGCTGTGCCTGGCCAATGTCGGCTGGCGCATCACCACCACCGACTACCTCGCCAGCCACAAGGGTGACGTCAGCATCGGCGAACACGGTTACGACAACGCCGACCCGTTGATGCAGGCCCTGTTCGTGGCGCACGGCCCGGCGTTCCGCGTCGGCGCGAAGGTGCCTGCGTTTCCGAACGTGGACGTCTATCCGCTGATGACCCACCTGCTCGGCATACCCGCCGCCGCGAACGACAGCGATTACGGCGCGGTGAAGGACATGTTGAAGCCGGCAGCGCGCTGAGCCTTTGCCTCCTCCCCGCATGCAGGGGAGGAGTGCAGACGCTACGGCATCGCGCCCTTGCTCATCGGCGTCGGTGGCGTCGCCACGTTCACCAGCGGCGGCAGGTGGAACAGCCGCAACGCGATCAGCAAGCCAGCCAGCACCAGCGCGCCGACGAACAGCGCCACGCCATTCCAGCCGTGCGACGCATAGAACAACCCGCCGCTGGCACCGGCGATGCTCGAACCCATGTAGTAGCAGAACAGGTAGACCGACGAGGCCTGCGCCTTCGCCGCGCCGGCACGCCGGCCGACCCAGCTGCTGACGATCGAGTGGCCGCCGAAGAAACCGAACGTCACCGCGACGATGCCGAGCATGATCAGCCACAGCGACTGCATCATCGTCAGCACCACGCCGACCAGCATCAGCGCGAATGCCGTCCACAACACCTTGCGCCGCCCGAGCTGACCGGCCAGATGGCCCATCCATGCCGAGCTGAAGGTGCCGACCAGATAGATCCCGAAGATCAGTCCGACCGCCGCCTGGCTCAGGTGGTACGGCGGCGCCAGCAGGCGGTAGCCGAGATAGTTGTAGACGGTGACGAATGCGCCGAGCAGCAGGAAACCCTCGACGAACAACCACGGCAGGCCGCGGTCGCGGAACATGCCGGTGAAGCGCCCCAGCACCACGCGCCAGCGCAACGGCTGCGCCACGAAATGCCGTGACGGCGGCAACGCGCGCCAGAAGATCAAACCGGCCAGCACGCCGATCATACCGACCACACCCACGCCGAATCGCCAGCCGAAGAAATCGGTCAGCACACCGGTGATCAGGCGCCCGCCCATACCACCGACCGCGCTGCCGCTGATGTACAGGCCCATGCCCAGGCCGATCGACTCGACGTCCATCTCCTCGCCCAGATACGTCATCGCCACCGCCGGCAAACCGCTCAAGGTCAAGCCGAGCAAGGTGCGCACCACCAGCAAGGCTGGCCAGCTCGGCATCACCGCAGTCACCAGCACCAGCAGCGCCGACGACAGCAACGACGCCACCATCACCGACTTGCGCCCCCACGCATCCGACAACGCACCGGCAAACAGCATCGCGAACGCCAGCACGCCGGTGGTCAGCGACAGCGACAACGCGCTGACCGCCGCGCTCACGCCGTAGTCGCGGCTGAACTCCGGCATCAGCGGCTGCACGCAATACAGCAGTCCGAACGTGGCGAAGCCGGCGGCGAACAGCGCGAGGTTGGTGCGGCGGAAGGCGGGCGTGCCGTGGTGGATGTACGCCGCCGATGCATCACCTGCTGGTGAGTTTGCATCGATGAGCGCCAAGTCCTGCTTCATCTTGATTGCCAACGTCGGAGTGTTTTAGCCCTTGCAAGGATAAAGCGACTCCACGGCACAATCGACCATGAGCGACTCTTTATAGCGGTGACCCGAAAAAGAAGGGCGTGCCTGCCGTCAGGTTCCTGCAAGCAGTCTCGACGGCCTCTCACAATCTGGTCATTCCGGCAAAGACCGGGGTCGCTTTGTCAATCCAGTATCAATAGCCAACCCTTCCTTGGCTCCACCGGAATCGCATCGCCGGGCTTGAACTCGGCAGCTGGCTGGAAGCCAGCCACTGCCGGCGCTTTCAACGTGGCGTTACCGGGTTTCAGCCCGAGCGCCTTCCAGTCGATCTGCAATTTCACCGAGGTGCTCTGCGGTGCCCATGAGGCCAGCGCGATCAGCGTCTTGCCGTGGCGTACGTAGCTGGTCGCCAGCACATCGTCGCGGCCGGTTTTCACCGGCGCATCGTGTACCCACCAGCCGATCATGTCGGCCTGCTCGATGCCGAACCTGTCCCACAGCTGCCACAGCGGGCGCGGGTCGCTGCCCTTCGACCAGCCGAGCCGGCTGGTCATGCCGAACAGCATGCCGCGCCAGGGGTTGCCGTCGTTCTGCAGCATCTCGCCCATCAGGCCGTATGGAATGCCGGACATCTCGGTGAGCCAGTAGCTGGGCGAGGTCTTCTCGTAATCGAACTCCTCGCCGAACCACAGCCGGTCGATGTACGGGAACAGCTCCATGTACAGCAGCGCGCTGTTGATGTGGCCGTCGCGCGGGTTGAACTGGCTGGCCGAATGCAGGTCGATCAGCGGATGCGGCCGATGCGCTTCGAGTACCTTGCGCACGCGCTTCATGGTGATGCGGTCGTAGGCCACATCGTCAAGGTAGAGGCCATCGATGCCGACATTGCGCGCAAGCCAGTCCAGCCCTTCGATGTAGTAGTTGTTCCAGCGGCTCTGACCGGAATCGATCACCGCCGCGTCGCGATTTTCCGGCACGTGCCAGGCGGCGATGTAGTCGCCGTCGAGATGTTCCTGCAGCCAGGAGAAGCCGCCGCCCTTGCCAGCGCTGATGATCTCGTGTCCCAGCGATTCGAGCATCGGCAGTTCCGGCGCGCGGTCGGACAGCTCGCGGATGGTGTCGTAGATCTTCACCTGCATGCCACGCTGGTGCGCAGCATCGATGTAGGCGCGCATCGCATCCGCTTCGAGGAACGGGTAATTGATCCACGGATTGATCGGCGTGGCGTGATGGATGTTCACCACGTTCGCGCCATCGGCCTTGATCGCGTCCAGGTCGGCGTACTTGTGGAAGTAGCGTTCGGCGAAATGCTCGGCCGGCTTGATCGGCTTGAACGGGGTGATGCGCATGACGACGTCGTAGCGCAGCGTCTGCCCCGCCGCCATCGCGCGCGGGCCGCTGAACGCACTGACCAGATAGCGCGCGCCATCGCGCTTGAACGTGATGCCGCCCTGCCCGTCGTTGTCCCACGAGGTGGGCATGCGCAGCGGTTGCTGGTGATAGAAATTGGTGTTGAGCGGGCGCAGATAATTTTCATCGCGCAGATGAAATTCCAGCCCGGCATTCACCGCGCCGATCCATGCGCCGTCCTGGTTGTTCTCGACGTTCCACTTCCATCCGAAGTCCGCTGGTGCATGGTCGCCGGCGCGACCCAGGCCCAGCTCGTACTGCGCGGCGTCGCTGCGCAGCGGCATCTCCAGGCGGATGTCCTTCAGCGTGACGGCCTGGGTGGCCTTCAACGCGATCGCATAGCTGAGCGTACCGTCAGCTTCGAGACTGGCTGCCACCTCGCCCTGCAAGGGGCCGGCTTCACCAGCGACCTGCCAGTGCACCCTGGCCGGACCGTCGACCTGCACATTCGGCATCGCTGTCGCGTGCAGCGCGTGGGTGCCGTTCGCGTCCTGCACCAGCAGCTGCATCGGCGCGGCGAGCAAGGCGCGCGATTGCTTCGCGAAGCCGGTCATGCGCTCGTCGAAGCGGCTTTCGATCTGCGCCGGCAAACCGCTGCTGGCCAGCTTCACCTCTCGCCCGAGGATGCCGAGCTGTGCGCCGTGGACCGTCACCGCGGTGAATGGTCTTACCAAAGAGTTGTCCTGCGCCAGCGTGGAGTTGAGCCAGCGCAGGCGCGTGAGTTTTGAGGGATCGTCGTCGCCATGTGCGACGGCCTTGCCTTCGCCCACGGTGATCGCCAACGGCACGGTCTGCGACGGCAGGCCATCGGCGCTGATCGTCACCGCGCCACGATATGCACCCGGCTTCGCATCGGCCGGGATATCCAGCCCCATCCATAACGGCTGCACGCGTCCCTTCGCCACATCGACGCGGGTGTTGAATGGCTTGCCGGTGAAGTCGATGCCGCCCTCGTTGAAGCTGCTGAATGCGCTGGCCGGCAGGGTCGCGCCGCCCGGGCCGTGCAGATCGGCAAACGCCACCTGCACGTGATCAAGCGCGGCACGTGGTGCCCACAGCCCGATCTGGAAACTCAGGTACTCGCCACGCAACGCCTGATCGGCCAGTTCACCGCCCGGCCCGCGCTGCGCCCAGCGCTGCGGCAGCTGATCGAACATGCGCACCGGATAGGCACGCGTCTCGGGAAACAACCACAACGCCTGCGTCGGATGCGCAGCGAGCAGCTGCTGCACTTCCGCCGGCGTCGCCACCTGCTCCATCGCGGTATATGCGTCGAAATCGCTGACACCTTCGTAGCGCAGCACCGTGGCCGACGGCAGCGCGCGCCAGTGCGCGGCATCGTGGCCGGTCTTGCCGGCCCAGCCGGCGTCGGCGGTGTCCTTCGGCGTGGCATAGCTCACCGTCGGGTAAT
The DNA here is from genome assembly GCA_027307195.1 of Rhodanobacter sp. Classification (GTDB taxonomy): domain Bacteria; phylum Pseudomonadota; class Gammaproteobacteria; order Xanthomonadales; family Rhodanobacteraceae; genus Rhodanobacter. The sequence goes on along the minus strand of DAHUXL010000214.1, from coordinate 14,530 downwards.
TGCTGCGACCGTTGCTGAGATAGGGCTGGTAGTAGACCGCGTACACACCAGCCTGGCGCGCCTCGAACACCAGTTCGCCGCTGGCCTGGTCGATCGCACCGCGCAACACGTTGGCGACCACCTTGCCGTCCGGCCCGGTGACGATCACCGCCACCTGCTCCGGATGAAGATCGCGACGACGCCAGGGAACAACGACATCCACGGCATCGGCCGGCTTGGTGACCTGCACCAGGTAGCGATGATTGCCGTAGCGATCCGCGTCCCAGCGCAGATGCGCACCAGAGCCGGAGGTCTGCGGCTGTGCCCCCAACGCGGTGCTTGCACCCAGCAGCGCGCACGCCAGCAGGCCAGCCAACCGGCATGGAAATCGTCGTTTGTTCATGGCTTGCAGAAACTCTTGCGGTCCTGATCGAAACCAATATGTAACCTGATCAGTCACAATTCACAAGCAAACGAATGCAATGGAAATTATTCGAAGGAATTTCAGGCACTCCGATCACTGCGCAACGCGCGCACCGCCTCATCGTTGCCGGCCGCGCCACGCCCGCTGACCCAGCCGAACAATGCGATGCCGACGATGATCGCCAGCGCACCGAACAGCGCATAGCCGTGCGGCCATGCCTCGTCGAGCAACAGCACGCCGAGCAAGGTGGCAAACAGCAGCTCGGCCGCCTGCATCGCCTCCACCGCGGCCAGTGCGGTCGGCTCGCGCCGCACCATGTCGGTGGCACGGAAGAACAGGATGGTGGCGATGGTGCCTGAGGACAGCGCCACGCCGCCGGCAAGCAACGCTTCGCGCAGGGTCGGCGGTCCGATCGTGCACCAGGCAATGACGGCGAACAGCAGCCATAGCGGCCAGCTGCACAAGGTCATGCCGAACACGCGCTGCACGGCGTTGATATGGCTTTCGCCCGGCTCCACCTGGACATGCTCCAGATGCAGCAGCAGTTTGCGATTGCCCAAGGGATAGGCAAACGCGGACAGCACCACCGCGCCGATCGCCAGCCAGTCACTGGCATGCAGCTGGCCGTGTGCATGTCCCCACTGCAACGCGAACACGCCAGCGACAATCAACACACCGATCGCCAGCGTGCGCCACGCCAGCTGGCGCCGCTCATCGCGATAGATCAGCGGCGCCAGCAGCGGCCCAGCCAGCACGGTGGTCTGGAAGCTGCCGGCGATCAGCCACGACGGCCCGCTGCTGGCCGCCCAGGTCAACGGAATGCCGAAAAGCACGAAACCGACGCTGCTCCACAGCAGCCATGTGCGCGGATGCCGGCGCAGCTCGCGCGGCAATTCGCCAAGCCCGCCCTGCATCGGCAACACCACGGCCAACAACGGCAGCGTGATCAGGTAACGCAGGATCACCGCCCATGCCCAGTGGCCGCCGCCAGCGACGAGGCTGCGATTGAGCACGTAGGTGAGCGTGAAGAACAGCGCCGAGCACAGCGCCAGCCCCACGGCAGCAAGAGCATTCGAACGCATCGCGACCCATCGGGCAAAGACTCGAGTGTGGCAAATCACGCGACGCTTGCGTAGCGCCTCGCCGCGGCGGCTTTACGCCCTTGATGCGTGCCACTGGCTGCACGCCGTGCAGTCTCGATGCCGTCGGTGAACGCCAACCGGCAAGGTTGGCGTTCACCGCGATCGACAGATCCGGAACAGCAAGCCCGTCAGTTCCAGCGACCGTTGCTGCCGCCCATGCTGAAACGGCCGGCACCCAGCAACGCGATCGCCAGCGCCGCACCGAGATACATGCCTTGCAGTTCCAGCGCCCAGCCGCCGGTATCGGCCAGCGAGGTGAGCTGTCCAAGATGCACCAGCGCCAACGCCACCATCATGTTGATCACGATGATCAGCGCACCAACCCGCGTCCAGATACCGAGGAGCAACAGGATCGGTGCCACCACCTCGCCGACATAGACGCCGTAAGCGATCACGGTCGGCAAGCCGGCATGCGCCAGCATGTCGACGACGAAGCCCGGCCCGTGGATCAGTTTGGAAACACCGTGGAACAGGATCAGCACACCCAGCACAACACGTAGCACCAACTTCCCCAGATCGGTGGAACCTTGCATGGGAACTCTCCAGAGCTGACTCAAAGGAAAACCGTCGTCGACGGCACGCACTGCCACGACAATCTAATCCGTTTGCGCGTCGCCGCACAGGGCGACCAACTCAAGCTCGCCGCCAGCACCCGCCCTCACACCCGCGCATCGGCCGCCGCCAGCGGCAGGCGCAGGCGCACATCCAGACCGCCGCCATCGCGATTGCTGGCACGCAGCTCGCCACCGTGGATCTTTACCACCCGCTGCACGATGGCCAGACCCAGCCCGTGGCCGTCCGCACGCACCGCGTTGCTGCCGCGGAAAAACGGACGGAACAGCGATTCAAGTTCGACCTCGGGCACACCCGGACCGCGGTCGCGAACCGAGATCTCGGCGATGCCATCGGCCACATGCACGAGCACTTCCACGTCGCCGCCCTCGGCACTGAACTTGATCGCGTTGCCGATCAGGTTGTCCAGCGCACGCTCCAGCAACGACGCACTGCCAGACACGATGACTGGCGTACTTGGCGATGTCAGCCGCAGCTCGATGTGCCGGGCCTGCGCTTCGAGCCCGGCCTGCTCCACGCATCCGCGCACCAGCTCGACCAGGTCCAGCTTTTCGCAGCTCATGCCGGGGATGCTGCCTTCCAGTCGCGACAGCGCGAGCATTTCGCCGGTCATGCGATCCAGCCGCACGATTTCCAGCTCGGCCTGATCGAAATACGCATCGGCTTCGGCCGCATCGCGACTGCGCTGTGCGAGGTCGAGGATCAGATGCAGCCGCGCCAGCGGCGAGCGCAACTCGTGCGACAGGTCCTGCAGCACACCGCGATCGTGCACGACCAGCGCCTCTATGCGCTCGGCCATCGCATCGAAATCCTGCGCGAGCTGGGCCAGTTCATCGTGCGCCATGCCGCCCTGCCGACCCACCCGCGTGGAAAGCTCGCCGGCGGCCATGCGCCGCGTGGCATCGCGCAGCGCCTCGACCGGCCTGGCCACGCTGCGCGCCACCCACCAGCCAACCAGGCCGATGAACAGCAATGACAGCGTCAGCTGCACGCCAAGCAGAATCTTCGCGCGGGTCTGCGGACGCAGACGCGTATGCGTGCGGCTCAGTGCCACCAGATACCGAACATGTCCGTCGCTGCCGACCACCTGCTGCACGGAAAGATACAGACCCGGTCGTGGCTGCAGCAGGATGTCGCGTCCGGCATCGAACCAGCCCGGCAGCGACTGCTGGATCGATGATGGCAGCCGCACCGGCGACAGCGCCTGCCCCTTTTCGTAAAGCGTGGCGTCGACGCCTTCATGCCGCTGTTGCGCCACCCAGCTGGCAAGCGCGGGTGCGCCGCCGCTTTCGTAATTCTGATTGGCGTCCTGGGCCAGTGCGGTCCAGTTGATCTCCACCGCCGTGGTGTATTCGATGAAGCGCTGGGTCAGGAAACTGCCGAGAAACAGCACCAGCAGGTTCGCCACGCAGAACCAGATCAACAGGCGCCAGTAGATCGAACTCTTGAACGGATTCACGGCGCACCCGCAATCATCAGGTAACCCGAGCCGCGTACCGACTCGATCCGCGGAGCTTGCTCCGACGCTTCCGCCAGCTTGTGGCGCAGGCGGCTCACGTGCACGTCGATGCTACGGTCGAAACGCTCCAGTTCGCGTCCCAGCGCGATGCGCGTCAGCGATGCCTTGTCGACCAGCTCGCCGGTGCGCTGCGCCAGTGCCAGCAGCAACATGAACTCGGCGCCGGTCAGCACCAGCTCCTGCTCTCCGATGAAAGCGCGGCGATCGCCGGGCTGCAGGCGCAAGACGCCCACCTGCAGATTGGCCGCGGTGGCCGGCGTGTTGCGCCGCAGTTGCGCGCGCACCCGTGCCAGCAGCTCGCGCGGCAGGCACGGCTTGGACAGATAGTCGTCCGCGCCCAGCTCCAGGCCGATCACCCGATCCACCGGCTCACCTTTCGCGGACAGCATGATGACCGGCAGACGGTGCTGCATGCGCAGCTCGCGCAGGGTCTCCAGACCGTCACGGCCGGGCATCATCACGTCGAGGATCAAGAGATCGGGGCGCAAGGCCGGATTGCGCAGCTGAGTCAACGCCGTTTCGCCGTCATGTGCGAGATCGACCACGAAGCCTTCGCGCTGCAGGTACTCGGCCAGCAGCCGGCACAGTGCGCGGTCGTCATCGACGATCAGGATCCGGGGCATGGCGGCTGGCTGCATGGCTTCCATTCAATCGATACGGCTGTACGAACTCCACGAGCTTTACGCATCTTTACCTTCCGGCAAAGAACATACACACGGCATTGTCGTCAAATGAGTTGCAAGTCCTCCCCCCCAACGACAGAGGTTCCACCCATGCGCAAGAACATCACCCTCGGCCTGATCCTGACTTCGGCCATGGCTCTCACCACGCTCGCCGTGGCGGCTCCTGCCGGCCAGGCTGACGGCATGGGCCATGGCCATCATTCGCACCGACATGGTCAGGACATGGACCTCAAGAAGCTCAACCTCACCGACGCGCAGCGCGCCAGCATCAAGCAGATCGTGCAAGGCAGCTTCGCGCAGAACAAGACGCAGTGGCAGGCACTGCGCCAGCAGCGCAGTGCGTTCGAGTCCATGACACCTGACCAGGTGGGCTATCAGGCAGCTGCCGCGAGCCTGGCACAGGCGGAAGCCGACGCTACCCGCATACGCGTGCAGCAGAAGGCCGCGGTGCGTGCGCAGATCTACGCGGTACTGACGTCGGCACAGAAGGCGCAGATGACATCGATGAAGCTGGCGAAGCAGGCACGTCGGCAGCAGTGGCAGCAGTTCAAGGCGGAACATCCGGCTCCATCCTCTACATCGCCAGCAGGCCAGTAAACGGGCGGTAACGCCGCGCTTTTTCGCGAACCGGCGAAAGCCGGTTCGCGACTTGCGTGGTGCCGGGTCAAGGTCAGACCGGATGCGCGATCTGCCGTCGTCACGGCACTGCGATCAGCGCACGTACGCGCATGCCTTCGGTCATGCGGTCGTCCGGGTAGGCGACCACCTGATCGCCCTGGGTCAGGCCCGCAACAATTTCCACCGCGCCATCGCCTTGCGCTCCGGGAGTGACGTGGGTGAGCCGCGCTCGGTTCCTGACCACTCGATACACCGCCCAGCGCCGGCCGTCGCGGAACAGCGCGCTGGAGACCACCTGCAACACGTCGGCTCGACGCGCCACTTCGAACTCCACCTCGACACGGTAGCCATCGCCCAGTTGGGCCCACTGCGCGCGCGGCGCGACTATGTTCAACCAGACCTGCGTGCGTTGCTCCTCCACGCCCAGCGCGGACACCTTGGTGAAGCCGCCCGGTTCGATTCGCGCTACCCGCGCCGGCAGCGCGCCTTCGCCGCCCCAGCGCAGGATCCGGGCCGACGAGCCTGGCCGCAACGCGATCGCCTGTTGCGACAGCGCCTGCACCATCACCTGCAACTGACCGAGGTCGCCGAACTCCAGCAAGGGCTGGCCGGCCTGCACCGGCATGGCGCTCTCCAGGTAGCGATGCAGCACCACGCCGTCGATCGGCGCGTGCAATTCGATTTGTTGCCCGCCGCTGCGACCCTGTCCCTGCAGCAGGGCAGCCAATGCCGCGCGCTGCTGCCCGGCGGCGCGGTGTTCGGCCAATGCCGCGGCAGCCGCCGCCTGCGCCCGGGCCACACGCGCTTCGGCCTCGTCGAGCGCGGCAACGCTGACCACGCCCGACGCACCCAGCGTGCGCATGCGGCCCACGTCACGCGAGGCCAGCCGTGCATCCGCCTGCGCCGCGGCGAGGCGTTGCTGCGCCGCCTGCATGGACGCCTGCGCGGCCTGCTCCTCGGCCACCAGCCGCGTCCGGTTGGCCGGATCCAGCAACGCACCCTGAAGTGGCTCGATCGTCGCCACCACCTGGCCAGCCTTGACCGCATCGCCCTGCAGCAGGTCGATCCGCCGCAGCGTGCCGGCGATCGGTGCCGATAGCACCCAGCGCCGCGGCAACTCGGTGCGGCCTTCTTCCTCGAAGTGCTGCACGAGCGGACCGCGCATGACCTGCGCCACGTCGAGCGTGCGCGGCGCGGCCTGCAGCGCCCACCACACGACGGCCGCGACGGCGATCGTCGCGGCGGCAGCAATGATCCAGTGGCGGCGTTTCATGCTCATCGGGCGGTCCTCATTCACGGGTCTTCAACACGGCGATCAGGTCCAGTCGCGCGATGCGCCGGCGCACCAGCAGCGCGGAGACCACGCTGGCGCCCAGCACCATCAGGCCGGCGAACGCGTAGGTGGCGGTGGTCAGCCGGATCGGTATGCGGAACAGCTCGGACTGGAAGCCCTGCACCATCAGCCAGCACAATCCCCAGCCCGCGGCGAAGCCGAACGGCAGCGACACCACCACCAGCAGGCCCAGCTGGCCCAGCAGGAGCGCACTCACCTCGCCCTCGGTCATGCCCAGCACGCGCAGGCTGGCCAGCTCGCGGCCGCGCTCGGACAGGCTGATCCGCGCCGCGTTGTAGACCAGTCCGAAATTGATCACCCCGCCCAGCAGCGCCGCCACCCAGGTGAACACCAGCAGGCTCTCGCCCATGGTGGCGTAGAAGCTGCGCACCGAGGCCAGCCGCGAACTGATGCCGGCTACCCACGGGCGCCGGTCCAGCCGCGCATACAGATCCGGCTCGGCGCCCGGCAGCACGCCCAGCAGCACGCCGGAGACCACGTCGCCGTCGCCGAGCAGCCGGTTCAGCGCGTCCAGATCCATGTAGCCCTGCGCCCCGATGGTTTCGTGCACTAAGCCGGCCACGCGCACGCGACGCAAGCGGCGATGGCCTTCCAGCGCCTGCACCTCGATCTCGTCGCCGGGCGCCAGCGCCAGCATGCCCTGCAGGTAGTCGGTCAGCAGCACGCCATCGGCGGACGGCGTGATCGGTCGCAGTTGCGCATCCAGCGGCCGGCGCAGGCGCGCATCCGGCAGCAGCCCCTCGATCGTGGTGCGATAGCTGCGGTGGCCGTGCACCAGTCGCACCGGCGCCATCCGCACCGGCTCGGCAGCGCTCACGCCCGGCAGCGCGGCCAGCTCGAACAGCACCCGCCGCGGCGCCGGTTCGATGAAGCTCACCGCCAGATCGTGGTGCTGCGCGATGCTGAGCTGGGTGTCGACCATGTAGTCGACCGCATCGCCCTGGAAGCGACCCACCATGATCACGGCACAGGCCAGCGCCAGCCCCAGCACGGTGAACGCGGCTCGACCGGGACGCCGCTCCAGGTCGCGCAGCGCCATCCGCGCCGGTTGCGACAGCCAGCGCTGCAAGCCCAGCCGCTCGATCACGGTGGGCCCGAAGCGCGCCGGCGCCGGCGCACGCATCGCTTCGGCCGGCGGCAGGCTGGCCGCCGCGCGCAGCGCCATCAACGCGCCGGCGGCCGCGGCCGCCAGGCTCACCGCCACGCCGGTGGCAACCGCCTGGATGCTCAGCTGATAGGCCAGGAACGGAAAGCGGTAGATGCCCTGGTAGACGTGCGCCAGCCAGCGCCCCAGCCCTCCGCCCAGTGCGATGCCGAGCGCCGCGCCGAGCAGCGCGATCGCCGCGGCCATGCCCAGGTAATGCACCGCCAGCGCGCGATGGCTGTAACCGAACGCCTTGAGCACGCCGATCTGGTCGCGCTGGGTGCCGACCAGGCGCATCAGCACCACGTGCAGCAGGAACGCGGCCACGCCCAGGAAGATCGCCGGGAACAGCCGCGCCATCGTCTGCAGCTGGCGCATCTCCTCCTCCAGGTAGCGCGCCGAGGTCTGCTCGTGGCGGCCGTAGGCGCCGACGCCACCGTAGCGCGCCAGCAGGGGATCCAGTTCGGCGATCACCGCGACGGCACGCGCACCGGGCAGCAGGCGCAGCGTCACGCTGTCGAACGCGCCGTCCATGTTCAGCGCCTTTTCCATCGCGTGGCGGTTCATCCACAACACCGCATAGCGCTTGAAGTCGGGAAACACCGCGCCCGGCGGGCTCTGATAGACGTACTCCGGCGAGGTGCCCACGCCCACCACCTGCAGCCAGCGCTGGCGCCCGCGCAAGGTCAGCCGCAGCCTGTCGCCGACGCGCAAGGCGTGGGCCGCCGCACAGGCCTCGCCGACCACCACCTCGTTGTCGCGCTCCGGGTCGGGCAGCCGTCCGCTGCGCAGCTGCACCCGGTTGAGCAGCGGCTGGCCGCCATCCAGCGGCAGCGACACCACCTCGGCGCGCACCGGCTCGTTGAAGCCAGGTACGCCCAAGGTGCCCAGCGCCAGCAACCGCGCCTGCGCGGTCTGCACGCCGGGAATCGCGGCCAGCTGCGGCAGCAGCGTGTCCGGTGCGCGCTTGAGCGGCGCCCACAGGTCGGCCAGCGCGCCCTGCCGGTAGAACTGCTCGCGCGTGGCGGTGAGCGACTCGTAGGTGGACTGCGACATCACCAGCGTGGCGACGCCGCCGGCGATCACCAACGCGATCGCCAGCGCCTGCCCGCGCAGGTGCCACAGGTCGCGCACCGCCTTGCGGCCCAGCGCGCTCACCAGTGCAGCTCCGCTGCCGGCATGCGCTGCGCATTGCGCTCCTCGCGCACGATGCGGCCGTCGCCCAGGTACAGCACGCGATGCGCCATGCGCGCGATGTCGGCGTTGTGGGTGATCACCACGGTGGTGGTGCCGAGCTCCGCGTTGACCCGCTCCAGCGCCTCCAGCACGCGCACGCCGGTAGCCGAGTCGAGTGCGCCGGTGGGCTCGTCGCACAGCAGCACCGCCGGCCGCTTGGCGATCGCGCGGGCGATCGCCACCCGCTGCTGCTGGCCGCCGGACAGCTGCGCGGGGAAGTGATCCATGCGGTCGGCAAGATCCACTCGCGCCAGCGCCTCCTCCGGCGTCATCGGCTGTCCGGCCAGCTCGGTCACGATCGCCACGTTCTCGCGCGCGGTGAGGCTGGGAATGAGGTTGTAGAACTGGAACACGAAGCCGACGTGCTCGCGGCGGAACAGCGTGAGTTCGCGCTCGCTGGCGCCGGTGAGGTGATGCCCCTCGTACCAGACCTCGCCGGCGGTGGGCAAGTCCAGCCCGCCCAGGATGTTCAACAAAGTCGACTTGCCGCTGCCCGAGGGGCCGAGCAGCACCACGAACTCGCCGCGGTACAGGTCCAGGTCCACCCCGCGCAGCGCCGGCACCTCGACCTCGCCCATGCGGTAGGTCTTGGTGAGGCCGCGGGCGCGGAATACCGGCTCCGTGGCGGACAATGGCGTGGCCAGGGCCATGCGCGCTCCGTTCGGGGGCCGCCAGGGGGCGGCAACGGAACTCAGGCTAACGGCATCGGAGGCATCGCTAGATGATCTTAGGCAACTCCGATCGTCTTGACGGCGGTGCGGTAGCGCATCGCAATGCGCTCCTCGTCACGATGGTGGAAATCGCGCACCACCCATTCACCGCCGCACATCACGTCGCGCACCAGCGGCGTGTTGCCGGCGAACAGGAAGCTGTCCAGCACCGACCGGGCATCGCGCGCGGCGAGCAGCGGCGAGTTTTCATCCAGCACGATCAGGTCGGCACGCGCGCCATCGCGCAGCTCGCCGAGCGGTTGCCCTGAGGCCTGGGCACCGCCGCGCAAGGCAGCACGCCACAGCGTCTCGCCCACGCTGTCGCCCTCATGCCGCGCGGCGATGTTGCGGTGACGGGTCGACAGGCGCTGGCCGTATTCCAGCCAGCGCAGTTCTTCCACCGGCGAGATCGAGATGTGCGAGTCCGAGCCGATGCCGAGCGCGCCGCCGGCATCCAGGTATTCGGCCAGCGGGAAGAGGCCGTCGCCCAGGTTCGCCTCGGTGGTGGGACACAGCCCGGCCACGGCGCCGCTGCGTGCGAGCTGCGCCGTTTCCGCCGCGGTGAGGTGGGTCGCGTGGACCAGGCACCAGCGGGCATCGACGTCGGCATGGTCGAACAGCCACTCCACCGGTCGCGCGCCGCGGGTGGCCAGGCAGTCCTGCACTTCGCCGATCTGCTCGGCAATGTGGATGTGGATCGGGCGGGATTTTGCGACGTCACTGGCGAGTACCTCATGCATCGCCACCTCCGGCACGGCGCGCAATGAATGCAGCGCGATACCGATCCGCAGATTATCGTTCTCATGCTTGCGCAATGTTTCCAGCAGACGCAGATAGCCGTCCACGGTGTGACCGAAACGGCGTTGCCGCGCGGTGAGCGTGCGACCGTCGAAGCCGCCGCTGATGTACAGCGCCGGCAGCAGGGTCAGCGCGATGCCAGCTTCGCGCGCGGCATCGATCAGTGCCATCGACATCGCCTCGGGCTGCGCGTACGGCGTGCCATCCGGCTGGTGATGCAAGTAGTGGAACTCGCAGACCTGGGTGTAGCCGGCCTTGAGCATCTCGACATAGAGCTGGGCGGCGATCGCCTTGAGTTCGTCCGGACCGATCGCGGCGGCGAACGTGTACATCGTCTCGCGCCAGCTCCAGAAACTGTCGTCGTTGCGCCCCTTGCGCTCGGCCAGCCCCGCCATCGCGCGCTGGAATGCATGCGAATGCAGGTTCGGCATGCCGGGCAGCACCCAGCGGTCGATCGACTCGCTGGCGCCATCCACTGCATCGAGCAAGCGACCGTTCGCTGCCACACCCAGAGTCGCATCGGCTTGCCAGCCATCGGCACGCCATAGCTGGTCAGCCCTGAGGTGGCGGATGGCAGGGCTGTTGCTCATGGTGCGGCTCCGGTCAACGATGGCGTGCAGTGTAACCGGTGGATGAAAGCGTCTTCACCCGGATATTCGGTGGCCTATGCATAATCATGCGATGGCCAAGAAACCCCACGAAAATACTCCGAAGCTGCTGCTGCGACAGGCAGTCCCGAGCGACGTGCCGCAACTGGCCGAGCTCACCGCCCGGATCTACTCGGCGGAATGGGGCCACTCGGCCGAGATGCTGCGTTCGCAGCAGACGCACTTCCCCGAAGGCCAGTTCGTGGTCGAGTACGAAGGCCGGATCGTCGGCTACTGCGCCACGTTCCGCATCGACGAAGCCACCGCGCTGGCGCCGCATACCTGGATGCAGATCACCGGCGGCGGCATGGGTTCGCGCCACAAGCCGGATGGCAACTGGCTGTACGGCATGGAAGTGGTGGTGCACCCGGATTACCGCGGCATGCGCATCGGCCAGCGGCTGTACCAGGCACGCAAGCGGTTGTGCATGGACCTCAAGCTGCGCGGCATCGTGTTCGGCGGCCGCATTCCGGGCCTGGCGAAGAACCTCGCGCGCTACGGCAGCGCCGAGGCATACGTGCAGGCGGTGATGGAAGGCAAGCGGCGCGACCTCACGCTGAGCTTCCAGTTGTCCAATGACTTCGAAGTGATCGGCCTGCTGCGCGCGTACGTGCCATCCGACCATGAATCGCTGGGCTATGCGGCGCACCTGGTCTGGCGCAATCCGCAATTGCTCGACCAGCCGGACATCCCGCCGATCACCTCGGCACGACTGCTGCCCGATTCGGTGCGGGTGGCCTCGGTGCAATACCAGCAGCGTCGGATCACCTCGTTCGAGCAGTTCGCCACCCAGGTCGAATACTTCACCGACATCGCCGCCGACTACAGTGCCGACTTCGTCACCTTCCCCGAGCTGATCACGTTGCAGCTGCTGTCGATCGAGAACACCGAGCTGTCGCCGGTCGAATCCATCCGCAAGCTGAGCCACTACACGCCGCAGGTGAAGGAACTCTTCAGCCGGCTGGCGGTGCACTACAACATCAACATCATCGCCGGCACGCATCCGACCGAGCAGACCAACGGCGACATCCACAACGTCTGCTATGTATGCCTGCGCGACGGCTCGATCCACGAGCGCGAGAAACTGCACCCCACGCCGAGCGAACGCAACGTGTGGAACATCAGTGGTGGCGACAGCGCAGCGACCGTGCTCACCGACTGCGGCCCGATCGGCGTGATGATTTGCTACGACGCGGAGTTTCCCGAAGTGGCGCGGCACCTCACCGACCAGGGCGCACTGATCCTGTTCGTGCCGTTCTGCACCGACGTGCGCGAGGGCTACCTGCGTGTTCGCTACTGCTCGCAGGCGCGCGCGATCGAGAACCAGTGCTACGTGGTGCTGTCCGGCAACGTCGGCAACCTGCCCGGCGTCAACAACTTCGATATCCAGTACGGTCAGAGCTGCATCCTCACCCCGAGCGACTTCGGCTTTGCCCGCGACGGCATCGCCGCCGACTCCACACCGAACATCGAGACCGTGCTGTTCGCCGACCTGCGGCTGGAAAGCCTGGCACGTGCGCGCAACGCCGGCGCGGTGACCAACCTGAAGGATCGCCGCTTCGATCTGTACGAGACGCGCTGGCGGCCGCGCTGATGCGGAAATACGGTAGGAGCGCACCCTGTGCGCGATGCTCTGATGTCGATCGAAGCAAAGAGCATCGCGCACAGGGTGCGCTCCTACAGGCAAGGTCGAGTCTGCGATAATCGCAACATGTCCGAATCAACTGAACCTGCATCGAGATCGCCGAATCCACGCCTGCAGGCGTTGCTCGGCCATGAATTTTTCGCTCCGCAGCACTGGAAACGTCGTCTCGTACTCTGGTTCGGCGCGGTGCTGGTGGCTCTGGCCGCGATCCTGTTTGCCAAGGCCAGCACCTGGGCCTACCAGCTTTTTCAAGGCATCCTCAGTCAGGGCTCATGGATTCCGCTGATCCTGACGCCGGTCGTGTTCGGGATGCTCGCCTGGATTACCGAAGGAGGCCTGCGCGCGACCCGCGGCAGCGGCATCCCGCAAGTGATCGGCACCCTGCACATCGAAGACGAAGGCTTTCGCGCCCACATGCTGGCGCTGCCGATTGCCGCCGGCAAGATGGCACTGACCCTGATCGCGCTGGCCGTCGGCGCCTCGATCGGCCGCGAGGGCCCGACCGTGCACGTCGGCGCCGGCCTGTTCTATTCGCTCGGCCGGCGCTTCGGCTTCACCGATCCCAAGGCCGCCTCGCGCTTCATCCTTGCCGGTGGCGCCTGCGGCATCGCCGCGGCTTTCAATGCCCCGCTGGCCGGCGTGGTGTTCGCGATCGAGGAACTCGCCGGCACCTTCGAGCATCGTTTCAGCGGTCTGCTGCTGACCGCCGTGTTCATCGGCGGCGTGGTGTCGCTCGGCATCATGGGCAACTATTCCTATTTCGGCAGGGTGCAGGCCGACCTGCCCCTGGGCCATGCCTGGCTGGCGGTATTGCTCACCGGCATCATCTGCGGCCTGCTGGGTGGCCTGTTCGCGCGGCTGATCCTGCTCAGCCGGCACGGGCCGCTGGCCTTGATCGGCCGCTTGCGTGCGCACGCACCGGTGCTGTTCGCCACCGGCTGTGGACTGGCACTGGCACTGATCGGACTGTGCTCGCACAACACCGTCTACGGCACCGGCTACGACCAAGCTCGCGCGTTCGTGCAGGAAGCAGCAGTCACACCGGGACATACCTTCGGCATCGCCAAGCTTGCGGCGAATGTGGTGTCGTACTGGGCCGGCATCCCCGGTGGCATCTTTTCACCGGCATTGGCGGTGGGCGCCGGACTCGGTCACAACATCGCCTATTTCCTGCCGGGCGTACCGGCCAGTGCGGTCGTGCTGCTGGGCATGAGCGCGTATCTGGCCGGCGTCACCGGCGCACCGCTGACCTCGGCGGTGATCGCGATGGAGCTGACCGACAATCAGGACATGGTGATCCCGATCATGGCCGCCTGCCTGCTCGCCCGCGCGGCGGCCTCGCTGTTCTGCCCGACGCCTGTCTACAAGGATTTTGCCGAACGGATGGTGCAGGACTTCGAGCGGCAACAAGCCGCCCATGCCGAAAGCACCGAGAAGACCCGACTGGAAACCGCTGCATTGCAACACGCCGGCAGCACCAGCGCCTTCGAGGAACTGGCTGCGCCCATCGACGACATGGACGATGATCCATCCAGCACGACATGAAAGCAGTCACGGAGTCACCGAAACCATGAGCGAGCCACGCTGGGACCGACTGCTGCTGAACGCCACGCTGGCGACGTTTGTCGGCGACACGCCGTATGGCCTGATCGAGCATGGCGCGATCGCGCTGCATCACGGCCGCATTGCCTGGCTCGGTGGCATGGATGCATTGCCGGATGCCCCGGACGCGCTGGCCAGCGTGGTCGAATCGCTCGATGGTGCGCTGGTCACGCCTGGGCTGATCGACTGCCATACCCATCTGGTGTTCGGCGGCGATCGCGCGCACGAATTCGACTTGCGCCTCAACGGCGCCAGTTATGAGGAGATCGCCCGCGCCGGTGGCGGCATCGTCTCCAGCGTCAACGCGACCCGTGCGGCCAGCGAGGAGCAACTGTTCGCGCAATCGATGCCGCGCGCACGCGCACTGCTTGCCGATGGTGTGACCACCCTCGAAATCAAGTCCGGCTACGGACTGGATCTCGACAGCGAACGCCGCATGCTGCGGGTGGCTCGCCG
>DAHUXL010000203.1 GCA_027307195.1 Rhodanobacter sp. | reverse complement strand
CGCTGGGTTTGGCGCGGCCGACGCGCTGGGCGAGCTGGGGCATGGGTTCCTCGACGTCAGGGATGAGGTCAGCAAACCCGCGAATTTTAGCATGGGGCGACCCGTGCATCGGTTTGACCCGCAAAAGCCTGCGTCATCGGCTAGCTATGGCGTTCGCCACCCGGCTCATTGCATGATGCCGACGCCACTGCGTTGCCTGCACGCGATCGCCGGTGGAGGGGCTTCTCAACTCGTTCGCAATCCAAGGAGGTAGGCACCGATGTTTCATCTGATCTGGTCCATCATCGTTGGTTTCTTTGTCGGCCTGATCGCCAGGGCCATCATGCCCGGCGCCGATCACATGGGGTTCTGGATGACTGCTGGCGTGGGTATCGTCGGCTCGCTGATCGGCGGCCTGATCGGCAATCTCATCAGCCGACCACCACCAGGTTCCAAGTTCCATCCTGCAGGCTTCCTGATGTCCATCCTCGGTGCCATTGTCTTGATGCTGGTCCTGCGTTACGTCTTCCACATGTAAGGCAGCGATTGCGCAAGCATGCTCCACACAAAAAAAGCGGCAGGGAGTAATCCCTGCCGCTTTCTTGTATCCGCTACTGAAACCGATCTCAGGCCGTCTTGCCGAACAGCTTGCCAGCCAACCCTTCCAATGCACCCAGATCAAAACCGCTGCCCTGGCCGGCCGCCGGCACCTGGCCGTCCGGGGTCAGGTGATCGACCGCATGCGGCAATACCTGCGAAAGCTGGCCGAGCAAGGCATTCGGATCGACGCCAAGCTTGCTGGCCGCCTCCTGCACCAGCGAGCCCATGCCGCCGTTCTGCAACGCCTGGCCGAGCTGATCGCCCGACACCGGCTGGTTCGCACCCGTGCCAACCCACGACTGCACTGCCCCACCCAACCCATGCTGCTGCAGCATGCTGATCAGGCCCTGCACACCGCCAGCCTTTTCGATCAGCTGACCGGCCACGCCAATCATCGAACCGGCACCACCTTGTTGTCCCTGACCACCGAGCAAATCATTGAGGAATGACATGGTCGTTCTCCCTGGAAATATGGATAAAGATGAAGCCTGCCGATCATAGGCCTGCGCCCGCGGCCCTGTCATGACTGTGGCGCACAAAAAAACCGCCGGCTGCAAACCGGCGGTTTCCTGCAAATCCGGCGCTGGAAACTCAGCCGCGCTGGTCGAGCACCGCATTCCACTCTTTCACGCGATCGGACTGTGCCGCCAGCAGCGCGTCGACGTCGCCGTCGACGGTGACCTTCTCGATCACGTCGCCCTGCTGGATCGTGTTGACCACGGCCATGTCGGCCGCATCGACCACTTCGCCGAACACGCTGTGCTTGCCGTCCAGCCACGGCGTGGCGCCATGGGTGATGAAGAACTGGCTGCCGTTCGTGCGCGGACCGGCGTTCGCCATCGACAGCACGCCCGGCTTGTCGTGACGCAGTGACGCGTTGAACTCGTCCTCGAACTTGTAGCCCGGGCCGCCGCGACCGCTGCCTTCGGGGCAACCACCCTGGATCATGAAGTCGGCGATCACGCGATGGAACGACAGGCCATCGTAGTAACCACGCTTGGCCAGGTTGACGAAGTTGGCGACCGTGACCGGTGCCTTGTCCTCATGCAGACGCAGGTGGATCGGGCCGCGGTTGGTGGTGAAGGTGACGTTGATGGTCATCGCAAATCCTTGGGTTCAGAAGCTGCAACGTGCCACGACACGGGCACGCGGGTTGCCAAGAATAACCCAGTGGCCATGCCCAGGGCATGCCGTTGCAGGAGCGACTTCAGCCGCGATGCTCCTGATCTGGTGTCAAAGGCATCGCGACTGAAGTCGCTCCTGCCGTTCAGGGCAGCCCCAGCATGCTGCGCTCCAGTGCACCCGCACCGCGCGGCTGCGCTGCCGGCGTCGGTACGTCCGTCGGCCACGTCGCACCCTCGTACAAGTGCGCCCACAGCCGATCCAGCGCCGCATAACCATACGGGAGCAACGGCACATACTGTTCGCCGAAACCGGGCAGCGCCAGGAACGCATCGAAGTGCTGCGCGTGCGGCACCTTCCAGTAGATCGGTGCGCGTCCTTCCTGGCGCAGCCACGCCACATACGGCTCGGAGCTGAACGCGGTCGGCAACAGTCCGTCGCTGGCGCCATGTATCACCCACAGCGGCAGGTCGTTGCGCGGCAGCTTGGCCGCCGTGGCCGCAATGGAAGCGTGCAAGGCCTGCGACTCGTGATCGTCGCCGGTCCACAGCGCGCGCAGGCATTCGCTGCCGATCAGGCCGGGATCGGTCGAGACACTGGTGCCGCCGAG
>DAHUXL010000202.1 GCA_027307195.1 Rhodanobacter sp. | reverse complement strand
ACGATCTCCTCGTGCCGTTGCTCCATCACCGTGGCCGCACTGCGAAACACCGCGGCGCGCTGGGAAGGCAACGCCTGTGCCCAGGCGTCCTGGGCCGCGGCAGCTCCGCGAAACGCTTCGTCGACATCGCTGGCATCGGCCTTGCCGAAGCGGGCGATGACCTCGCCGCTGTACGGGTTTTGCACGTCCAGGCTGGAACCGGCGCAACCGTTACGCCAGCGACCGGCGATGAACTGCGCTTCAAACGCATAGCGCTTCGAGGTGTCTGATCGGGAGACTGCGGTATCCATGACTGCGTCCTGTCGGGCTGGAAGGGAGCACCAGACGCGGCACAACGGCGCCGCGAGCATGGCTGCAGCGTAGGACGCAAAATCGCTGGAGGCTTGATGCTTCCTGCCGCCGTTTGGACGATCGCGCAGGGATGATTCGATGGTGCCTGACGTTGCCGTGCGCCAACCCGGATCCACTGCTGCACTGGTCCATGCTTGCGGCGTGCGCTGTCGTCAGTGTTGCGCCACGATCATTCAGCAGGCACGTGCAATGGCCTCAAGGATCACCTCGGTGAATTCCCGTGGACGGGAGAGGAAAGGCACATGGCTTGCACCAATCTCTCGCACCTCGGCACGCATGCGCGAGGCCATTCGATGCTGCACGGCAGGAAGTATGATCCGGTCCTGTGTGGCTACCACGTACCAGGCCGGCAGTTCGCGCCATGCAGGCTGATCGATGACTTCTTCCAGCGCATCGCGATGGATCGGCGCATCCACCGCAGCCAGCACATTGGCCTGGATAAGCGGGAGATCGTGGGCCAGGTAATACGAGAACCCGGCCCGCTCGAAATGGATGTAACCGGCTGCATCGGAGCGGGTACGCGGCAATCGCCCCAGCTCCGGATCACATGCCCGCAGCGAGCGTACCGACTCGCCCCGATCCGGTGCGAGTCCGGCTACATAGACCAGGGCGGCCACGTTGCCGGTGGTTGCGGCCTGGGTGATTACGGTGCCACCCCAGCCATGGCCCACAAGAATGACCCGGCCGGATTGTGCGGTCAGCACACGTTGCAACACCGCCACATCCCCGGCCAGTGACTGCAGGGGGTTGCTCACCGCCAGCACGTTCACACCGTGGGCCTGCAGGCGCGACATAACCTCGTTCCAGGACGACCCGTCAAACCAGGCGTCGTGGACGAGGACCACCAGCGGTAGCTTTTTCTTATCCAGCGCTGCGACGCGGTTCGCCGCCCTGGAGATCGTCATGACTGCTTCCTGTGCTCCGTCGGAAGGCCAGACTGCAGGGCCGACAGGGGAACCGCCTTGCACGAACTTGCCCTCCTTGGTGAAATCCTGCGGCGACCCAAGCGTCGCGCGATCAGGTTGGCACGCAGCGACCACAGTTTCGCTGGTGGTTGGCACGGAGAGGCGATTTCTGGCTTTCAGCGGGAGTGATCATCGGTCACGGGGACAGCTTTCATGAGGGCATCTCGATGATCAATGCAGCGATGGTCGTAACGAACGGCGATGTCGAAAGTCGTACCACGTCGAAACGGCGCGATCGCGCGGCGCGGCGCTGGCTGTGCCACGTGTCGGTGCGCGTCTCGCATTCCTTTCCGCTGCTGGCAGCAGGTCTGCTGGCGACGCTTCAGCAGGTACCCGGTTATGACGTGGCGCTGGCCGACGAGCCGTCGTCGACGCCACCGGCGACCAGCGCGGGCGTCCATGTGCTGATCACCGACCGCCACAGCGATCTCCACCATCCGGGTCGCCGATTCGCCGGAGCCGCGGGCGGCGGCCTGCCGCGCCCCCGGGTGATTCTGCTCACCCACGAGCCGCCACCGGCCGGGTTCCAAAATGCGCAGGCAGGAGGTGTCGATGTCTGCCTGCCGATGGACTGCCGCACCGATGACCTGCTTGCCGCAGTGCGCCAGCTCGGCCACTCGGCGCTGGATCCGCTGGCCACGCCGGGGGGCCAAGGCCCGTTGTTCGAGCGGCCGGCGCGTGGCGGGTTGGCTCCCAGCGTGCTGCGCACGGTCCGCAGCTATATCGAGGACCACCTGACAGAAGGCGCCGATCTGGACTCTCTGGCGCGGATCGCGGGCGTGTCCTGCTGCCACTTCTCGCGTGCGTTCAAACGAAGCACGGGCATGCCGGCGCATCACTACCTCATCACGCGCAGGATCTCGGCAGCGATTGCCCTGATCAGGGAAACCGATCGCGCGCTGTCTGACATCTCGCTGGAAGTGGGCTTCGCGGACCAGAGCCACTTTTCCCGCACCTTCGTCCAGCTGACCGGTCTCACGCCGGGCGACTTCCGCCATCGCTCGCGTTGACGGCTGCAGCAGGCTCGCTGCCGAACAACGGCGAGGCGTATTGCCGATGGCGGTAGCGCAGGATTAGAGTGCCGAGGTATTCCCTGCCGCCCGTCGGTACGGAGCCTCGCATGAAACGAGCATTCAGCCTTTGTCGCAAGTGGCCGCCGCCGCATGCCATGTGCGGAATGGCTTGCCCGTGAACGTGCGGACCGTACCGGAGATTCTTAGCTGGTCGACCGGGGACGTCTCAGCCGGACAGCGTCTGGCGTTCTATTCCGATGTCATCAGTTCAGCGATTGATCCGATGGTGGTGGCGCGTGCAGTAACCGGCCCGTTCAAGGGTGAGATCACAGCCGCCGGGCTGGGTCCACTTACCTTGGTGCATGGGGTAAGCACGGCGCACGATTGCGTGCGCGGCGTCGAGCACGTGGCACTCAGCACGTCGCGACAGTTTCATCTCATCGTCAATCGCCAATCGAGCTGGAACCTGCACCATCGCGATTGGGTTCACGTAGGTCGCGGCGATGCGGTGCTGCTGGACTCGAGCCTGGGGCACTACCTGAACTTCGTGCAGGCCTTTGATAACGTGCATCTGGTTCTACCCGAAGCATGGCTTGGCCAATGGCTGCCTGATCCTGCAGCATTCGTCGGTCGACCACTGCCGAGTGATGCAATTTGGGCCCGCGCCTTGACGGCCTTCGTCGCGCAGCTCACCCCGGAAGACTTGCAGCACGGGGCGCTGCCAATCAATCTAATAGTAGATCACGTCGGCGCCTTGCTGGCGCTGTGCGCCAATCAGATGAGCGGCGAGGGAAGGCCGCCGGCGTTAAGGCAACGGCAGCTTTGTGATCTGGTGAGGGAGGCTATCGTGCAGCGATGCACCGAATGCTCGCTCGGAGCGCTCGAGATTGCTTTGGCGCTAGGTATCTCCGTGCGCACGCTGCATCGCACGCTGGCGGCATGCGAGCAGACGTTTGGGGGGTTGCTGATGAGTGCACGCGTGGCGCTGGCCACACGCATGCTCGAGTCACCGCTGATGGCACGTTTGACCATTTCGGAAATCGGCCGCCGTGCCGGCTTCTCCGACCCATCGCACTTTGCCCGGGTATTCCGGCGGCACAGCGGGATCACGCCTGCCCAGATGCGCCACGGACACATATAGACGACGGTCGCTGGCAACGCGCTTCTGGCGCCGGGTGATAAGGTCAAGTTATCGCGTGTACCATGCCTACTTTGCCATTTTCCGGGAAATCGTTTCAATTTCACTTGACCTGCGTGGCATTAAATTAGCTTGAGGTCGCCAATAAGGGTGGGCAATAGCTCCGACACAGTGGGATGAATCGGTACGGCCCATTTCAGCGTGTCAAAAGGCTGATCGGCGCTCATCAAATCAAGCAGGCCATGAATTGCTTCGTCACCGCCCACGCCTAGAATCGCGGCGCCAAGGATGCGCCTCGTATCAGCGTCAGCGACCACTTTCATGAAGCCTTGAGTTTCCCCGCGCTCAACAGCACGGCCGACACGTGTCATGGGGCGTTTGGACATCAGCAGTCGCTTGCCGCTGGCACGTGCCTGCGCATCAGTCGCGCCAACCCGTCCTAATGGCGGGTCGGTAAACAGCGCGTAGCCGGGAATGCGCGATGAAACACGCCGCTGTTCACCATCGAGCAGGTTCGCGGCAATGATTTCAAAATCGTTGTAGGCCGTATGCGTGAAGGCCCCTCGGCCGTTGCAGTCGCCCATGGCCCAGATGCCTGGTACGTTCGTGGCGAGCATATCGTCAACGACGATGTAACCATGTTGGTCGGTTTTGACACCGGCATGCTCTAGTCCAAGATCGTCTGTATTCGGGTAGCGGCCCACCGCCAGTAGCACATGACTGGCGACGACTTCTCTATCGCCGGAGGTGCAATCGACTTTTACTATCGAGCCTTCGGCACTCGACGCAAATGCAATACATTCAGCGTCTGTGCGTACGACAACGCCTTCAGCCTCAAGAATGCTTCGGAGCGTTTCCGAGACGTCTTCATCTTCACGGGCAATCAACCGCGACTGACGTTCCACTACCGTGACATTGCTGCCAAAGCGGCGAAACATTTGTGCGTACTCAAGGCCGATGTAGCTTCCGCCGATCACAGCGAGATGTCGGGGAAGCTCGGAAAGCTGGAGTATCGACGTATTCGTGAGATAGTTGACATCGTCGATACCAGGCATGTCTTCTGGTATTCGCGCACGGCCGCCAACGTTGACGAAAATGCGTGGCGCGGTGATGGCTTCGCCGTTGACCAACAGTGTATCGGAACGTTCGAAGCGGGCATGTCCACGCAATACGGTGAGGTGTTCCATGCCGTTGAGCCAAGCTTCCACGTTGCCGCGGGATGTCTCTGTCACCTTGTGCGCCCGGCCCATGACGCGCGGGAGATCGATGCTAACGCCATCATTTAACACGACACCATAATCCGCAGCGCGCCGCGCCTGATGCGCAACGCGCGCACTGGCAACCAGGGTCTTGGTGGGCATGCAACCGGTATTGACGCAGGTGCCGCCGAAGAAATGACGCTCCACCAGCGCCACCGTCAGCCCAGCAGCCGTCAGGCGGCCGGCCAGAGGCGGCCCGGCTTGCCCGGCGCCGATGACGATTGCATCAAAAGCGCGAGTCATGGCTGAACCCGGGACAGGTTGGATCTATGGCTCATACCGCCTCTCGTCGCGAGTTTTGCAACTGATTCGCGCCGTTGATCACGCCCCTCGACCGACCCACTGAGCGCGCCAAGCGGGGGCTGCGAACGGATCGGCGAAGTATTGGGTCTCGCGCGCCACCTTTCCATCCCGAAACTCCATGATGCTCACGGTGTAGGCGGGCTTGTCCTCATAGGTAATCACATACTCGGTAACCCAGAGATCGCCCGCGCCTACGATACGCCGCACAACGAACCCCGACGGCTTGCCTGGGTGATGGCTACGCAACGATTGAAGGTTATGTCGACCGTGAATGATTTCGCCCGACTGTGGGTACTCGCAAACGGCGTCTTCGTGATAGATCTCATGCTCGGCAATTTGATCACCTGCAGCAGATGCAGCCCAATGCCGAGCAAGAGCCATCTGGATGTCCTGCATTTCTATCATAGGCCTCCATCAAACTTGTGTGCTTACGCCACTAACACATGGTCGCACCTAGCATCTGATTGAAGCGGCGTGCCATGCGCCGATCGACTTGGAGGCACGATACGTTGCGCGTTGCCTAACTGGCATACAAGTGCCTGTACCGGATTCCGTACAATCGTGAGGTGCCCACCGATGTCCCGTTAGTTGGAAACGGCAACGCTAGTACTGCTGTGTCTATGTCTGGCTATGCGCAGGCGAACTACCATCCGCGAAGAAGATGTGACGCCGTCCTGAACCTCGTCGACGCCGAAGTTAAAGAATGATCAGGGCCGGTTATCGGGGGTAGGGGGAGTCCATCACGGCCCAATGCATCCGACGTAGGTATGGCCGGAAGGGGTGAGGTGGCACGTACAAGCCACACCACCACCACGTCCACCACTTGCCTCGCACCGTTAGTGCTAATCGCAGTTCTCGGGAGGAGAACAAGCATTTGCCTTCCGGGTGGCTTCCGGGGAGGCGTCAGGATTCCTACATTCATCCCATCGAACGATTCTTGAGAGATTGCGATGAATGAGCTGGAACGCTTCACCTCCCTGTTCAATCAACAGGTCCTGCACACCTTGGCTACCCTCGAAACGGTGCCTCTGCCCCTCTGGCAAGCCGTGCCTGCCGATTCCGACACCAACTACCTTGGTGCCCGTGTCAACCGGATAACCATCGAAGCTCTGATCAAGCACCTGTGCCAGGCAGAACAGCACTGGACCAAGTCCCTCGCCACGATCCAGCACGGCCAGATGATGGGGCCGCCTGCCGGCGAGAGCCCTCCGCAGGACTTGAAGCCCGGCCTGGAGCTGCTGAGCCAATACCGGGTAGTCCACAGGTTCAATCTCAATCGTGTCCTGGCACTGGGTTCCGAAGACCCGAAGACCGAACTCTCTTTCGCCGGGCGACGGTTCACGGTGATGGGTTTCCTGTGGGCCATGTATGGCCACCACAGCTACCACTTTGGACAGATCGACCTGCTGCTTCGCCAGCAGGGCCATATGCCTCCCGAGTTCCTCGAATATCCGGAACGCACGCGGGTGATTGCATGACTCCGTCGATGACTAGTGCTGAGCCGACGCTGCTCAAAGACATCGGCGACAACTACCTGGAACTTGTCGGTCAGATGCCTACGAGGCTTACGGACAGACTCCGACTGGCGCAAGCCACCGGCAGGGAAGCTGCCATCCATGCGATTGAGCAAATGCGCGAGGAACTTTTGCACCGGAATCCGCTCGATCGTCGAACACAGCAACTGGTCCACTTTGGAATGCTCGTCGCCGTGAGGGCACCCGACGCCGCGCGGCTTCACGCCGCAGGTGCCATAAAGGCGGGGGCAACGCTGTCGGATCTGCAGGGGGTCGCCGAGACGGCCGCCGTCGTCGCCGGCATGCCGGGCTTCAGCCTGGCGGCTGAAGTCATCGCTGAGGTGGCGCTGGCTGGCGGCGCACCTGAGCAGCGGGCCGATCACCACACCGGATAGACGCCTGGATGAAAACTGGCCACATGGTCGTCCCAGCTCTCCGTAAACGTGCCAGTTTCAAGTGATGTGCAAAGGGCCACTTCTACAGCCTTGCCAGGCCCCCGATCGACGGTGATGATTCGATTCGAGCCCGGCGTCGAATCTGCGTGCACAGCCGGGGTGCGTGGAGTGAGGGCGAATGAGCCGCCTGGATGAAATCCTGACCTTCGTCGAGGTTGTCGAATCCGGAAGCCTCAGCAAGGCTGCCGCGCGCATGGGCATCGCCAAATCCGCGGTGAGTCGTCGGCTTCGCAACCTCGAAGACCGTCTGAAGGCCCAACTGGTGGTGCGCTCCACCGCGGGCCTCAGCCTGACCGACATCGGCCGAACTTTCCATGCGCGAGCCCAGCAGATCCTGACGGACCTCGACCAGGCCGAACTGACCGTGACGGACGCCAGTGCGGAACTCTTTGGCACCATCCGGCTGACGGCGCCAGTGACTTTCACGACCTTGCGCTTGATGCCCTTGCTCAACGAGTTCGCAAAGCACCACCCGGATCTGGCGTTCGACCTTTACCTGTCGGATCAGGTGGAAGACATCGTGAGTGAGGGCTTCGATCTGGCGATCCGGCTTGGCCAACTGGACGATTCCAGCCTGGTTGCACGCCGACTGGCTCCGCTGACTCGCATCGCCTGCGCGGCACCGTCGTATCTCGCCAGGAAGGGCACGCCACGGCACCCGGAAGAGTTGGTGGATCACGATGGCCTGGTCTCCAGCAACGTTCCCGAGTCGCTTTACTGGTCTTTTCGATTGGAGGGCGGCCAGTTTTACCGCGCCAAGCCAATTTCCCGACTTCGGGCGAACAACGCTGAATGCATCGTCGAGGCGGCAGTGGCGGGATTGGGAATCGCGGCGGTCCCCACTTTTGCCACCGACGCGGCGCTGGCGAGCGGGCTGCTCGTGCCGATCCTGTCCGACTATCCCCTCCTGAGCTCTGGGGTCCACGCCGTGTACAGGCAGAACCGGCACCTGTCACACCGCGTCCGAGTGTTGATCGATTTCCTCACCGAAGGACTGGCCGCCTTTCCTTGACCTTCACCTATAAGGTGGATTTCGCTGGGGCCGATTAGTTAGTGTTATCGGGGTAGGACACTGGGTCAGCTAGCCCGATGCCTACTGCGGCAATCTGGCCAAGTGCAGCAACACGCCAGCCAAACTTTTCAAATCATGCGCATTGTGTGCCAACACTCGTCTCAGGTTGTGCGCAGAACCTCCACGCAGATAGGCAAGCCAGGCGGCCGGAGCTTCCGAACCCGGCAAATCGTCTTCCCGCACCACGCCGAGCAGTTCGCGCTCGGCAGTGACCAGGCGGCAGTTTTCCCACAGGCCTTTCCAGCGTCGACGCACGGGATGGAGCAAATCCAAATGACCGAGCCCGAACAATGGATCCGGCAATCGTGCCAGGCGGTAGCGCGTCTTCAGCAGGGGTGAGTCGTAGCACTTGCCGTTGTAGCTGACGAGCACCGTATCCGGTTGCAGCCACTGCGCGAAAGTACGCAGCATCGCCGTTTCAGCCCCCATCGTGGTTGTCGTCAGCTGGCGCAGACGAAAGCGGCCATCAGCCAGCCAGTCCCCGGCACCGATCATCCACGCGCGCGCGCCGGTGCCTCCAGCCAGGCCAGTTGTTTCGGTGTCGAAGTGCAGCAGCCGGCCATGGGCGACGGGTTCCTCCCACCGCGCGAATGCGGTGTCGATGAGGGGGGTAGGGCGTCCCCAGTCCACAATCACTTCGGTAAGAAACAGTCCGGGCGCGATTTCCGTCCCTGGCACAAATCGGTCGCTCGATGAGGCTCGTTGGGCGACAACCTGCATGCGCGAGCGTCCCTGAATCAAGCGAAGTACATCTGGCGCAAGGGTGGGCTTCGGTGGAGTCGCCGCAGACGGTTGGCCAGACTGGGTCCGCAGTTGGCGCAATCGCGCCGCCAAGGCGCTCATAGGGCCACCAACAGCGCCAGCACGCGCAGCGCCAAGGCCTTCGGCGTCGTGGCTGCGTCTTCATCGGCGGCCAGCACCGGCCCAACGCAGCCGGGACAGCCACCGCGACAATCGCATCGTTCGATGAGGGTCACCGATTGCGCCACCAGATCCTCGCGCAGATTGAACAAGGGTTCGCTCTGGCCGATCCCGCCGGGAAAGGCATCGTAGAGATAGACCGTCGGGGTAAACGGTGCGTCAGCCGTCATAGCGGCGGGCTGGCAGTCGGTACCGCGGACCTGTCCGCGACCCGTGATGTCGGCACTGACAAACCATGCGCCGTCCCCGCTGCCCACGGACTTTTGCAGATCGCGTGCTTCGGCCATCACGGCGACTGTCGCCACGATGTGGAGTGCGTAGGCCGCTCCAAGGAAACCATCGAGCGCCTGCTGTCGTTGCTCGAACGCCGCATCCAGCACCGCCTGTGGGAGCTGCCACCACACGGCCGTGGTGTGTAATTCCTGATCGGGCAGGTTGACCGGACCGTAGCCGATGTTCTCGTGTGAGTAGAAACGGATCTTCTTGTAGCCGGGCACGCGGCGCACGACATGCACTTCTCCGTGGTGCGCCTGCCCACATCCGGCATTGGACGTGTCGAAGCAATCAAGCACCTTGAGTTTCGTGTAGTCGATCGCGTCGGTGTAGTAGTCCACGTGGGTGCGCGTGACGTATGCCTTGCGACCTTCCCAGTCGAGCCGCTCCACCTGATAGGGCACGGACTGGATCATGTGGATGGCACCTTCGTAGAGCGTTACCGGTGCGGCGGTGTAGTCGACTTCCGCGATGATCGTCTGGCGTCCGTTGGTGCGATCGACCACCACGAAGTTGCCATCGGCCACCGAACGCAACGACACGGCGATGGCCGGGTAGCTGTCGGCGATCCATTCCCAGCGATCGCCTTCGCGATGCAGCACACCTTCTTCACCCAGCACGTCGAGCCAGGGCGTGGCGACTTCGGTGCCGAACATCTCGTCGCCGATGAAAGGCAGCTCAAAGGCAGCACAGCGAATGTGGTCGAGCAGGATCAGCGGCTGGTCGGGCTGGATACGGGCGTGCTCCGGCGGTGCGCCCTGGAAAAACTCCGGGTGTCGCACGAGGTATTGATCGAGCGGATCAGAGCTGGCCACCAGCACCCCCAGCGCCGATTGCTGCCGACGACCGGCGCGGCCGAAGCGCTGCCAGGTGGCGGCGACGGAGCCGGGATACCCGTTGAGCACGACGACATCGAGGCTGCCGATGTCCACGCCCAGCTCCAGGGCCGACGTGCTCACGATCCCGTCGATGCTGCCGGCGCGCATCTCGCGCTCCGCCGCACGCCGCTCCTTCGGCAGATAGCCACCGCGGTAGGCGCGGATACGTGCGGGCTTGCGCGGATCGCTGTCGAACACATCCTTCAGATACTTGGTCAGCACTTCGACCATGGTGCGCGACTGCGCGAACACCAACGTCTTCATTCCCGACTTGATCGCCAGCCGCGCGATGCGGTTGGTCTGCGAACGCGCCGAAGCACGCAGGCCGAGGTCGGGATTGACCACCGGCGGGTTCCACAACAGCACGTGTTTGTCACCGGTCGGTGCACCGCTTTCGGTGATCGCGGTGACCGCATCCTCGATCAGCGCTTCGGCGTGCTCCTTTGGATTGCCGATCGTGGCGGAGCAGAGAATGAACTGCGGCGTCACGCCATAGAACGCGCACACGCGCTTGAGTCGGCGGATGACATTGGCGACGTGCGAGCCGAACACGCCGCAGTAGGTGTGCACCTCGTCGATCACGACGTAACGCAGGTTTTCGAAGAACTGCGCCCATTTGGTGTGATGCGGCAGGATCGCCTGGTGCAGCATGTCCGGATTGCTGACCACGATGTCGCCGTGCAGCCGGATGGCTTGGCGTGCGTCACCGGGCGTGTCGCCGTCGAAGGTGAAAGCTTTGACACCAAGATCGCCAGCTTGGTTGAGCTCCAGCAACTCGGCAACCTGATCCTGCGCCAGCGCTTTCGTGGGAAACAGATACAGCGCCTTGGCGTGCTGTGTCATCGCCGCGGTGATGACGGGCAACGTGTAGCAAAGCGATTTGCCCGAAGCGGTGGGCGTGACGATGGCGACATGGGCACCGCATTGTGTCGCCGCCCACGCCTCAGCTTGGTGGCTGTACAGCCGGTCGATGCCACGCGAGCGCAAGGCGTGTGCGAGCGCGGGTGGCAGGTCGTCGGGTAATGGAGCGAATGACCCTTCACGGCCGGGCACCACGAACGCGCCGGTGATCCTCGCCGCGTACCGCTTCGTGAGGCGCTGCGCCAGCGTGCGGCCGTCGTTCGGGTCGCGCAGGACCAGTTCATCGGAAGCGTAGCGATCGGGAAGAGCGTTCATACGGAGGCCTGGGCGGGTGACGTGGGCAGTGAATCGCGGAGCCATCTCATCCCGTGAGATAGCTTCGGTGGACGCTTGGGCTGAAGTCGCCTTCGAAGCCGTGTGCGATGGCCGCGCTAAACCCTTGATCTGTCTCAGGTGGTTCTGCGGGGCCTTTTTTCACCTTTCATTTTCACCTAAATAGGTGAAACTATGCGAACCATGACCATCCAGATCACCCAGCGCCAATCGAACGTCCTCGCTTTCATCCGCGCCCGGATTGAGCGGGATGGGCAGTCGCCCACGTTGGAAGAGATCGGTGAAGCCCTGGGGATCGGCAATGTCAGCGCGGTGCTCAAGCACGTCCGCTCGCTCGAAGCGAAAGGCCGGCTGACGATCGAACCCAACCGCGCCCGCAGCATTCGCCTTGTGCGCGAGTCCGACCCCATGGATGCCGACACGCTCGATCTACCCCTGATCGGCCGCATCGCGGCCGGCGAACCCTTGTTTTCGGAATCACGGGTCGATCGCAGCCTGCGCGTGTCGCGCTCGCTGTTCCGGTTGCAGCCGGACTACCTGGTGAAAGTGGTCGGCGATTCGATGCGCGACGAAGGGATCCTCGATGGGGATCTGGTGGCGGTGCACGCCACGCCCGTGGCCCGTCATGGTCAGGTGGTCGCCGCACGTGTGCGCGGCAACGAATTCACCATCAAGCGGCTACATTGGAAGGACGACGTGATCCGGCTGATGCCGAACAGTCCGGGCTTCAAACCGATCGACGTGGATCCCACCGAAGACTTCGCGATCGAAGGTCTGTTTGCGGGCCTGTTGCGGGGCAGCTGATGAACGCTGTAGTCCCGCTGTCCACGTTGCTCGATGCACCTCAGGTCGGGCGCGGTCGTGCCTCCGAGGTGCCGGTCGGTGAGCAGCCCACCGGGTGGCACGCACTCGATGC
Organism: Rhodanobacter sp.; assembly: GCA_027307195.1. Classification (GTDB taxonomy): domain Bacteria; phylum Pseudomonadota; class Gammaproteobacteria; order Xanthomonadales; family Rhodanobacteraceae; genus Rhodanobacter. The sequence continues at coordinate 77 of DAHUXL010000202.1, read as the reverse complement.
CGTGCTGCCCGCAGGTGGTTGGCCCAAGGCTGCGCTGTCCGAAATCCTGCTGCCCGTCGATGGCGTGGGCGAACTTC
>DAHUXL010000186.1 GCA_027307195.1 Rhodanobacter sp. | reverse complement strand
GCCGGCCTTCCGGCGTGGTGCCGAACGTGGCCAGACGAATCACGCCCGGTGCCGCCTGCTGCAGGCGCTGCAGATAGGTCAGCGTATCGGCGTAGCTCGGCGTAGTGCGGAACTGCGCGGCTTCGGCAGGCGTGATCCAGTCGGTGCTCGAATCAGCAGCCTGTGCAGCTAGCGCGGCAACTCCAAGCAGGGCGGACAACAGAACGTGACGCAGACTCATGCATGATCCTCGGGTGCGTCATGGCGCAGCGTCGCGGGCGAGGCAGGCAACGCATCGGGCGCCACCGCGCCACCGGAAATGATGAAGGCCATCGCCTGGTCCATCGTCCAGTCGGTCGGGGTCAGCTCGCCAAGCGGCAGCACGACAAGATAACCGCCGGTGGGGTTCGGTGTGGTCGGGATGAATACCGCCGCCATCTCGCGGCCGGTGCCGTCCTCGACCATCACCCGGGTAACGAAGCCGACGACCTTCATGCCGCGGCGCGGGAATTCCACCAGTACCACGCGCTGCACGCCGGACGGCTTGTTCTGCAGCACCGCCATCAACTTCTTGGTGCCGCCGTAGATCGTCTGCACCACGGGGATGCGTGCGAGGAGGCCGTCGAACGCATTGATGAAGCGCTGGCCGATCACCCGATTGGCGACGAAGCCGAGCAGGTACAGCGCCATCAGCGTGATCACCAGCGCGATGATGAAAGTCAGCCACTGCGTGTTGAGCGTCTCGGCCGCACGCGGTGCTACCAGCGCCAGCGCGCCAAGCAGAGCGTTGACCATCGGTGCACCGATGCCGGCCAGCATGCCGAGTACGAACTTGAACACCAGCCAGGTCACCCACAGCGGGATGAAGGTGAGCAGACCGGTCAGCAGATAGCGTTTGAGACGCAGCGGGCGCATGGGCGGATTCAGTCGGAGGGGTGAGCCACTGATTCTAGAGGACGACGATGGCGTCGCGGGGCCGCCCCCGCCTGGTGGCGACAGTGAGCGGCAAGTCGGATCATCAGTCACCGCAGGCGGAGCAGGTTACTGTGATTTTTTTCGCGGCCGTGCGAATCATGAGGTGAATCGCGGGGAATATCGACGTCCATGACTGTCAGACAACATCAGCAACGCTTCGAGTCGCTGCTGCACGAACATCGCAAGATCGTCTTCAAGGTGGCTGGCCTGTACACCCGCAGTGCGGCCGATCGCGACGATCTGGTGCAGGAGATCAGCGCGCAGCTGTGGCGTTCGTTCGGCGGCTACGACGAAGCACGGGCGAAGTTTTCCACCTGGATGTACCGCATCGCGTTGAACGTGGCGATTTCGCAGGTACGGCGCGAGCGCTGGTCGGAGGCCGACCGGTTCGAGCCGCTGGAGGCACATCACCTGGAAACCGTCGGCGGCGGCGAGGCGATACCGGAGCAGGACGAGCGGCTGACCGCGCTGTACGCGTTCATCGGCCAGCTCGATCCGCTCAACCGCGCGCTGATCTTGCTGTATCTGGAAGATCGCAGCTACACCGAGATCGCCGAGATCCTCGGCATCAGCGAAACCAATGTGGCGACCAAGATTAGCCGCATCAAGCAGAAACTGCGCGGCCAGATGACCGCCGCGGAAACCAACGCAGCGAGGGCATGAACATGGAACTGGACGAGATGAAACTGGCCTGGCAAGGGCTGGATCGCCGGCTTGAGCAGCAGCACACGCTGAGCCTGCAGCTGTTTCGCGACAGCCGCATGGCCAAGCTGCAGCGTGGGCTGCGGCCGCTGGTATGGGGGCAGGCGATCCAGATGCTGATCGGCGTACTCGGCCTGCTGGTGCTGGCGCCGATCTGGATCGCCCACTGGCGCGACCCTGCCGTGCTGATAGCCGGCGTGGTGATGCACGCCTACTGCGTGGGGCTGATCATCGTCGGCGCGGTGGTGCAGGGGCAGGTGGTTCGCATCGACTTTGGCGCGCCGGTGCTGGTGATCCAGCGGCAACTGCTGCAGTTGCGACGCACATATGCGATTTGGGGTGCGGTCGTGGTGGGGTGGCCGTGGTGGTTTCTCACCGCGCCATTGCTGGTGGTGCTCACGCGCGGCGCGATCATGGTCAACGCGCCGTCGGCGATCTGGATCCAGCTGGCGATCGGCGTGGTCGGTCTGTTCGCAACCTGGTGGTTCTTCTATCGCTGGTCGCGGCACCCGGAGCGTGGCGAGTTGGCGCGTCGGATAGACGACAGCACGGCTGGCGGCAGTATTCGTCGTGCGCAGGCGGCGCTGGACGAGATCGCCCGCTTCGAGCAGGAATAGGCAACGGCCGTGGCGCGATGGGCGGAAGCTCAGCGCGCTTTCGGTTTCAGCCGCACGTAGATCTGTTTGCGCACGCGGGCAATCACTTCGCCACTGGCGGTGACCACGTCGGTCTCGAACCAGCGCAGCACTTTCTCGCCGCCGGCCGCCGCCGCGCGCAGTTCATCGACCACGCTGCTTTCCAGCTTGAAGTGGGCGTAGACGTCCTCATAGCCCGGTGCCACGAAGTCGATCGCACCGGCCTTGTCCCACACGTAGTAGTCGTTGCCGAGCTGATGCATGGCCAGCAGCATCCAGAACGGGTCGACCATCGCGAACAGGTTGCCGCCGAACTGGCTGCGGACGTAGTTGCGGTTCCACGGGCGCAGCCGCAACACCACCTTTGCCTCGGTGTAATCGTCGCTGAGCGACTGCACGCGGATGGCGTTGACCAGGAACGGCGGCCACAGGTTGAGCAGACGGCGGAAGGTGGAGGCTTTCATCGGCTGTCTTGATCAGAACAGCAACGAAGCCATCTTGCGGCGGTAGCGGCTGACCAGCTCGGCATCGTCCAGCGTGGCGAACGCGGCAAGCAGGCGCTTCTTGCCCTGGCCCTCGTTCCAGTCGCGGGCGTGCTGCAGGATCGCCAGGAATTGATCGAGGCCAGCGGCCGGCTCGCCCTCCAGCAGAAGGCGCACGCCGAGCTGGTCGCGTGCGTTCCAGTCGTTGGCGTCGACCTGCACGCGCTGCTGCAACTCGGCGGTGCCGGGGGCGTCTTTCAGCGCATGGGCCAGATCCAGTTCGTTGCGCAGGCGCACGGCGCGCGCATCGATGGCGAGGTTGGCGGGCAGCGCGGTCAAGGCCGCTTCGGCGGCATCGGTCTGGCCGGCGTGCATCAGCGCCAGCGCCAGATCGAGTTTCAGCTCGGGCTTGCCCGGTTCGGCAGCGATGGCCTGATGCAGGCGATTGATTGCCTGTTCGGGTGTTTCCTGCACGACTTCTTCGACGGGCTCGGCGGGAGCCTCCAGCGGCTGCACGTGGCGCGACAGGAATTCGCGCAGCTGGCCTTCCGGCAACGCGCCGGCGAAACCGTCGAGCACCTGGCCGTCCTTCACCAGCACGACGGTCGGGATGCTCTTGATGCCGAACATCCCGGCCAGTTCCTGCTGCGTATCCACGTCGACCTTGCCCAGGCGGAACGCGCCGTTGTATTCGGCCGCGAGTTTTTCCAGCATCGGCCCGAGTACCTTGCACGGCTCGCACCAGGTCGCCCAGAAATCCACCAGCACCGGTGTGGTCAGGGAAGCCTGAAGCACCTCGGTTTCAAAGGTCTGCTGATCGACATCGAAGACATGATCGGTGAGGGTGGCATCGGTCACGGGAAACTCC
>DAHUXL010000183.1 GCA_027307195.1 Rhodanobacter sp. | reverse complement strand
CCGCTGGCCATGGCGCGGTTGATGTCCTTGATGTCGATCAGCGGCAGGAACAGCTTGCGCTCGATGGTGGCGAGCTTCTCCTGCTCGGCGTCGATTGCCTCGCGATGGGTCTTGATGTTCGGCGACCACTTCTGGCGCTTGCGGCTGAGCTCGGCCACCCACTCGAGGTTGCCCTCGTTGCTGGGGAAGCTCTTGATGAACTCGGCCTTGGGCATCTTCACCTGCTTGACGAAGATGTCCATCAGCACGCGCTCGTGGTGACGGATGTCGTTGACCACTTCGCGCAGCTTGCGCACGAAGCCGTCGATCAGTGCGGACGGCAGCTTGAGCTTGAGGAATTCCTCGGCCATCTGGTCGCGCAGCTTGACGATCTTCTTGTCGAGGATGCTGGCGGCTTTCGGCGCGGCCTTCTGGAACTTGCCGTAGTAGTCGCGCAGCAGCTCCATGCGGCGCTTGACCTCTTCCGGATCGGGACCGGTCGGGCCGGCTTCTTCCTCGTCCTCGGTCGCGGTCTCGTCGTCGTCGGCTTCGGTCTCGTCGTTCGGATCCGGCTCCGGCAGCAGCAGCGCAGCGGCTTCCTTCTCCTTGCGGGCGAGGTCGGCGGCTTCTTCCAGATCGAGGAAGCCGGCCAGGATTTCGCTGAGACGGCGCTTGCCGTCCAGGTGCTGGTCGTATTCCTCCAGCAGCAGTTCGATCGTCAGCGGGAAGCTGGCCAGCGCGGTCTGCACCTGGCCGAGGCCTTCCTCGATGCGCTTGGCGATGGCGATTTCGCCCTCGCGAGTCAGCAGCTCGACCGTGCCCATCTCGCGCATGTACATGCGCACCGGGTCGGTGGTACGGCCGACTTCGGCGTCGACGGCAGACAGCAGCGCCACGGCTTCTTCAGCGGCGGCGTCGTCGTCACCGGAGGTGCTGCCGGGAGCCGCGCCGTCGGCGATGGTGTCGGTGTCGGGTGCCGCGTCGTGCACTTCGATGCCGACGCCCTTGAGCACCGCCATGATGTCTTCGATCTGCTCCGGATCGACGATGTCGTCGGGCAGGTGGTCGTTGATTTCGGCATACGTCAAGTAGCCCTGCTCCAGACCTTTGGAGATGAGCGCCTTGATTTCAGACTGTTGCTCGTGGGGAGCTTTGCTATTCATTAACCGACCGCCGAGGGGTTCAAGAACCGAACATTATAGCCATATGCTGCTTTTTTGACCAGTTTTCAAGTGGGAAAAGGTTTCAACGCGACACGCAAAAAGCGCGCCAGATCGCGAGCTTGCAGCGTTTTGTCTGACTGTGGGCTACGCATGACTCGTCGATGCCTGCTCATCCGGTGTCGAGCCAGAAAGTCACCGGGCCGTCGTTGACCAGCTGGATCACCATATGGGCACCGAAGCGCCCGGTTTCCACCCCCGGATGTGCGCTGCGCGCGAGTTCCAGCAGTCGATCGAACCAGCGTCGGCCGTGTTCCGGGGTCGCTGCGCTGGTGAAGCTGGGGCGCATGCCGGAGCGGGTGTCGGCGGCGAGGGTGAACTGGCTGACCAGCAGCAGGCCGCCGCCGGTGTCGGTCAGCGAGCGATTCATCTTGCCGTGGTCGTCGGCGAACACGCGATAGCCGAGCAGGCGTTCCAGCATGCGCTTGGTCTGCGTTTCGCCATCGTTCGGCTGTACCGCGACCAGGGCCAGCAGGCCGGGGCCGATCGCGCCGACGGTTTCGTCACCGACCGTGACGCTGGCTGACACTACGCGCTGAATCAGGGCAATCATGGCGGCACGGCGGGGGCGAGGCGACTAGCTTACGGTGCTGTCGATGGTGGCGAAAGATGGCTGGTCGGCGCGGTGATCTCGGTGTCTGCGGCCGGCTCCCGTAAACTGCACGGATGCGAGCCGATGTGTACCTCCTCTATCTCCTGCTGCGCCTGCTGGCGCTGCTGCCGTTACGTGTGTTGCACGGCATCGGCAGTGGGCTGGGTCGGTTGCTGCTGTGGCGGCGTGGCCGCATGGTGCAGAACACGGCGGTGAACCTGCGCATTGCGCGGCCGCAGCTGGACGATGCAAGGCAGGAGGCATTGCTGCGCGAGGTGATGGTCGAGAGCGGCAGGTCGGTCAGCGAGATCGTCAAGGTCTGGGGCGCGGGTGTCGAACGCGCGCTGGAACTGGTGTGCGAGGTACGTGGCGCGGCCTTGCTGGATGCCGCGCTCGCCACAGGCAAGGGTGTGATCATCGCCGCGCCGCACCTCGGTTGCTGGGAGCTGCTGAATTACTGGCTGTGCCGCAGGACGCCGATGGCGATCCTGTACCGACCGCCCCGGATCGCCGCGATCGAGGGTTTGCTGCGCAAGGTGCGCGGCGCCTTGGCGCCGGAGCAGGTGCGTGCCGATGGCGCCGGCGTGCGTACCTTGTACAAGCGGCTGGCCGCGGGCGGCACGGTCGGCATCCTGCCGGATCAGAAGCCGCGTGCGGGCGAAGGCCAGTTCGCACCGTTCTTCGGTCGCCAGGCACTGACCATGGTGTTGCTGCCGCGACTGGCCGCGCGCACCGGCGCCACCGTGCTGTTTGCGTTTGCCGAACGGTTGCCGCGCGGAGCCGGTTATCGCATCCATCTGCTGCCGGCACCGCCGGGATTGGCGGACGCCGATCCGGGCATCGCCTGCAGCGCGCTCAACCAGGGTGTGCAGAACTGCGTCGAGCTGGCGTTTGCGCAGTACCAGTGGCAGTACAAGCGCTATTCGGCCGATGGCCTGATCAGTCCGTATGATCGCGAGCAGGGTTAGCCGAGCATCCCGCTACGGCGAGGTCTTTTCCAGCCGGCGCAGGAATACGCCCATTTCCTTTTCGGCCTGCTTGTCGCCACGTTGTGCAGCAGCGGCGATGCCGCTGCGCCAGGCATCGGCCGCGGCCCGTGTCTGGCCGGCGTCGAGGCAGGCCTTGCCGAGCAGTTTCCAGGCGGCCGAGTAGGTCGGATCGAAGGCAACCGCGCGACGCAGTTCGTCGATTGCCGCAGGGGCGTCCCCGTCAGCGAGCAAGGCATTGCCCAGGGAGAAACGCAGCAGTGCGCCGTCGCGCGGGCCGTCGCACTGCCGGCGCAGGCCGGCGATCAATCCCGTATTCATGGCTGCGCGCCGGCGTTCATGGTTGCGCGTGATAGCGGCGGTCGTCGACCGGGTAGACCTGGGTGGGCTGGGCCGGCTCCGGTGGCGTGTGGCCGGCCGACAGGTCGGCCAGCGAAACGGCCGGCCAGACCACCAGCCACGACGAACGGAACGGCTGCACCAGCAACGCGTAGCGCAGATCGTTGGCGTCGAGTTTTTCAGGATGGGTCACGATCACGCCGTCCGGGTGGATCCGTGCGAAATCCTGCACAGCCTGATCGCCGAACAATTCCGCGATCGGTCGGGTCAGCCGGCCCTCGAAATGGAACTGGCCTTCGTAATTGCCCAGATAGGCGATCGGATGGTTCGTCTGCTCGGCGACACCGAGCAAGTGGGCGGTCGGGTGCAGATCCCAGCGCGTCCACAGGGTCAGCGTGAACAAGCTGTTGAGGGCGAGCACGCCGACCAGTCCGGCCACGGCCAGACGGCGCAGTTCACCACGTCCGCGCAACAGCAGCAGGCCGCCGATCAGCAGGAACACCACGCCGAAATATCGGCTGTACGGTGCGGCGGCCTCGGGCCAGTCGCCATGCAGATAATGACCGGCCACCAGCAGCGGCAGTGCGAACAGCAGCCCTGCAAACACGATGCCGCCCACGCCAAGTGGCCACGTGCCGAACCAGCCGTTGCCGGCCAGCGCGGGTCGGCGCTCGCGCAGCACGGCGATCGCCCCGGCCATCAGCAATGCGATGCCGCCGAATTCGGGCAGCGGGTAATACAGCTGCTTGCCGCTGATCAGCGAAAACACGATGAAGCCGGGTATCAGCCAGCACAGCGCGAAGCGCAGGCCCGGCTCCAGCGGTCGTCGCAAACTGGCGACGGCCACCCAGACGCGCGGCCAGCCACTGAATGGAAACAACAGCAGCGGCAACCACAGCAGGTAGAACCAGAACGGCTCGGCATGGTTCTGCAGATCCTTGCCGGCGGACAATTTGTCGACCACGCGGCCGGCGGTCTGCGTGAAGAACAGCCGTTGCCGGTACGCCTCACCGCCGGAGAATCCGGCCGGCAGCGCCCACGCCAGCAGCATCGCGCCGCCGAGCAGCAGCGCCAGGACGCCGCGGCCGTACCAGCGTGCGCGATGCTGGCGTGCCCAGTCATTCCACAGCGGGCCGAGCAGCCACGGGAAGATGACGTGCAGCAGCATCACCGGGCCCTTGGTCAGCAGGCCGAGGCCGATGCACAGCCCGAACAGCAGCCAGCGTGGTTCGGCCCGTTGTGTCTTCGGGGTCAGGCACAGCAGCGCGGCCAGCGTCCACGTCGCCAGCAGCACGTCGTACATGATCTGCAGGCCGAACAGGAAGGCATAGGCGAACGCCAGTAGCATCCACGGTGTCGCCTTGGCCATCCACGGCCGGCTCGGGAACAATCGCCGCGCCAACAGCGAGATCAACACCAGTTGCGCGCCGCCGATCAGGACCTCGAGCACGCGTGGCCAGATGTCGTTGACGCCGAACACGAACCAGCCGGCCTGGATCAGCCAGAACAGCAAGGGCGCCTTCTCGCTGTACGGCTGGCCGTTGATATGCGGCACCAGCCAGTGACCCTGGTTCCACATCTCCCAGGCCACCGCCAGCGTGCGGGTGGAATACAGCGGCATCGGCCCGTGCGAAAAGATCGCCAGCAGCGCCACCACGGTCCACAGCGGCAACCAGGGCCACACGGCACGCAGTTGTTCGGTACGGCTATAGGGGCTCGATGACACGGGCGGACTCTTGGCAGACGGATGAGTGATTCTAGCCTGCGCACGGCACTCGCAAGGCGACCGGAAACCTTGCGGGCCGCAGGCTCAGGCCGGACCCCAGTAGCCGATGCGGCGGCGGATCTTCAGCTTGCGCCACAGGTTCAGCGGCTTGCGGCGCGGATTGCGGGCGCCGGCGGCGATGAAGGCGTCGATCGCATCAAGCACGCGCTCGCTGGAACGGCCATCCCGATAGGGGTGGATCGCGTCCGCGTAAGCACGGATCGCCTGCAGCAGTTCCGGCGGCCGCGCCAGCGCACGCTCGATCGCCGGCTCGAACTGCGCCGGGTCGTCGATGTCGATCAGCTGCGGTCCGGGGCGGCGATTCTTGAACGTCACCACCGGCTTGCCGGTGAGCAGGAATTCGTTGAGCGCGGACGAGGTGTCCGAGCACATCATGTCCACCTGCGGGAACAGTTCGAGGATGTTGTCGTTCTCGGCGAACGTGAGGTGCTCGTTCTGCAACGCCTTGAACTTCGCCGTGGTCTGCGGATTCATCTTCGGGTGGAAGGTGACGATCCAGCGCCAGCGGCCGTCGCGCGACAGGCGCCTCACTTCTTCGTACAGCGTCTCGGCCGCACTCCACGAAGGCGAGAACGTGGAGTGATAGAGGATCACCGGCGGCTGGCGCACCGCTGGCAGCGGGCCGGTGATCTCCTTCATGAAGGGATCAAGCTTGGGAAAGCCGGTCTCGGTCACCGCGAAGTGGCCGACCTTGTCGGCGATCGCCTGGAACTGTGCGGTGTCGCGCGGGCCGGTTGTGCAGTACAGGTCGAAGAAGCCGCGGACGTAGATGTGCCGCGGCTTGCCGGCATCGAAACCGTGAAAGGTTTCGACCTTCACGCCGGGAAAGAAGTGCGGCACGGCGTTGCTGGAGGTGATCACCGCGATCGGTTGCCACGCACGCACTTCGGCCACGCTCAGCAGGCGCTCGCCCTCGACCATGTCCTCGGCGCCGGGGCCGTCGAAGAACCATGCCGCCTCGTCGCCGCGCGCGCGGATTGCCTCCTGCAGCGGGCGCAGGATCGCCAGCGCATAGCGCTCGGAACCGTACAGGAGGTAATGCTTGCGTGAAGCCGGCTTGGACATGTCAACGGTCTATCTGGTGGCGGGTCAGGACAGCGGCGGCACGCGCCACCGACTCCGGATTGTTGACCATCTCGTAATAGCGCATGCGTTTGTACAGCGCGTAACTGGCGGCGGTCTGCGCGATCATGAAGCCGCGCCAGCCGTCCATGAAGGCCAGCCGGAACACGTAATCCTTGAGGAAAGCCAGCGCGAACACGAACGGCGCTTGCCACATCCGCACCGGTTTGCCCTTGTCTAACCAGTCGCGGCACTTCAGTTCGGCGTAGCGCAACACCTTCAGCTGCTTGTGCGGCAGCGTCGGGTTGTTCACGTGATTGAACGTCGCGCGCAGCGTGGGCGCTTCGCCGTCGAAGTACAGTGATTCGTGTACCCGTGCATCGCTCCAGCGCGCACGACTACGATGGTAAAGCCGTGCCATCCGCTCGCCGACCGCGGGGCGGTACCAGCGCATCGGGGCGCCCATGTAGATGGTGCTGCGGCGCAGATACGCCGCCGGCGCATCGCTGGCCATCAGTTCCGGCAGGCGCTGCTCAAGTTCCGCGGCGAGCTCCGGACTGAGGTATTCGTCTGCATCCAGCACCAGGATCCAGTCGTGGCTGCACTGGGTGGTGGCGAAGTTGCGCTGGGGGCCGAAACCGAGCCAGTCCTGCAGCACGACGCGGGCGCCGTGTGCCCGTGCGATCGCCACCGTGTCGTCATCGCTGCCGCTGTCGATCACCAGCTTCTCGGCCGCGAACGGTACGCTGTCCAGGCAACGCGCGATGTTGTCCGCCTCGTTGTGGGTGATGATGGCGAGGGTCAGCGGGAGGGTGGGCATGCGCGGATTCTAGCCGAAGCCCGTGCCTCACCAGCGCTACTGCGGTTCGGCTGCCAGTGGCCGGGAACGATCCTTGCGTTCAGCCGGACGGGTCGCATCTTTGCCCGCCGATCCATGACAATATTCACTTGTGTCGATGGATGGCAGCCCAACCAACGTCGCGCATTCCCTGCAACCGCACCGAACGGCAACTCATGAAACGAACCCTCGTCACCGGCGGCGCCGGCTTTCTCGGCTCGCACCTGTGCGACCGTCTGCTTCACGATGGTCACGATGTGCTGTGCGTGGACAACTTCTTCACCGGCAGCAAGCGCAATGTGGCGCATATGCTCACGCATCCGTACTTCGAGCTGATGCGGCACGATGTGACCTTCCCGTTGTATGTGGAAGTGGAGCGCATCTTCAACCTGGCCTGCCCGGCCTCGCCGGTGCATTACCAGCACGATCCGGTGCAGACCACCAAGACTAGCGTGCATGGCGCGATCAACATGCTGGGGCTGGCCAAGCGGGTCAAGGCGCGCATCCTGCAGGCCTCTACCAGCGAGGTTTACGGCGATCCGGAAGTACATCCGCAGGTCGAGGGCTACTGGGGCAAGGTCAATCCGATCGGTATCCGCAGCTGTTACGACGAAGGCAAGCGCTGTGCCGAGACGCTGTTCTTCGATTACTACCGCCAGCACACGCTGGACATCAAGGTAGTGCGCATCTTCAACACCTACGGCCCGCGCATGCATCCGAACGATGGACGGGTGGTGAGCAATTTCATCGTGCAGGCGCTCAAGGGCGAGGACATCACCATCTATGGCGACGGCAGCCAGACCCGCAGCTTCTGCTATGTCGACGACCTGATCGATGTGATCGTGCGGATGATGGATTCCGAACGCGACTTCACCGGGCCGGTGAACATCGGCAACCCGGTCGAGCACACCATGCTGGAGCTGGCCGAGAAGGTGATTGCACTGGTCGGCGGCCGTTCGAAACTGGTGTTCAAATCATTACCGGCGGATGACCCCCGGCAACGCCAGCCGGATATCAGTCTGGCCCGCGACAAGCTTGGTTGGCAGCCGAAGGTGGCGCTCGAGGATGGCCTGAAAGAGACCATCGGTTATTTCCGCCAGTTGCTGCAGGACGGCGCAGCCGCATGACCAACTTCGCCGTTGTCATCACCAGCTACAACTATCGCGACTTTGTCGGTGCAGCGATCGACAGTGTGCTGGCGCAGACCCGCGCGGCCGCCCAGATCATCGTGGTGGATGATGGATCCACCGACGGTTCACCGGATTACCTGCGCGGACATTACGGCAGCGATGCGCGTATAACGCTGCTATGCGGCGAAAATGGCGGGCAACTGGTCGCCTTTCAACGTGGCGTGGCCGAGGCGCGGGCCGATGTGATCTGTTTTCTTGACGCCGACGATCGCTGGGAGCCCGATTATCTGGCACAGATTGGCGAGATCTACGACAGTCGCCGCGACATCGATTTCGTGTTTTCCGATATGCAGCTGTTTGGCGACGAGGAGCGCTGGATGGGCTATGCCGATCGTTCGCTGGATCTGGGGTATACCGTGATCAGTACCTATGTGCAGATGCACTGGTATGGCGCCCCGACCTCGGCATTGTCACTGCGCGCGCCCTGGGCGCGACGCACCCTGGACCTGCCGGAAGAGCTGAGCAGCAACTGGCGGCTTTCTGCCGACAATTGCCTGGTCTACGGAGCGAGCGTGCTGGGTGCGCACAAGTACTATTTGCGCACCAATGCCGTGCACTACCGCATTCATGGCAATAACGGCTGGTGGGGCAAGCAGACGGCCAGCAATCAGTATCTCAACAGATTTCGTTCGCGCTGCCTGATCGAGATCTATGCCAAGCGAATCGGGCTGGACGAACGTTGCGTGGAGAGTGCCAAACACGAGTTCCGCACCAAACCGGATCCGAGCTGGCGCGAGGCCAAGCGTTACGCGAGCCTGGCGCAACTGCGCCGTGGGTCATGGTTGCGCAATCTGGAGCGTGCCGCATCGATTCTGTGGCCTGTATTCAAGCACCGTCATCGGGCGCCGAAAGAACTGCGGGACATGGATTGAGCGAGGCTGCCGCGATGCGCATCAGCGTTGCCGTCATCACCTACAACTGGCCCGATGCACTGGAGTTGGTGCTGAGGGCGCTGGCTGCACAGAGCGAATTGCCGCACGAGGTGATCGTCACTGACGATGGTTCGCAGCCAGCCACGCGCGAACTGCTCGAGCGCATCGCGCTCGACTATCCGGTACGCCTGGTACACCTGTGGCAGCCGGACGACGGTGCCCGCATGAGCCGCGCGCGGAACCGCGCGATTGCGGCCGCGCAGGGCGATTACATCATCCTGCTCGATGGCGACATGGTGGCCGAGCGGCATTTCATCTCCGACCATCGTGCATTCGCGCGTCGTGGCTGTTTCGTGCAGGGCTCACGCGTGTTGACCGACGCCATGCTGACTCGCCGCATGCTGGAACGGCATCTGATCCTGCCGGGCTTCTTCAGTCGCGGCATCGAACGCCGCCGTCATACGCTGCACCTGCCTGTGCTGGCGCGCTGGTATGCCAGGCCGAGCACCAGGCGGCGTGGCATCAAGAGCTGCAACATGGCGTTCTGGCGCGACGATTTGCTGCGCATCAACGGCTTCAACGAAGCGATGACGGGCTGGGGTCGCGAGGACACCGAACTGGCCGTGCGCGCGTTCCATGCCGGCCTGCTACGGCGCGACGTTCGCTTCAGTGCCCTGGCGACCCATCTTTACCACCGCACCCGCAAACACGTCGTCGACAATCCGAATGATCGCGTGGTGCTCGACACTATCGTTCGACGACTGACTCGCTGCGAGCTTGGACTCGATCAGCACTTCGCCGAATTTTCGACAGCACCGCCGGATCTTCGCCTGGTTTCAGGTGGCTGTGACTGAGGGAAACATGGGTTGCTGGCGATGCAGGTTCCGCGTCACGGCCGCGCATCGGGCGCAGTGTCAGTGCAGGAGCCCGGAGGGCTCGCGAGTGCCACGGGAGTTGCGCGAACGCCGATGAAACGGCGGAAGCACCCCACCCCACCCATTTGATGAAATGCCTGCGCCGCAACAACAGGGCATAGATCACGGCGAGAGGCAGGGCAACCAGCATCAGTTTGAGGAGATAACGCCATCCTGCGCCATCGCCCTGGTATGTGCGGATCGCCAGATGACGCGAGCGTGCGTAATGAAACGCCTTCACGAAGCTGACCCGAGCGGAAGGCGCCGAAGACGCGCCGCCGACATGCCAGGCATTCGCCGCCGGTTCGAAAAGACATTCAAAGCCCGCCTTGCGCATGCGCAGGCAAAGGTCGTCGTCTTCGTAGAACAGGAAGAAGCGTTCGTCGAAGCCGCCGATATGGCGGAATGCTTCCGTGCGCAGCAGCAGGCAGCAGCCATTCAGCCACTGGGCGCTGCAGGTGGCGTCCGCCACTTGATATGGCTTGCGTGGGCAGAGATCGTAGAAGGCGCGGCGAAAGCATTTCTGGGGCTTCTGATTCTCGCGCCAGCTTTGCGGTGCCACGATGCCTGCAGAGGGATAGCGCCATAGCGTATCCATCAAGGTCAGCAGGCCGTCAGGCTTTATGTCGCAATCGGGATTGAGCAACAGGGCAAACGGCGTATGAACCTCCGCCATGGCCTCATTGTTGGCCTTGCCAAAACCGCCGTTGTCACCGCGTTCGATGATTCTGGCGTGGGGCAGAAGCCGGCGGATGGCCGACGCCGTGCCGTCATCGCTGCCATTGTCGATGATCAGGACATGGGGGAAGGGGCGCAACGTGTCCGCGAGCGACTCGATGAGCATCCGGCTCTTGAACGTAACGCAGATGATCGTCACCTGCTCAATAGAGTTGCTGTCTCTCACGCGGGCCTTGTCTACACCTCTTCAGATGATGTGCGTTGCGCGGCCGGTGGTATGCAGGCCAGCAACAGGATGAACAGGTGGCGGTGTGAAAAGTCCGCCCATAGGCCGTTGGCGAGACCGGCGGTCAGATAGATAAGCAGGATACAGGAGTAGATGTTTCGTGAAACCGGGTCCAGCCGTCTTATGTAGCGTGCCAGCGCGACCAGTAACAGCAGATAAACCAGCAGGCCGGCGGCACCCTGTTCGGCGAGGATCAGCAACATTTCCTGATGTGGATGACCCATCAGGAAGGCATTGAAATGCGGAAGTCCCTCAATCGATTGGCGATACAAGGGCGCCCATTGGCTCAGGCCATGGCCAAATACGGGCGCTGCGGCAATGATCGGGAGGGTGCGTCGCCACAGTTCAAGACGAATGCCGGTGGACGTCGGTGTCCGCTGGCTGACGTATGACTCGGCTTCCTGCGCGATCGATACCACGAGTCGTTCACGAACCGGCGGCGTGAACCATACGATGGCCAAGGCAGCAGCAGCAAGGGTGCAGGCTATCAACGTGGAGCGCCAGCCCACGCGCCCTTTGATGAGGGTGTGCCAGACCCAATAAGCCAGCAAAGGGACAAGCACCAGATAGGTCGTGCGGCTTTCGAGCACCAGCACAATATTGATCAACGCCAGCAGGGCTGCCGCAAAAAGAGAGATCTTCAGCCACTTGGACCGCGTGGCAATTGCCGCAGCGAGCGCCATTGATCCAAAAACAAGCAGGGCTACACCTTGCTGGGTGTATTCCTTGAATACCGTATTGCGCATGGCCGGCTGGGAGAGAGTCAGCGAACGCTGAGGTATCAAGCCAAAATCCATGCCATAGGAAATAAGCAGGACCAGTCCCACGGCCGAAGCAAAGGCAACGAGTGCGCGCCGCCGCCACTGCGGGGTTTGCAGCAGTGAGCCCAGAAGCAGGGGATACCAACATGCCCACACAAATGAGCCAGCCAGTGGCAGGACGGAGGTGGCGTACCACGTGTGCACGGCACTCAACACCAGCACGCCCCACCACAGCAGGGCGCCCTGCGCCACGGGATTGCGCGCGGCCGCCAGCCAGCGTTGACGCGCATTACTACCCAGCAGCGAGAAAACCAGGCTCAGTACAAGAGCAATGTTGGTCGCAGGCTTGTTCAGGGGAACAACAAAAAGGCTGGCGACAGCGCACCACTGCCCTGCGATGCACAAGGCGTCCCGAACGCTTGTGAGAGGGGATTGGGTACTCATCAGGACGGAGACGTCACCTGCATGCAATGCACAGTGACTTACATGCTGGCCGACGCGGGTTCAACGTGGGCTCAACGTGGGCGCCACGAAGGCCACCGAGTCTATAGGGTGGCCGGTATGCCTTGCAAAGGCTTGGCTCTCATCAATCTGCGTCATTGTTGGCACTTTCGCTCATGCGCGGCGTGCAGCCTGGTACGACGGCGTCGGCCCTGAACATCCACCACTCACGACGATTGGCATGGCCGACATAGGTGGCGTGATGGCGATCCACGCATGTGCCCATCGCTTCGTCGAGGCTGAAGATCCAGCGCTGCGCCGGAGCCTGCTGCAGCCACGCGGTGGCATCGGCATATTGTTGCGGCCAGGGCTTGAGGAAACCGAATTCGGCGATCGGCCCCTGCGCCATCAGCAGGTTCTGTTCCTTCCACGCGAGCAGGCCGATGGTGGCGTCCGGACCGGCGATGGCGCGTGCCTGCAGCATCACGTCGCGCGCCGAGCGATCGCCGTTGAGCAGCGGATAACCCCAGAGGCCGTACAGTCCCCACAGCAGACCGGCGAACAGCAGCCAGCCCAGCGGGGCACGGCGCACCCGCGTGAAGGCGACGACGACGAGGCCGGCCACGCCGATGCTCAGCAGCAGCCACCATATCTGCGGATCCAGGCTTTGTTCGATCTTGCCGGCCCAGACCGGATGTCGATGAATCGCCAGTGTCGCGGCGATCGTCAGCGCGCCGGCCAGCAGCAGGGTCAGCGCGAACACTGCCATGCGCACGCCCCGCCGACGCAACAGGCCAGGCAGCAGTGGCGCCAGCGCCAGCGCGGTCATCGGCAATGCCGGCAGGATGTAGACGTCGCGCTTGCCCGGGCTGAACGAGAAGAACAGCAAGACCAGCACGATCCAGCCCAGCGGCAGCAGGAAGCGCGCGTCGCGTCGCTTCAGTCGTCGCCACCATGCCGGCAGCGCCCACGGCAACAGCAGCGACAGCGGCAGCCAGTCGACCACGATGATGCCGAGGAAATAGAGCGGCGAATGGATATGCCCGGTTGGCGTGGCGTAGCGATGCACGGTCTGCCCGAACAGGATGTTCTGCACATATTCGGCGTGCTGCGGATCCCCGTCGGCGCGCGCGACCAGCAGCATCGGCAGCAGCCAGCCCAGGATCGGCAGCAGGAACAGCGCCAGGCCGCCGACCCAGCGCCAGCCGCCGCTCGGCAACGCCATCTGTTGCCAATGGCCACGGCGTGCGATCAGGTAGGGAATCAGCATCAGCAACGCCAGCACGCCGACACCCTTGGTCGCCACGCCGACGCCGGCAAAGAAGCACCCCGCCGCGAACCAGCGCCATGATGGCCCCAGCAGCAAATGACGCAGCAGGCCGTAGTTGGCCAGGGTGATCCAGCCCAGCAGCAGCGGATCGATCTGCGCGTTGCGCATCTGATAGGTGAAGTGGATGGTCAGCAGCAGCGCGGCTGTCGCCAGCAGCGCGCTGCGGTGATCCCACAGCCGTCGCGCAAGGTCGTAGACCAATCCCAATGCCGTCAGCGCCGCCGCCAGCGACGGCAGCAGGAACGCCACGCGCCACTGACCGGTAATGAGGTAAGCCAGCGCCTGCAGCCACATGAAAACCGGAGGCTTGTCCGGATACAGCTCGTGGCCGCGGTGCGGGAACAGCCACTGGCCATGCTCGACCATCAGTCGTGCGACCAGCGCGAAACGTGGCTCGTCGGACGGCCACGGATCGCGCAGACCGATGCCAAGGCCAAGCAGCAGCAGTGCGAACACGCCGAACAGCAGCAGCTCCCAGCGGGCATCGCGCAACCACAGCGGGCGTGCATGGGACAGGGGCGTACAGGGCTTCACGGGCGGGGCGTTCCGTCAGCAGTAATCGATGATGCCAAGCATAGCCGGGTGAGTCGGGGTATTCGTGTGGCAAGGATGGCCGCGGGTCAGCTCTGGCCGTTCCGGCAGGGCTCAGGGCTGCTTCTGCAGCACGGCGTAATACATGCCGTCGAGGTCACCATCGCCGGGCAGTATCTGCCAACCCACCGACGCGGCGTGGCCCACCGGCAGTGTGAATGCCACCGGCTGTGCATCGGGCCGGGCCGCCAGCAGTTCTCCAACGATCGCCTCGTTTTCCGCACGCAATACCGAGCAGGTGATGTAGACCAGGCGCCCGCCTGGTGCCAGCAGCGGCCACAGCGCGGACAGGATGCGGCGTTGCTGCGCGTGCATGGCGGCGATGTCGCTTTCGCGCCGATGCAGCCGCACGTCCGGCCGGCGGCGCAACACGCCGGTGGCCGAGCACGGCGCGTCGATCAGAATGCGGTCGAAGGGTTGGCCTTTCCACCAGCCCTTCGGCGCGCCGGCGTCGCCGATCACCAGCTTGGCATTCAGTCGCAGCCGCATCAGGTTTTGCCGGATGCGTTCGGCGCGTGGGGCATCCGCTTCCAGCGCGGTCAGATCGATGTCGGCGCGTTCGAGCAGGTGGCAGGCCTTGCCACCAGGTGCGGCGCAGGCGTCGAGCACACGCAGGCCATCCCTGAGTTCGGCCAGGTCGGCGGCTATCTGCGCGGCACCATCCTGCACGGCGAACAGGCCATCCTCGAAACCGGGCATGCGGGTGACGTCGGCGCTGTGCGGGAGTATCAGCGCGTCGCTCAACCATGGATGGATTTCGGCCGTATAGCCGGCTGTCTGCAATCGCTCCGCCAGCGCAGCGCGCTCGCTGCGCTGGCGATTGACGCGCAGCATCAGCGGCGGCTCGCGATTGTCGGCTGCCATCACCGCGTCGGCCTGTTCAGGCCAGTCGCTGTGCAGTGCCGTGGCCAGCCACGCCGGATGCGCGTGACGGGTCTGCGGCTTGGCATCGAGTCGGGCGATCAGGCTTTCGCGTTCACGCTGCCAGCGGCGCAGCACGGCGTTGACCAGCCCGGCCAGCTGCGGTCGCTGCAACGCACGCACTGCCTCGACCGTGGCGGCCACGGCGGCGTAGTCCTGCAGTTCGAGAATTTCCAGCTGCACCAGTCCCAACACCAGCAGCGCATGGACCGCCGGGTCCTTGTGACGCAGGGATTTTTCCAGCAGGCCGTCGATCGCGGCGTCGAAGCGCAACCACCAGCGCGCGCCTTCGCTGAGCAGGGCCATCAGCAAGGCACGGTCGCGCGGATCGCCGAGCCGCGGCGCGTAACGCTCCATCACGTCGCGCAGTGAAGCGCCGCGCAGGGCGATTTCGGCAAGCCCTTTGGCGGCCAGCGCGCGGGTATCAGCTTTCATCGAACCAGTCTTCATGGAAGCCGGCGCAGGTCAGGCCGGGCGTTGAGGTAATCGATCGCGCCGATGCGTTTGCCGCCGGCGCGTTGCAGAGCGGTAACGCGCAGGGCGCCGTGGCCGCAGGCGAGGTCGATGCCGTCGCGGCCAGCGGCCAGCACGCTGCCCGGTGTGGCATGGTGGTCGAGTTCGATCGCCTGCGCGGCCCAGATCCGCAACGGCTCGCCGGCGATCGCGCCTTCGGCGACCGGCCATGGATCGAACGCGCGCACCTGCCGCTCCAGTTCGATGGCCGGCCGGCTGAAGTCGAGTCGCGCCTCGGCCTTGTCCAGCTTGTGCGCGTAGGTGACGCCTTCCGCCGGTTGTGGCGTGGCAGTGAGCACTTCGCCGGCCAAGGTGCGGCGCAGGCCTTCGACCAACACCTCCGCACCCAGCATGGCGAGACGATCATGCAGCGAGCCGCCAGTGTCGTCGCGGCTGATCGGCGTGCGCCGCTGCAGCAGTACCGGGCCGGTATCCAGGCCAGCTTCCATCTGCATCAGGTCGACGCCGCTTTCGCTGTCGCCGGCGAGGATCGCACGTTGGATCGGCGCCGCCCCGCGCCAGCGCGGCAGCAGGCTGGCGTGCACGTTCCAGCAGCCGAGTCGCGGGATCGCCAACACCTTGCGCGGCAGGATCAGGCCGTAGGCCACCACCACCAGCAGGTCCGGCCGATACGCGGCCAGTGTCTGCTGTGCTTCGACGGGTTTCAGTGACTCGGGCTGCTCGATGGCGATACCGGCAGCCAAAGCAGCCTGCTTGACCGGACTGGGCGTGAGCTTGCGGCCGCGACCGGCAGGGCGATCGGGCTGTGTGTAGACGGCCACCACTTCGGCACCGCTGGCGCGGCAGGCCTCGAGGCACGGGACGGCGAATTCGGGGGTGCCGGCGAAGACCAGCCGCAGGCCTGAAAGACTATTCAAGCACTGGCCGCCTGCTTGCGCTGCTTGTCCAGCCGTTTCAACAGCAGCGCGCGCTTCAGCGACGACAGGTAGTCGACGAACACCTTGCCGTCCAGATGATCCATCTCATGCTGGATGCACACCGCCAGCGGGCCTTCAGCCTCGACGATGATTTCCTTGCCGTCGATGTCCTGCGCCTTCACCTTCACTCGCAAGGCGCGGGTGACATCGGCATACAGGCCGGGAAACGACAGGCAGCCTTCCTGATAGACCTGCGAACCGTCCTTCTCGATGATCTGCGCATTGATCAGCGCCAGTGGCTGCTTGCGGTCGTCGCTCATGTCGGCGACCAGCACGCGCTGATGCACGTCGACCTGGGTCGCGGCAAGGCCGACGCCATTGGCGGCATACATGGTCTCGAACAGATCGGCGACGAACTGTCTGAGCTTCGCATCAAACGTGCTGACCGGCTCGGCGCGAGTGCGCAGACGGGGGTCGGGAAACTCGAGTATGGGCAGGACGGACATGGAATCACCTCGGCGCCGGAATTGCGGGCGATTTGGTAAAAAGCCACCCCCGGTGCGATCTAGAATGTGCCTCATTGTACGTCGGCAACCATCCGAGTGCAGACGATTTTTGCCAACTCACGCCTGTTGCGCGCGTTAACCATTCGGTTACACTCGACCGAGCATCTGGGGAAGGGGGATTCCCACCAATGATCAAGAAAATTATCGTGTTGCTGGCCGGCATGCTGGTCACCGTGGCTGTCTATGCAGCCGGCGCGCAACTGCGAGCCGATCATCCCGACAGCTACACCGTGCGCCGGGGCGACACGCTATGGGATATCTCCGCCAAGTTCCTGTCCAAGCCGTGGCTCTGGCCGGAGATCTGGCAGGCCAATCCGCAGGTACGCAATCCGCATCTGATCTACCCCGGCGACATACTCAATCTGTCCTTCATCAACGGGCCACGCTTGCGGCTGCAGCCACAGGTGCACTCCGAAGGCGAAGCGGTATCGGCGATTCCGCTGTCCGAACTGAAAATGTTCCTCAAGGACATGCGGGTGATGGATTCGAACGCAGTCAGCTCCGCGCCGTATGTGGTCGGTCTGGAAGAGGCCCGTCTGCGTGGCGCGGTAGGCCAGAACATCTACGTGCGCGGCCTGCAGGGCGAGCCGGGCCAGCGCTGGGCGATCGTGCGACCGACTCACGTATTCCGCGGCTTCAATCAGAACGATCCGAACAGCGCCGATCTGGTCGGCCACGAGCTGGACAGCAATGCGGCGATGGTCAATGCGCCGTGGGATGAGAACACTCGTAACGACGGACACTACGGCCGCGGCGACGACCTCGGTGTTGAAGTCAGCGTGATCGGTACCGCCGAGACGTTGCGCATGGGAGATCCGTCGACCCTGTTGCTGCTCAACGCAACGCTGGAAATCCGCAGCGGCGATCGCATCATGCCGATCGATGACACGCCGTACGACGCGTTCTACTACCCGCATCCGCCGAAGTCGGTGCCGGCCAACGCCAAGGTGATCGGGTTTGCCGATGCGATGGATGCAGCCGGTTCGCGCCAGGTGGTGATGCTGTCGGTCGGCGCGAAGGATGGCGTCGACAATGGCCAGACCTTCACGATCTACGAGCCGGGCGAGACCATTCACGACGACGTGGCCAGCAACAGCTGGAACCGCGGCGTGGGCAAGCAGGTCACCCTGCCGGACGAATATGTCGGCCATGTGATGGTGTTCCGTACCTTCGATCGGGTCAGTTACGGCTTGATCATGGATGGGTTGCGTCCGGTGCACATCGGTGGCCGTCTGCGCGCACCGGAATAATCGCGCGGCGCTTGAATCGGTATCTGCCTACAGCACGGCGCGGCCATCACCGCGCCGTTTCTGTTTGCGCCGGTTCCGTAAACTGCAGCACATGCACATGGACGACATGGATGAACTGCGCGCATGGCTGATCGCATTGCGCACGCCGGCCCTCGGCCCGGGTGGTCTGCGCGAGCGGCTGGATACGGCCGATGGCGATATCGGGAAGGTGGTGGCACAACTGCAGCGCGACGCCGCGGCACTTGGTGAGCCGGCGCAAGCATGGCTGGCACAGCCCGATGAGGCGCTATTGGCAACCGATCTGGCATGGCTGGTCGAGCCCAATCATCGGTTGTTGTGCTGTACCGAAGCAGATTTCCCGCCACAGCTGGAAAACATTCCGCAACCGCCGGCCGCGTTGTTTGCGGTTGGCGACGCCAGCCTGCTGCTGTATCCGCAAGTGGCGATCGTTGGTGCCCGCAGTGCCAGTGCGAGCGGGCTGGTACATGCCCGGGCGTTTGCCCGGGCGCTGGCACAGGCCGGCTTCGCGATTACCAGCGGCATGGCCGATGGCATCGACGGTGCGGCCCATGCGGCGGCACTGGATGCCGGCGCGGCGACGCTGGCGGTGATCGGCACCGGACCGGATCGGGTGTACCCGCGCAAGCATCATGCACTGGCCCAGCGGATCGCTGCGCACGGTGTGCTGATCAGCGAGTTTCCGCCCGGCACGGCCGCGCGTGCCGATCATTTTCCGCGGCGGAACCGGATCATTGCGGGCCTGTCGCTGGGCACGCTGGTGATCGAGGCGGGCCTTCGCTCAGGCTCGTTGATCACCGCCCGACTGGCCGGCGAGCAGGGCCGGGAGGTGTTCGCGCTGCCCGGTTCCATCCATAATCCGCTGGCTCGCGGCTGCCATCGGCTGATCCGTGATGGTGCGCGACTGGTCGAGACTGCGGCGGAGATTATCGAGACATTGGCTCCGGCAGCGCGCATGCTTGGCCGCGAACTGTCCGTCCGGCTGCAGACGGAGACCGGCGACGAGGCGAATCGAGAGCCGGGTGCCGAGGGTGCCACAGGCCGTTCGCGCGATGGTTTCAGCTACTGTGAAGATCCCGCATATCGTCGTCTTTTGAGCGAACTTGGCTACGATGCAGTGACATTGGATGAACTTGTCCAACGCACGGGGCAATCGGCAGCTGCACTATCCTCGATGCTGCTGATGCTGGAACTGGACGCCAGGATCGAGAGTCTGCCAGGCAACCGTTACCAGCGATTGCCTGACGATGGCTGATCAGTGAAGTCTGCATCGGCCCGGCCAGTCTGGCTGGCTCGGGCTTGACAGCCGCGGGCGCGACATGGTTTCAACTATATATAAGTCCGGCACGGAAGCGCCGGTGGTTCACTTGCGGAAATCCAGCTTCATGGCAAAAAACCTGCTCATCGTCGAGTCACCGGCCAAAGCCAAGACGATCAACAAATACCTCGGCAAGGACTTCCAGGTCCTCGCCTCCTACGGTCACGTGCGTGACCTGAAGCCGAAGGAGGGCGCGGTCGACACCGAGCACGGTTTCACCATGGCGTACGAGGTCATCGAGCGCAACGAGAAGCACGTCGATGCGATTGCCAAGGCCGCCAAGCTGGCCGACGACATCTATCTCGCTACCGACTTGGATCGCGAAGGCGAGGCGATCAGCTGGCACATCAGCGAGATTCTGAAAGAGCGCGGGCTCACCGAAGGCAAAAAGCTGCATCGCGTAGTGTTCTCCGAGATCACCCCCAAGGCGATCAAGGCCGCGGTGGCGGCACCGCGCCAGTTGTCGCATGACCTGGTCGATGCGCAGCAGGCCCGTCGCGCGCTGGACTACCTGGTCGGCTTCAACCTGTCGCCGGTACTGTGGCGCAAGGTGCAGCGCGGACTTTCCGCCGGCCGCGTGCAGTCGCCGGCGCTGCGCATGATCGTCGAACGCGAGGACGAGATCGAGGCGTTCAAGGCGCGCGAATACTGGACCATCGAAGCGCAGTTGAAACACGCCGATGGCGATTTCAGCGCGCGCCTGAGCAAGCTCAACGGCAAGAAGTTCGAGCAATTCGATCTCACCAATGAGACTGATGCGCAGGCCGCGCGCGACGCACTGAAACAAGCTGCGCGCGGCCATCTCACGGTCAGCGACGTCGGCTCGAAGGAGCGCAAGCGGCGTCCGGCCGCACCGTTCACCACCTCCACGTTGCAGCAGGAGGCCGCGCGCAAGCTCGGCTTCACCACCAGCCGCACGATGAAGGTGGCACAGGGTCTGTATGAAGGCGTGGCGCTCGGCGACGAGGGCAATGTCGGCCTGATCACCTACATGCGTACTGACTCCACCATGCTCGGCGACGATGCCGTGGCCGAGCTGCGCCAGCTGATCGCCCGTGATTTCGGTGGCCATGCGTTGCCCGATGCGCCGCAGGTCTACAAGACCAAGTCGAAGAACGCGCAGGAAGCGCATGAGGCGATCCGTCCGACCTCGGCGATGTACACGCCGAAAGCGGTCGCTTCCTTCCTCAACGACGACCAGCGCAAGCTGTACGAGTTGATCTGGAAGCGCACGGTCGCCTGCCAGATGATCCACGCCACGCTGAATACCGTTTCGGTGGAATTTGCACTGCGCGATGTGACCGGCGGCGACGCTTCATTCCGCGCCAGCGGTACCACCGTGATCGATCCGGGCTTCCTCGCTGTATACGAGGAAGGCAAGGACCAGAAGACCGCCGATGACGACGACGAGGGCCGTCGCCTGCCGCGACTGGCGGTGGGCGAGCAGGTACCGCTGCACGAGATCGCCGCCGACCAGCATTTCACCGAGCCACCGCCGCGTTATTCCGAGGCGAGCCTGGTCAAGGCGCTGGAAGAGCATGGCATCGGCCGTCCGTCGACCTACGCCAGCATCATTCAGGTGCTGCAGAATCGCGAGTACGTTTTCCTCGACAGCCGTCGCTTCAAGCCCAGCGACGTCGGTCGCGCGGTGAGCAGGTTCCTCACCGCGCATTTCACCCGTTACGTCGACTACGACTTCACTGCGAAAATGGAAGACGAACTCGATGCGGTCAGCCGTGGCGAGGAAGCCTGGGTGCCGCTGATGGAGCGCTTCTGGCTTCCGTTCAAGCAGCAGGTGGACGAGAAGACCGAATCGGTCGACCGCAACGAGGCCACCGGCGCGCGCGAACTCGGCAGCGATCCGAAAACCGGCAAGCCGGTCTCGGTGCGGCTGGGCCGCTTCGGACCGTATGCCGCGATCGGCACCAAGGACGACGAGGACAAACCGACCTTCGCCTCGTTGCGTCCCGGCCAGAGCATGCACACGATCACCCTGGCCGAGGCGCTGGAGCTGTTCAAGCTGCCGCGCCAGCTCGGCGTGGCGGAGAACGGCGACGAGGTCATGGTCGGCGTCGGCCGTTTTGGCCCGTTCGTGAAGCAGGGCAGCACCTATGCCTCGCTCAAGCCCGAGGACGATCCGTACACGATCGAGCTGCCACGCGCATTGCAGATCGTGGCCGAGAAACTCGAAATGCTGGCGAACCGCCTGATCCTCGACTTCGGCAACGGCGTGCAGGTGCTCAATGGTCGCTACGGCGCCTACATCACCGACGGCGAGAAGAATGCACGCATACCGAAGGAACAGGAGCCGAAGGAGTTGACCGAGAAGCAGTGTCTCGAACTGCTGGCGGCTGCGCCGGCGCGCAAGCCGGGCCGCTTCGGCAAGAAGACCGCCGCCAAGAAAGCCGCGACCAAGAAAGTCGCCGCCAAGAAGGCTGCGCCTGCGGTGAAGAAGACCGCCGTCAAGAAAGTCGCCACGAAGAAGAAAGCCACCAGGAAGACGGCGACCAAAAAAGCCGCCACCAAAAAAGCGGCGGCGAAGAAAGCCGTGGCAGAGAAAGTCGAGGCCTGAGTGTTGCGACGCTTCACTCTCGCCGAGTCCGGTGCCGCCGCCGAGCTGCTGCACGCTGGTGGCGTGCTGGCTTACCCGACCGAGGCCGTATTCGGCCTCGGCTGCGATCCGCATGATCGCGTTGCGTTCGAGCATCTGTTCGCGCTGAAGCAGCGGCCGCCGACGCAGGGCGTGTTGCTGATCGCCGCCGAGTTCGCCCAGGTCGAGCGCTATATCGAGCTTGCCGCCGTGCCCGCGGAAGTCCTGCGGCAGGTGCGGGCAAGCTGGCCGGGGCCGCACACCTGGGTTTTCCCGCGCTCGGCGTACGTGCCGACATGGATCGCCGGCGCGCATGCCGGCATCGCGCTGCGGGTCACCGCGCATGAGCCTGCCGCCGCGTTGTGTCGCGCGTTTGGCGGTGCGCTGGTATCGACCAGTGCCAACCCGCACGGCCAGCCGCCGGCGCGCCTGGCGCAGACCGTCGTGGATTATTTTGGCGACGCGCTGGATGGCCTGCTGGACGCCCCGCTGGGCGGCCAGACCAGTCCTACTGTGATCCGCGATGCATTGTCGGGCACTATCATCCGCGCCTGAACGGTCGAAGGAGCGCGTCGAAACGGTGCCCGCCTGCGGTTCCGTGAACCGTTGCAGGACGAAAGTTCGGGCCATTCACGTTGGCGTGCATAGGCCAGGGCGATGCTGTTCCTGCAACGCGACGAATTGAAATATCGGGAGAGTGCGGCTTGGCCATCGTTTACGACATCTGCCAGCGTGAAGCGCCGCAATGGTTGCCGCTGATGAACGCAGCCGACCCTTCGCGGGTGCTGGTCCGGCGACACGGCGAGGTGGTGACAGCCGCGCAGTTCCTGGCACACGTGCATGCGGTGGCGGCAGCGCTGCCTTCCGCCGCGGCTGCAGTGAACCTGTGTGAGGACCGTTACGCGTTCCTGGTGGCATTCTGCGCAATCGTGCTGCGCGGCCAGATCAACCTGCTGCCGTCATCGCGCGCGCCACAGGCAGTGGACGAAGTGATGGCGGCGCATCCGGGCTGTTATGCGCTGGGTGAGCAGGCACTCGCTCCGGCGCCACCGGGTTATCGGTTGTTGCCATCGCTGGACGTCAGCTTGCCGCTGAAGGCCGGTACCAGCTGGCCGATGATTCCGGCCGAGCAGGTGGTGGCGATCGGGTATACCTCCGGCTCCACCGGCATGCCCAGTGCCAACGCGAAGACCTGGGGCAGTTTCCACGCCAGCAACGCCGGCAACCTGGGCATGCTGCATGCGGCCGTCGGCCGGCATGCCGAGATCGTCGCCACGGTGCCGCCGCAACACATGTACGGCATGGAGATGCCGGTCCTGCTGCCGTTGCTCGGCGAGATCAGCGTGCATGCCGGACGGCCATTTTTTCCGGCCGATGTGGCGGCGGCACTGGCCTCGATACCTTCGCCGCGGCTGTTGGTGACCACGCCGGTGCATTTGCGTGCGCTGGTCGAGTCGGGCATGACGTTGCCGTCGATTGCGGCGGTGATCTCGGCTACCGCGCCGTTGCCGGTCGAATTGGCGGCGGCTGCCGAGCAACGCTTTGGCGCGCTCGTGCTGGAAGTATTCGGTTCCACCGAAACCTGCGTATTCGCCAGCCGCCGCCCCACTGTCGACGAGGACTGGTCGCTGTACGACGGCGTCACCCTGCACCCGCAACCGGACGGTACTGCGAT
>DAHUXL010000166.1 GCA_027307195.1 Rhodanobacter sp. | reverse complement strand
AATTCCACCGTATACCAGTACAGCCGCGTGAGGTTCATCAGCGCGTCGGGACCGATCGCGAACGCCTTCATGCCGCCGCGGCCATAGGCCTGCATGTAGTCGGCGAACACCGGGTTGAGCAGCAGCGGCACATGGCCGAACAGGTCGTGGAACAGATCCGGCTCGCTCAGGTAGTCGAGCTGGTCGGGTTTGCGGATCCACCAGCTGACCGGGAAGCGGCGATTGGCCAGGTGATCGAAGAACACCTCGTCCGGCAGCAGGCCTTCCACCGCGACCACTTCCCAGCCGGTGGCGGCGCCGAGCACCTTGTTGAGCTCGGCAAATTTCGGGATGCCGCCGTCGCCCAGGCCGAAGCGTTCCACGCCGGCCATGAACTCCTTGCATGCGCGGCCGGGCAGCAACTCGCGTTGACGCTTGAACAAGGTGTCCCATACCTCGTGGTCGGTCTTGCTGTAGCTGGACCACGGCTGCTCGACCACGCCGGTGGCATACACCGGCACGTAACCGCGATCGGTCTGCTGGTGTTCGACTTTGCGTGGCGTATCCATGGCGAGCTCCGAAGCGGGCTGGGCTGATCAGACTGAAAGCTTACGGCGGTTTGCCCGCACGAAGCTTGTTTTATTGCCAAGGGTTGCGTCGTAGATGCACTATTCTTGCGCATATAAAGGAAATGCCGGAGTTATGTTGCGCATGACCACACTCGACCGCACCGACCTGCGCCTGCTCGCCGTACTCCAGAGCGAGGGCCGCATTACCAATGCCGAGCTGGCCGAGCGCGTCAGCCTGTCGCCGTCGGCGTGCCTGCGCCGGCTGCAGCGACTCGAAGCGGACAAGATCATCACCGGCTACGCGGCGCAGATCGATCCGCAGGCGGTCGGCCTGGGCCTGCAGGCGTTCGTGCGGGTGCAGTTGAGCAAGCACGAAGCGGAAGCGATCGAGCGCTTCGTCGAACACGTCAACGGCTGGGACGAGGTGGTCGCTTGCCACGCGCTGACCGGCGACATGGATTACCTGCTGCATGTCTACGTGGCCGATCTCAAGGATTTCTCGCGCTTCCTGCTCGACCATCTTTTGAACGCGGCCGGGGTCGCCGATGTCAATTCCAGCTTCGTGTTGCGCACGGTGAAACGCTCGCCGTCGCTGCCGCTGAGCCAGCTTGAGCGTTGAGCCGCGCGCTCGCACCAACTAACGTTAAACTAACCGACTGATGAGTATCGACACCACCACTGTTCCCGAGCGTGACCTGTTGCGCCCGCTGCGTTACCTGTGGCGCTCGCCGCTGCTGCTGCTGCACATCGTGCTGGGCATCCTGCTGTGCTCGCTGATCCTGAGCTGGAACCAGCACGTGGTGATGCAGAACGGCAAGGAGCCCTTCGCGCACCGGATGATCCGCTGGTGGTCGACCCAGCTGCTGCGCGTGTTCGGCATGCGCTCGGTGCGTTTCGGCGAGCCGCTGGCCGATCCGGTGCTGTTCGTCGCCAATCACACCTCGTGGATCGACATCGAGCTGCTGCACAGCCAGCGCGCCGCCTGTTTCGTGGCCAAGGCGGAGATCGCGCGCTGGCCGCTGGTCGGCTGGATGGCGGCGACCGGCGGCACCATCTTTCATCGCCGCGGCAGCAATCATTCGTTGTCCACGGTGATGCAGATGATGGTCGAGCGGCTGCGCGGCGGTCGCTCGGTAGCGGTGTTCCCGGAAGGCGGTACCGGCTACCACGGCGTGCTCAAGACGTTCCACGCGCGCATCTTCCAGGCCGCGCTGGATGCCGAGGTGGCGGTGCAGCCGGTGGCGTTGCGCTTCGCCCGTGATGGCCGCCGCGTCCTCGATGCCGGCTTCCGCGAACACGAGAGCTTCGTGCACAACATCGTGCGCCTGCTCGGCGAGGCGCCGGTGGATGCCGAAGTGCATTTCCTCGCGCCGGTGCCGGCCAGTCCGGATGCGCGGCGGCGCATGGCCGAGCTGTCGCGCGAGCGCATCGGCGCGGCGCTGGAAGACCGACCGGCATGAACCTGCCATACGGAAGGGATTTCCGTCCACCCTGGCCGCTGCGCAGTGGCCACATCCAGACCATGCTTTCGTCCAGCGGCGTGCGCCGCATGCTGCTTCCGCGCGCCGCGCAAACGGTGACGCAGGGTGCCGAGCCGATCGTGGTCGATGGCGGCGGCGGCGTGCGCCTGACCGGTGCCTACACCGCGCAGAAGAGCCAGTCGCAGCCGCGCGGGCTCGCCGTACTGTTCCACGGCTGGGAAGGCAGCGTCGATTCCACCTACGTGCTGCAGACCGGCAGCCGCCTGCTTGCCGATGGCTGGGACATCTTCCGGCTGAACTTCCGAGACCACGGCGACAGCCACGGGCTCAACGAGGCGCTGTTCCACTCCTGCCGCATCGACGAGGTGGTGCATGCGCTGGGCGACATCGCGCAGCGCTGGCCGGCGCGGCCGATCGCGCTGGCCGGCTTCTCGCTGGGCGGCAACTTCGCCTTGCGCGCCGCGCTGCAGACCCCGCGCGTCGGCATTCCGCTGAGCTACGTGCTGGCGGTGTGCCCGATCATCGATCCAGGCGAAGGCCTGTTCTCGCTGGAAGAATCCGCGCCGTGGTTCTACCAGGCGTACTTCATGCGCAAGTGGCGCCACTCACTGCAGGCCAAGCAGAAAGCGTTTCCGCAACACCAGTATTTCGAGATGTCCGAGCTGAACCAGAACCTGCGCGGGCTGACCGAGGCGATGGTGCTGCGGCATACCGACTTCCCTTCGCTGCAGCAGTATCTGGACGGCTATTCGGTGGCTGGCGACGCGCTGCTGGCGATGCAGATTCCCGCCACCATCCTCACCGCGCGGGACGATCCGGTGATCCCGGTCGACGCCTTCGAGAAACTCGAACTGCCGCCGAACGTCGAGCTGGACATCGCCGACTTCGGCGGCCATTGCGGCTTCATCCGTGGCTACGGCATGACCAGTTTCACCGACGACTACATCGCCGCACGCTTCAACACGCTGGCCGACAGCGGCGGCGTCTGAGCACCCTGTCTGGCGATCCGCGACCGGGGTCGGCATTTACGCGTTATTTGCCCCCGCGGCCGCAATCCGCGTGCTAGCGTTATTGAACAGGGGGCACCATCACGCGGGGATTTGCGCATGTTGCCGAAGCGATTCGTCAGTCGTTGCCTGGCGCTGGCCGGGCTTTCTCTCACGTTTGCCGGTGCCGCGTTTGCCGCACCGGTCACCAGCAGTCCAGTGGGTTCGAACAACGTCACCGTGGCCGATCCTGTCGTGCCGCGACCACCGGGCACACCTTGCGTGGTGCAGCTGTTCCAGGATGACACGTTCACTGATTTCAACACGCGTCCGTACACCTATACGCCACCGACCGGTTGCGGCAAGCGTTGGGCCAAGGTGGTGCTGGAGGCGGATTTCTCGGTGACCGCCGGGCGCCAGTTCGACCGCACCGCCA
>DAHUXL010000158.1 GCA_027307195.1 Rhodanobacter sp. | reverse complement strand
AAAGGGGAGAGGAAGCGATCGTGCCGTGCGGGTTCGCCGCTTCGTGTATTCGGGACACGTGAGCGTCACCGAGAAGTGGTTGTTACATCTTTTGTTGGGCGTATCCGCCCAACGCCAGCTGCAGCAGGATCTTCATCTCCTCGCGCAATGGCAACGGCGCCACCACTTCCGCATCCGGGCCGTACTTGAGCACGTCCATCAGCAACTCTTTCGAATTGGAGTAGGGCACTTTCAATTCGTAGCGGCCATCGGGCAGCCATTCGCCCTTCTGCTGCGAGTGCCAGTGTTCGTCGGCGACCCAGCGCGCGGCGTGCGACGAGAAGCGAATGGTCGCCCATGCCTTCGGCTTGCCGGCGAAGATGCCGTAGCTGGAGGCGAGCAGGTCATTGAGATCGGTCTCGGCCACATCGGTGGCGGCCGCATCCAGTGACTGCGCCTCGACGATGCGATCGACCGCAAAGCTGCGCAACGCCTCGCGGTCGTGGTCCCACACATCCAGATACCAGTTGTCGCGGTAATGGGTCAGCCGCTGCGGGGACACCGTGCGGCGGCTGTCGGCATTGGTGGTGCGCGCGCGATAACGGAAGCGCAGCTGTTTGCGCTCCAGCACGGCACCGGCGACGATGCGGAATACCTGCTGGTCCAGCTTGCGCTCGCCCCACGGGATCACCCGGATCCGTTCGATCGGCAGCGCCTTGCCGCTGCCCTGGTCGGACAGCAGGCCTTCGATACGGGCCTTGAACGGTGCCAGTGCGCCGGCCAGCACGCCGGGGCCGGAGCGGCTGATCAATTCGTTCAGGGCCAGCAGTGCGGCCAGTTCGTCCGAGGTCAGCCACAGCCCCGGCAGCTCGAACTTCTCGCCCTCGCCGACCTCGTAGCGGAATGCGGCCTGATCGATGCCGGCACTCTCGATCGGTGCGCCCAGCGCATCGCGCAGGAAGGCCACGTCGCGGTAAAGCGTGGCGCGCGAACACTCCAGCTCGCCGAGCAGGCGTGACAGCGGAATCGGATAATGCGCCGACTTCAGCAGCCGGTGCAGGGTCAGTATGCGTTCGTAGCGATCCATGGCACTTCGTCAAGGCATGCGTGGGTGCAGCGTTGTAGCATGGGTGCGAGCTGCAGTACTCGCAAGCCTGCCAGCCATCCGGATGGCCGTGATGTGATCGCCGGTTCCGAATTCTCCGCCTTCCACCGGTTCATCCATGCAGCCTGTCCGCGAACTGCCGAATGATGCCAAGCCCGCCAATGATGCGGAGCGGCCGACCACGTATTGGCGTGCGGAATTGATGGCGCCGTTGTGGCGGATCCTGGCAGCCAGCGGCTACGGCTTGTGGGCGTGGCTGGGATTGGCACTGGTGCTTGGATTGTATCCAGCCGGCCGCAGCGGCACCTTGCTGCCGCTGTGCGTGGGCACCGTGCTGGTCGGTGTCGGCTTGCTGGTGGCTTGTCTGCCATGGTGCGGGGCATCGGGGTGGTATGGCTGGTATCCGCGACGCGACAGTCGTCCGACCCGTGCGGCGCTGCTGGCACTGGCGACCTTCCTGCCGATGCTGGCCGTGGCCGGGCTGGCACGCGGAGACAACATCTTCTGGGCGACCCGGCTGGCCGGTGCGGTGCTGGGGTTGTGCAGCGTGGCCAGCCTGGCTTACACCGGCTATCGCTTTCGCCGGCAGCTTTCGCCGGCCTCGCAGCGCGCCGCGGCATCGTTGCCGCTCAGCCGACTGGTCTTCGCCGGCTATGCCGGCGGGCTGTGGCTCTGGCTGTGCACCCTGGCCCAGGATGAACTGGTGGCGCCACGTGGCCTGTCTCCATGGATCTTGCTGTTGCTGACGCTGGCGTTGCTGCTCGGTCTGCTGGAGGGCCAGGGTTGGCATGCGCTGAGCAGGCTGGGTGCGCACAGCAGCGCCGGGCTTGAGCACGCGTTGCAGCCGGCGCGCTTCGTGGCGGCGCTGTTTACCTACGTATTTCCGTGCATCGCCCTGTTGCTGGCCAGACAGGATGGAGTGGATTTGATCGCGGCGGCACTGGCAGTACCCAGCTGCCTGCTGGGCAAGTGGCTGGAGCGCCATTTGTACGAATCGCTGCTGTTGCGGGCCCCAATGAGCTGACGGATGGGCAGTCGAGGGCCGGCTCCGTTCATTGCGAGTTCAAGCCGTGCCGTTAAGGTAGCGCATTACTATTACTTAACAAACGGATTGTTCCTGATGAAAAAGACCTTGATCGCCGGCCTGCTGCTGGCCGCCTTCACGAGCTTCGCCGCGCAGGCCCAGGATGCCTCGACTGACCCCAACGCCGCTGCCAACAACGGTGGCTGGACCGGTTCGGGCGAGTTCGGTTTTGCCTCCGCCACCGGCAACACGCGTTCGCAGAACATCAATGCCAAGCTCGGCCTGAACCAGGAAAACGAGCAGTGGAAGAACAATTTCTTCGTCGACATGCTGCGCTCCAAGAGCCAGCAGAAGGTGGTCGATTCGGCCGGCAACACGGTCGATCAGTTCAATACCACCGCGAACCGCTATGACGGCGGCGCCTCGGTCGGCTACAAGCTCGATCCGCGCAGCTACATCGTCGGCGCCGCCCGTTACGAGCACGACGACTTCGGCGCCAACCTGTGGCAGGGCGTGGTTTCGCTCGGTTACGGCTACATCGCGCTGAAGGACGAGCGCAACGAGCTGTCGTTCGAAATCGGTCCGGGTTACAAGCGCTACCGCCCGGCCGACGTCGACGTGCTGCTCAATGGTGTGCTGGTACCGCAGCGGCAGATGACCCAGGGCGAAGTCGTGGCCCGTGGCTTGATCAACTACAAGTACAAGATCAGCGACAACACCGCATTCGAAGACACGTTCCTGATGGAAGCGGGCTCGAAGAACACCTACCTGCAGAACGATGCCGGCCTGGCGGTCAGCATGACCAAGAAGCTGGCGCTGAAAGTCGGCTTCCAGGTGCGCCACAACAGCGACGTGCTCGCGGGCGTCAAGAAGACGGACACGCTGACCACGACCAACCTGGTCTACAGCTTCTAGGCAGCGGTCCGCGAAACGTGACAGCGACGGCCCTTCCGCGCGAGCGGGAGGGCCGTTTGCGTTAGAGCTCGTTCAAAGCCCGAGCAGCTTGCCGGCGCCCTGTTCCAGCAACGCCGCTGCGACCTGGCGGCCCAGGGCCAGTGCCTGATCGCCGGGTCCGCTGGCGTCGGCGCGCAGCAGTCGGCCGCTGGCCGCATCGCCGACCATGCCGCGCAGATGCAGGCCGTGTTCGCCGAGCATGCACCAGGCGCCGACCGGCACCGTGCAGCTGCCGCCGAGCGCCTGGTTCATCGCGCGCTCGGCGCTGATGGTGAGCCGCGTATCGGCGTCGTCGAGCGCAGCCAGCAGGCTCAGCACGCCCGGATTGTCGTCGCGTGCCTCGATCGCGATCGCCGCCTGGCCCGGCGCCGGCAGCCAGTCCGGCGCGGCCAGCCGCGAGCGGATGCGCGCAGCCAGACCGAGCCGTTCCAGCCCGGCGCAGGCCAGCACGATCGCGTCGTAGTCGCCGGCATCGAGCTTGCCCAACCGCGTCCCGACATTGCCACGCAGATCAAGCAAGACGAGATCCGGCCGCAGCGAGCGCAGCTGCGCCTGTCGCCGCAACGATGAGGTGCCGACCCGCGCAGCGTGGGGCAGCGCGGCGAGATCCGCGTAGTCATTGCTGACGAAGGCATCGGCCGCATCCGCCCGCGGCAGGATCGCCGGCAACACAAAACCCGGCTCCAGTTGCGACGGCACATCCTTCAGCGAATGCACCGCCAGATCGGCGCGATCTTCCAGCATCGCCACCTCGAGTTCCTTCAGGAACAGGCCCTTGCCGCCGATCGTCGCCAGCGGCTGGTCGAGGATCTCGTCGCCACGCGTGCTCATCGGCACCAGCTCCACCACCAGCCCCGGATGCGCCGCGCGCAGCAGCGCGGCGACGTGCTCGGCCTGCCACAGCGCCAGCGCGCTCTTGCGGGTGGCGATACGCAGGGTGGAAGGATTCATCGGAACTCCGCGGCATTCGGCAAGGTCGCATTGTCGCGTAGTTTCCGCGTTGCGGTGCAGCGGCGTATCCGCGCAGGGCGGGTGCGCGGTCCCCAGCGGGCAGCTACGATGGTCGGCATCTCACGGGAGTTCATCATGCAAAGCGGCAACCCGGCACTCAACAAGAACACCTTCCTCGACGCGGCCAGCGGCGCCATCGTCGCGCGTGGCGACGAGGCGATGACGATCAACGGCACGGTCAACAAGACCGGCTTCCTGCTGATCCTGGTGCTGGTCGGTGCGATGTACAGCTGGAGCCGGTTCAGCGGTCCGGCCAGCATGCCGGCGATGCTCCCGCTCGTGCTCGGCGGCGCGATCGGCGGCCTGATCCTGGCCTTGGTCACCTCGTTCAAGAAGACCTGGGCACCGGTCACCGCCCCGCTGTATGCGCTGGCCGAAGGCGTCTTCATTGGCGCGCTGTCGGCGATCTTCGAGATGCGTTATCCCGGCATCGTGATCCAGGCGGTCGGCCTGACCTTCGGCACCATGGCGGCGCTGCTGCTGGCCTATCGCAGCGGCCTGATCCGCGCCACCGAGAAGTTCAAGCTAGGCATCGTCGCCGCCACCGGCGGCATCATGCTGCTGTACCTGGCCAACTTCGCGATGGGCTTCTTCGGCCACTCGATGGGCTTCATCAACGGCCACAGCGGCATCGGCATCGCCTTCAGCCTGGTCGTGGTGGTGATCGCCGCGCTGAACCTGATCCTCGATTTCGACATGATCGAAAGCGGTGTCAACCAGGGTGCTCCGAAGTACATGGAATGGTACGGCGCGTTCGCGCTGGTGGTGACGTTGGTGTGGCTGTATCTGGAGCTGCTGCGCCTGCTGTCGAAGCTGCAGTCGCGCAACTGAGCGACGGTCGCTACCGCATTCGGCGGCGCGTCACACAGCAAAAAGAAAGGCGCGGATGACCGCGCCTTTCTTTTGTCGGTTGCTCAGGCCTGCGCCGTCGGTTCCGGCTCGGTCAATAGCGGATCGTCCGACGACTTGCCGCCGTGGCGATCGGCGGCCAGCAGCAGGTAGAACGCCGGCACCACGAACAGGGTGAACACGGTGCCGATCGCCAGGCCAGTGGAAATCACCAGGCCCATGTTGAAGCGGCCTGCCGCGCCGGCGCCGGAGGCGATCACCAACGGCAGCACGCCCAGCACCATCGCCGCGGTGGTCATCAGGATCGGCCGCAGGCGTACCGCCGCGGCGTGTTCGATCGCCTCGCGTTTGGACACGCCCTCCAATTGCGAATGATTGGCGAACTGCACGATCAGGATGCCGTGCTTGCTGATCAGGCCCATCAGGGTCACCAGGCCGACCTCGGTGTAGATGTTGAGGCTGGTGAACAGGTTGACGAAGATCAGTGCGCCAAACAATGCCAGCGGCACCGAGACCAGGATCACGATCGGATCGCGCAGGCTGTTGAATTGCGCGGCCAGAGCCAGGAACACGATGATCACGGCGAACAGCAGGGTCGCGCCGAAACCGCCGGACTCCTGGGTGAACTGGCGTGACTGGCCGGCGTAGTCGACGTTGTAGCCGGTCGGTGCCACCTGCTTTACCAGGTCGCGCAGATAGGTCAGCGCATCGCCTTGCGACAGCCCGCTGACGCCGGAGATCGTGGCCGAGTTCAGCTGCTGGAAGCGGTTCAGCGACTGCGGCACCACCTGCCTGGTGATCTTCGCCACGGTCGAGGCCGGGATCACCGAGCCGTCCGGCACGCGGATGTAGTAGTCCAGCACCTGGTTCGGGTTGAGCCGGTCGACCTGCAATACCTGCGGGATCACCTTGTACGAGCGACCGGAGATCGAGAAGTAGTTGACGTAGCCGCCACCCAGGGCCGAGCCGAGCGCGGCGCCCACATCCTGCTGGGTCAGCCCCAGCGTGGTGATCATGTCGCGATCGAGGCTGACGGTGCTCTGCGGCTTGTCGACCTTGAGGTCGGAGTCGACGAAGTAGAACTTGCCGCTGGCCTGCGCCTTCTGCAGCACTTCGCTGGCCACCGCGTTGAGGTTCTCGAACGGCTCGGTGGTGGTGATCACCACCTGGATCGGCAGGCCCGAAGCGCCCGGCAGCGGCGGAAACTGGAAGGCCGCCACCCGGCCGCCGGCGATGCCGTTCCACTTCTGCTGCAGGACCTGCTGCAGTTCGTGCGCGCTGCGGTCACGCTGGCCCCACGGCTTGAACAGCACACCGCCGATGCCCTGGTTGATGGTGGGCACGCCGGTCAGCTGGAACATCTGCTCGTATTCCGGCAACTGTTTGGAGAGCTCGAACATCTGCGTCGCATAGACATTCATCTGCTGCGCCGTCGCGTTCGGCGACCCCACGATCTGGCCGACCACGATGCCCTGGTCCTCCTCCGGCGCCAGTTCCGATTGCGCCGTCATGCCCAGCGCGATGGTGGCCAGCAGCAGCAGCGCGCTCATCACCAGGACCACCGACTTGGTCGACAGCGTGTTGTGCAGCACGCGCTGATAGCCGTGGTGCACGCGATCGAACTGGCGGTCGATGAACTGCACGAAGCGGCCGCTCTCCTGCTCGTTGCGGAAGAATTTCGAGGCCATCATCGGCGACAGGGTCAGCGCGACCACCGCCGACACCGTCACCGCGCCGGCCAGGGTGAAGGCAAACTCGCTGAACAGCGCGCCAGTCAGGCCCTTCTGGAAACCTATCGGCACATACACCGCGATCAGCACCACCGTCATCGCCAGGATCGGACCACCCAACTCGCGCGCGGCCAGCAAGGCCGCCTGCAGCGGCGTCTTGCCTTCCTCTTTCATGTGCCGATCGACGTTTTCCACCACGATGATCGCGTCGTCCACCACCAGGCCGATGGCCAGCACCAGCGCCAGCAGGGTCAGCAGGTTGATCGAGTAACCCAGCGCCAGCATCACGAAGAAGGTGCCGACCAGGGACAGCGGCATCGCGATCACCGGGATGATCACCGCACGCAGGCTGCCCAGGAACAGGAAGATCACCAGGGTGACGATCAGCAGTGCTTCGGCCAGCGTCTTGACCACCTCGTTGATCGAGCTGTTCACGAACTCGGTGCCGTCGTAGACGATCTGCCCGGTCAGCCCGCTGGGCAACTGGCTCTGGATGTCCGGGAACGCCTCGCGCACGCGCTTGGCCACGTCCAGCACGTTCGCATCGGGCGCGACCTTGATGCCGATGAACACCGAGCGCTTGCCGCTGAAGGCCACGTTGAAGTCGTAGCTTTCCGAGCCCAGCGAGACCGTGGCCACGTCCTGCAGCCGCACGATCGCACCGTTGACCTGCTTGATCGCCAGCTGCTTGAACTCATCGACGGAATGCAGGTTGCTGTCGGCGGTCAGGTCGACCGTCACCGCCTGGCCCTTGCTGGAGCCGACCGCGGCCAGGTAATTGTTGGAGCCCAGCGCCGTGTTCACATCGCTGGCGGTGATGCCGTGGGCCGCCATCTTGGAAGGGTCGAGCCAGGCGCGCAGCGCGAACTGGCGTGCGCCGAGCAGCTCGGCGGTCTGCACGCCTTCGACCGAATCGAGCTTGGGCTTGACCACCCGCGCGAGGTAGTCGGTGATGTTGTTGGTGGGCAGCACATCGCTGTAGAAGCCCATGTACATCGCGTCGATCGTCTCGCCGGTCTGCACGTTCAGCACCGGCTGCTGCGCCTGCGGCGGCAGCTGGTTCTTCACCGAATTCACCTGGGTGGTGATCTCGGTCAGTGCGCGGTTGGCGT
>DAHUXL010000152.1 GCA_027307195.1 Rhodanobacter sp. | reverse complement strand
CCGCCACGATGCTGGCGAAGCTGTCGTCCAGCAGGACGACAGCGGCGGCCTCGCGCGCCACGTCGGTGCCACGTTCGCCCATGGCGATGCCCACGCCCTTGGTCACCACGGTGCTGGCAAACAGCAGGTCGCGGTTGTCGCCGGGCAACTTGGTGACCGGCACCGCCTCGCCGGTCAGCAGCGATTCGTTGACATCCAGATGACCCTCCAGCAGTACGGCGTCGGCGGCGATGCGATCGCCTTCATGCAGTACCAGCAGGTCGCCCAGCACCACGTCGCGGCCGGGAATGCGAAGTTCCTCGCCGCCGCGCACCACCAGTGCGCGCGGCGCGGACAGCTCGCGTAATGACTCCAGTGCGCGCTGGGTCTTGCGCTCCTGCGCCAGCGTGATGCCGATCACCACGAACACGAACGACAGCAGGAACGACGCCTCGGCCAGATCGCCCAACGCCAGATACAGGCCTCCAGCCACCAGCAGCATCAGGAACATCGGTTCCAGCAGTACGCCGATGACCATCTTCCACAAGGTCTTTGGCGCGCTGCCCGGCAGCAGGTTGGGACCCTGCATGGCCAGCCGCCGTGCCGCCTCGGTCGGATCCAGTCCCGACAGGCTGGCAGGTCGGGACGGCTTCACCGTGCTCATGCGATCTCCTGGCGTGCGCTGTTGCCGTCCGCATCACGTGGCCGGCGATGGCTCACCTCGACCGCGGCCGGTGTGGCGGGTTGACCGCCGTTGCCGCGTTCCTCAACGACAGACCAGCACCGGCACATCGGCCAGCAGCAGTGTCTTCTGCGTCACGCTGCCCAGCAACAGCTTCTCGATGCCGCGCCAGCCATGCGTGGCCATCACGATCACGTCGCAGTGGTGCTTCGAGACAGCGGCGGCAATCGCGCATGCGGGGCGGTTGTCGATCTCGTGACTGCCCGTGCAGGGAACCCCGGCGGCCTCGGCGCGACGCTGCACCTCGGCCAGCACGCGCTCGGCGCTGGCCACGGCACGCTCGACGTACATCGTCTCATTGGCCTGGGCGATCGCCGCGAAATACGTGACCGCCGGAAACGGCGGCAGCACGTGCAGCGCATGGACGTGGGCACCCAGGGCAGCTGCCAGCGCGATGCCGGTGTCGACCGCGCGGATGGATAACTCGGACCCGTCTACGGGCAGCAGGATGCGCTTGAACATGAATAACTCCTTTTGACACATCGCAACCGCTGATTGCCCCTGACGCCGGGCGGCAAAGGCTCAGCGGCAGACCAGTACCGGGATCTCGCTTTCCAGCAGCACCTTGTGCACCTCGCTGCCCAGCAACAGCCGGGTGATGCCACGCCAGCCGTGCGATGCCATCACCACCAGATCGCAATGCTGCTCGTGCGCAGCGCGGACGATCGCCTCGTGCGGGTGATCGTCGGTCACGTAATGGGTAGAGCATTCCACTCCGGCCGCCTCGGCCATGCGTCGCACATCGGCAACGTATTGCGAGGCATGCTTGGTGGCCTCCTGGGTATAGATGGCTTCGGTGGCTGCCAGCATCTCGGCCACGTAGGAAATGGTGTGGAACGGCGCCACCACATGCAGCACATACACGCGTGCGCCGCAGGTGCTGGCCAGCTCGATGCCGAGCTTTGCCGCGCGCAGCGACAGATCGGAGCCGTCGGTAGGCAGAAGAATGTGCTTGAACATGGCTGGTCCTGGTCAGGGGTGCTGTTTCAGCGGCAGGTGTAGCCGCCATCGATGACCAGCTCGCTGCCGGTCATGAACTTCGCCTCGTCGGAGGCGAGGTAAACCACGCCCCAGGCGATGTCGTCCGGCTCGCCCATGTGGCCGAGCGGGTGCAACGCGCCGACCTCGCGCCGGTGTTGCGCCGGGTCACCGCCCATCGAGGCGAGGTGCTGCTCCACCATGGGTGTCCAGATGAAGCCGGGGTGGATCGAGTTGACGCGGATGTGGTCGGCGGCATAGATCAACGCGTCGGTCTTGGTCATCAGGCGCACCGCGCCCTTGGATGCATGGTAGGGCGGCACATCGGGCGCGCCGACCAGGCCGTAGATCGACGACAGGTTGATGATGCTGCCGCCGCCGGCTGCACGCAGCGGCGCGATCGCATGCTTGGTACAGAAGAACACGCTCTTCACGTTGACCGCCTGCACCCGGTCCCACTCGGCCTCGGTGAGCTCGTGTGTGGGCTTGTTCGCGCCGGCGATGCCCGCGTTGTTGACCAGGACGTCCAGCCGTCCAAACGCTGCCACCGCGCCGGCGATCGCCGCTGCCACCTCGGCCTCCACCGATACGTCGGCGTGGAAATAGCGGGCGTTCTCGCCCGGTTGCGCGGCCAGCTTCCGGCCGATGTCGTCGTGCAGGTCGACGATGGCCACCTGCGCGCCGGACTCGATCATGCGCACGACACAGGCAGCGCCGATGCCCACCGCGCCGCCGGTCACCAGTGCCACCTTGCCACTCAGCCTGCCCATGGTCGTGTCTCCCGTGCGGATGGGGGCAGCGTGCGCGACGCGGCGCGGATTGGTGTTGATCGGGGTCAATTGAACGCCACGTTGCGTCGGCGAGCAGCACCGTTCTGCGCTGCCGCGGCAACTGATGCAGGTCATGGCCGCCACCCACGTCAATCTGCCAACATGACAAATCGTTCTCATTCGAGCTGGCTCACCATGGCTGAATCGTCCACTTCCACCGCCAGGCCGGCGACATTCGCCGAATTGCCGGCCCTGCTCGCCTCGGCGCCGCACCGGTTGCTGTTTCTGGCCGGCTCCGTTGCGGTGCTGCTGAGCATGGCGTGGTGGGCCGTAGAGCTGACCTGGATGCGCTTCGGGCTGGGCAGCTGGCCGCAGCCGACGATCTCGCCGGCGTATGCGCACGGCATGCTGATCCAGTACGGCATGTTTCCGCTTTTCATGTTCGGCTTCCTGCTGACGGTGTTTCCGCGCTGGTTGAACCAGCCCTCGCTGTCGCGTTCGCGCTATGTGCCGGTGGCCGGCCTGGTGTTCGGCGGCTATGTGCTGGCCAACGTGGGCCTGCTGGATCTGCCCTGGCTGCTCAAGCTGGGCTTCGTGATGATGCTGGCCGGTTACTTGGTCGGCCTGGTCACGCTGGTGTCGGTGCTGCGGGCATCGCGCGATCGCAACGATCACGCACGCTCGTGCGTGCTGGGCATGGCGCTGGGTACGCTGGGTCTGGTCGCATTCATCGCCTTTCTGTCTGGTGCACCTGACGAGTGTGCGCAACTGGCCGTGCGGATCGGCACTTTCGGTCTGCTGCTGCCGATCTTCTTCTCGGTGACGCACCGGATGCTGCCGTTCTTCAGCGGCAACATGATCAAGGGCTACACGGTGGTCCGCCCGCGCTGGAGCCTGCCGGTGGTGTGGGTGCTGCTGCTGGCGCACCTGCTGCTGGACTGGCGCGGCGCGCTGGGCTGGTTGTGGCTGGCCGACATTCCGCTGGCGCTGGTGTTCGCCTGGCATGCGCTGGCGTGGCAGCCGTGGAAGGCGATGCGGCCGGGCGTGCTGGCCGTGCTGCACCTGTCCTATGCATGGCTGCCGGTGGCCTTCGCGCTGTATGCCGTGCAGGACGTGATCTATGCCATGCGCGGCGAAGTGCTGTTCTTCCGTGCGCCATTGCATGCGCTGGCGATCGGCTACTTCGGCTCGATGCTGGTGGCGATGGTGACGCGCGTGACCCAGGGTCACTCGGGCCGGCCGATGCAGATGGGCGCGGTGCCGTGGGTGTGCTTCGTGCTGTTGCAGCTGGTGGTGCTGGTGCGCATCCGCGCCGAGTTCGGCGGCGACGTCTACCTGTGGCTGGTGATCGCCGCGTACGGCTGGCTGCTGGCATTCCTGCCGTGGGTGCTGCGCTCGGCGTGGATCTACCTGACCCCGCGAGTGGACGGCAAACCGGGCTGAGGCACGACGAGTCACGGGCTGTGGCAGGGTGACGCAGTGCCGCACCGAATCACTTGCGATTGACTCAAGTCATACGTGCGAGACCGTGTTCTCATAAGCTGGCATCAGAACCCAGGGAGAACGTTGATGACACGTCCGCACCTTTACCTCGCCGCCGCCGCGATGCTTGCGCTGGCGGCGTGTTCCGGCAAGCCGTCGG
The DNA here is from genome assembly GCA_027307195.1 of Rhodanobacter sp. GTDB lineage: Bacteria > Pseudomonadota > Gammaproteobacteria > Xanthomonadales > Rhodanobacteraceae > Rhodanobacter. Next base: position 22,475 of record DAHUXL010000152.1, on the reverse strand, counting down.
CCTCGTCCGGTCCGGCCACCACCACACCCACCGCCAGCACCTCGGTCGCTTCCGAGCGCGGCGACTTCGGTCCGCCGCAGGGCGAGCCGATCCACGCGGTGCTGACCAGTCCGCCGCACGTGCCGCCACCGATCCATCGCAACTACCCGGCCAAGGTCATCGTGGAGCTGGAAGTGATCGAAAAGGAAATGCCGATTTCCGAGGGTGTGAACTACACGTTCTGGACCTTCGGCGGCACCGTGCCGGGCAGCTTCATCCGCGTGCGCCAGGGCGACACGGTGGAGTTCCATCTGAAGAACAATCCCAACGACAAGATGCCGCACAACATCGACCTGCACGGCGTGACCGGGCCGGGTGGTGGTGCGGCGTCCAGCTTCACCGCGCCGGGGCACGAGTCGCAGTTCACCTTCAAGGCGCTCAACCAGGGCATCTTCGTCTACCACTGCGCCACCGCGCCGGTCGGCATGCACATCGCCAACGGCATGTACGGCCTGATCCTGGTCGAGCCGCCGGAGGGCCTGAGCCCGGTCGATCACGAGTACTACGTGATGCAGGGCGACTTCTACACCACCGGCAAGTATCGCGAGAAGGGCCACCAGCCATTCGACATGGAGAAGGCTATCGACGAGCGCCCAACTTATGTGCTGTTCAACGGCAGGGAAGGCTCGATCACCGGCGACAACGCGCTGACCGCCAAGACCAACCAGAACGTGCGCCTGTTCGTGGGCAACGGCGGCCCCAACCTGGTCTCCAGCTTCCATGTGATCGGCGAGATCTTCGACAAGGTGCAGCCCGAGGGCGGCACGGTCGCCCAGCACAACGTGCAGACCACGCTGATCCCGTCCGGCGGTGCCGCGATCGTGGAGTTCCACACCGACGTGCCGGGCAGCTACGTGCTGGTCGACCACTCGATCTTCCGCGCCTTCAACAAGGGTGCGCTGGGTATCCTGAAAGTGGACGGCCCGGAGAACAAGTCAATCTACTCGGGCAAGGAAGTGGACTCGGTCTACCTGGGTGACCGCGCCGGGAGCAATCTGCAGGCCGTGACCACCGCAGCCACGGCGCACGCGGCAGGCACGCTGACCAAGGAAGACCAGATCGCCGCGGGCAAGCAGCTGTTTGCCGGGACCTGCTCGGTCTGCCATCAGGCCAACGGCGAAGGCTTGCCGAATGTGTTTCCGCCACTGGCCAAGTCCAGCTTGCTGGCCGCTGATCCGAAGCGCGCCATGACCATCGTGACGCACGGCCTGACTGGCAAGGTCACCGTCAACGGTCATGAATACGATTCGGTGATGCCGCCGATGTCGCAGCTGACCGACGATGAGGTGTCCAATATCCTGACCTACGTGCTGAACAGCTGGGGCAACCCGGGTGGCCAGTTCAGCAAGGACGAGGTGGCCAAGGCACGCGCTGCGGCGACACCCGCACCGGCGGCGGCGCACTGAGATGCGCGCATTGGCACTGGTCTGTCTGGGCCTGTTGCTGGCGCTTCCGGCCGTGGCGGCGGATTACGTCGCCCTGCCGGGAGGGCGTTTCACCAGCGTGTTGCCGGCGGACGGCAAGGCGGCCGCGGCGCAGGTCGCACCATTCCGCCTGCGCACCGAGCTGGTCACCAATGCCGAGTTCCTGGCCTTTGTGAAAGCCCATCCCGCATGGCAGCGCGACAAGGTCGCGCGGATCCTCGCTGATGCGCGTTACCTCACGCAGTGGGCCAGCGCCGATACGCTGGGTGATGAAGTGCTGCCGCGCCAACCGGTGACGCGAGTCAGCTGGTTTGCCGCCCAGGCCTATTGTGAAAGCGAGCAGGCACGTCTGCCGAGCTGGTACGAGTGGGAGTTTGCGGCGGCGGCCGATGCCACCCGCCGCGATGCGCGTGCCGACCCGGCCTGGCGTGAGAGCATCCTGGGCTGGTACTCGCGGCCTTCCAGCACGGCGCTACCGGAGATCGGCGGTGTCGCCAACGTCTACGGCGTGCGCGACATCAACGGCTTGGTGTGGGAGTGGGTCGACGACTTCAATGCGCTGATGGTCGCCAGCGACAGCCGCGACCAGGGCGACCCGGATCTGCTGAAGTTCTGCGGTGCCGGCGCACTCAGCATGCAGCAGAAGGAGAACTACGCAGTGCTGATGCGCATCGCGATGCTGTCTTCGCTGAAGGCCGCCGACACCACCAACAACATGGGCTTCCGCTGCGCGAAGTCCGATTGAGGAACCCGTCATGAAACGTCTGCTGTCCTCTCTTGCGATGCTCCTGCTGCTGGGCGGCAGCGCCCACGCAGCCCAGCCGTTGCCGGGCGATTCGGTCTATCAGCTGCCGGTGCAGCTGACCGGTCAGGATGGCCGGCAGCAGCTGCTGTCCGCGCGGCGTGGCAGGCCACAGCTGGTGACGATGTTCTACACCTCGTGCCAGATGGTCTGCCCGCTGATCATCGACAGCATGCGGCTGACCCGCAACGCGCTGGATCCGGCGGTGCGTTCGCAGATCGACCTGCTTGCAGTGAGTTTCGATCCGGCCAGGGACAGTGTCGCCACCCTGCGCAGCTATGCCGACAAGCGCAAGCTGGACCCACGCTTCTGGACGCTGGCCCGCGCCGAGCCGGCGCAGGTACGGCAGTTGTCGGGCGTGCTCGGTCTGCAGTACCGGCAATTGCCGGATGGCGAGTTCAACCACAGCAGCGAATTGATCCTGCTCGATGCCGAAGGCCGCATCGCGGCGCACACCAACGTGATCGGCAGGCTCGACCCGGCCTTTGTCAAGGCGATCACCGAGACCGTTTCCAGGCACTGAGCCTCCCGCGATATGGACGTCTGTACGTCCGTTGAGAAACGAAGCGCCGCCGTCATGGCGGCGTTCTCGTGTGCATGGCCGCGGCGTGTTGTCACAGCAGGCCTGTTTATCGTGCCGGCCTGACCGCGGTCAATTTGTCGGTGCCCTGGTGTGCGCAGACTGCGCGCATCCACAAGGGGACACCACGATGAAAACGACACGCGGGACTCTTTCCGTCGCATGCCTTCTGGCCACGGCGATGACCGCACCATCGGCTTGGGCCGATGGTGCCGGCGGCAGCCTGCAGACGACACCCGCCAATGCGCCGCTGCAACTGGAGTGGGACGCGCGTCTGCGCCGCGAGCAGGTCGACGACGACGCCTTCAGTCACGACGCCAATGCCGACACCTTGCGACTGCGGCTCGGCCTGCGCGCGAACTTCGGCGATGGCTGGAGCGCGTTGCTGGAAGGCGCCGGCGTGGCCAGTGCCGGCGAGCATTACAACAGTGGCGCGAATGGCCGCACACAGTATCCGGCGATCACCGACCCGCGCGGCAGCGAACTCAACCAGGCCTGGGTGGGTTGGCAGGGTGATGCGTTCGGCGTGACCCTGGGTCGCCAGCGACTGCTGCTGGACAACCAGCGCTGGGTCGGCAACAGCGGCTGGCGCCAGCACGAGCAGACCTACGATGCGCTGGCGCTGCAATGGCAGCCGCTGGCCGCGTTGACGCTGCGTTACGACTGGCTCGATCGCGTGCACCGCGTGGCTGGCGATGATGCGCTCAATCCGCTGGCGCGCGAGCGTCGACTGAATACCCACCTGTTGAATGCGGCATGGACGCAGGGCGCACAGCAATGGGTGGGCTATGCCTACCTGCATGAGGACCGCGACGTGGCCAGCGCCTCCAGCGAGACCTACGGCCTGCGCTGGAGCGGCAAGGCACTGCACGATGGCAACGGCCCGGGCTGGACGCTGGAGACGGCGCGGCAAACCGACTACGCCAACAACCCGTTGCACTTTGCGCACAGCTACTGGCTGCTCGAACCGACATGGACGCTGCAAGGGATCACCGCCAAGCTGGGCTGGGAGCATCTGGGCGGCAATGGCCACCATGCCTTGCAGACGCCGCTGGCCACGCTGCACGCGTTCAATGGCTGGGATGACCAGTTCAACGTGACGCCTGCCGGCGGCCTGGAGGATCGCTATGCGGGCGTGGGCGGCAACCTCGGTCGTGCCGGCCTCGCCAGCAAGCTGGGCTGGGTGGTGTCGTACCACGATTACCATGCCGATCGCGGCGGCCGTTACGGCAGCGAGTGGAATGCATCGCTGAGCTTTCCGCTGGCAACGGGCCTCACGGGCTTGATCAAGGTGGCGGACTATCGCGCCGACGGTCTGGGTCGCGACAGCGCCAAGCTGTGGCTGCAACTCGAATGGCATGGACAACAGGCATTGGCGAACGCACGTTGATCACTGCTGGCAGCCTTGGTGCGAGTGCGTTGACCCAGGTCAGCGCGCCCGCGCTCGCGCTGCGTTGATATAGCGCCATGCAAGCTATCTGGTCGTTGTACCCACACCGCGCCGACAACGCCGCGCCGACCGAAATCGATCTGCGCGGGCTGCCGTCACCGGAGCCGATGTTGCGCGCGTTGGAGGCGGCCGACGCGCTGTTGCCCGGGCAGTCGGTACAGGTGCTCACGCCGCTGTTGCCGATACCCTTGCTCGATGCGCTGGCGACGCGGGGGCTGTACACGTCGGCGGTCACGCTGCCGGGCGGCACCGCACGGGTGTTGATCCGCCGCCGGGATGATGATGGCCCGGCTGGCGCTTGATCAGGCACCTGCGGTTTCGTTGCCGCGCCGCTTCCTGCTGAGTGCGCCCCTGTGGGGCATGCTCGCCGGCGTGTTGTTGTTCGTCGACGGTGATGCCTTGCTGCGCTCACGCTGGCATCCGGCCACGCTGGCACTGGTGCACGTGTTCACGCTCGGCGTGTTCGGCAACGTGATGTTCGGCAGCGTGCTGCAGTTTCTTCCTGCGGCCGCCGGGGTGCGGGTGCGCGGCGGGATGCTGTTGGGAGCGCCGCTGCATGTCCTGTTCAATCTCGGCGCGCTGCTGCTGGTGGCGGGGCTGCATCAGAGCTGGCGTGCGGCACTGCTTGGTGCCGCGGTGCTGTTGCCGCTGGCTTTCGTGCTGCTGGCCGCGATGACCTTGCCCGGCCTGCTGGCAGCGATCGGGCAGCGGCTGCTGCGCGCGGGACTCGGCGTGGCGATCGGGTTTGGCGCGCTCACTGCCCTGCTCGGTGGTGCACTGGCGCTGACTCTTGCTGACGGGTGGGCGTGGCCGGTGGCGGCGCTGGTCGACGTGCATGCCAGCTGGGGCGTGCTGGGTTGGGTGGTGGTATTGCTGGCCAGCGTGGCGCGGGTGGTGATGCCGATGTTCCAGGGCACCGGAACGTTTCCCGCGCGGGTGCAGGCGCTGTGGCTCGGCAGTGCGCTGGTGATGCTGTCCGGCGCAGCGTGGTGGCGCTTGACTCACGCCGATGGCCGCTGGCTGGCCGGCACGGTAGCGCTCCATGCGACGCTGTTCGCAGGCGCCGCCCTGTGGCTGCAATGGCGCGTGCCGCGGCAACGCCGCAGCCCGCTGCTGTGGAGCTGGCGTGCCGGTCTGATCGTGCTGTTGCTGGCGGCGCTGGTACTGGTCGCCGGTCCGCGCGGCGGACTGCTGGCCGCGGTGCTGGGGCTGGGTATCGCCTTGCCGCTGCTGCTGCTCGGCATGGCGCTGGAGATCGTCGCCTTCATCGGCTGGATCGAGTTGCACCGGGTGTGCGGTCGCGGCGTGCAGCTGCCCGGTGTGCAGCGCCTGCTGCCCGACAGCGACAAGCGCGGTGTGCTGCTGGCGCAATTGCCACTGCTGCTGTTGCCGGCCGCGGTGCTGTGGCCCACGGCCTGGCTGGCGCGCGCCGCCGGGTTGGCGCTGCTGTTTGCATGGCTGGGCGTGTGGTCGGCGTTGCGCGGCGTGCGCAGGCGCGCGAATGGTTTTCTGTTGACGCTGGAGGATCGCTTATGAGCGCGAAGTTGCCGCTGGTCTATTCCTGTTCCGGCTGCTCGAGTGCGGCGCAGATGGCCAACCATCTGGCGCTGAAGCTGGATCGCGAAGGCATCGCCGAGATGTCCTGCATCGCCGGCGTCGGCGGTGGCGTCACCGGCCTGGTGCGCACGGCGCAGAGCGGGCGTCGCATTCTCGCGCTGGATGGCTGCGTGCTGAAATGCGCCTCGGCCTGCCTGACCAACGCAGGCGTGGTTGCCGACACGCATCTGGTGCTTTCCGACTACGGCGTCAAAAAGCGCCAGCACGCCGATTTCAATCTCACCGAAGCGCAGCAGGTGTATGCGGCCGAAGTGCTGCCCGCGGCGCAGGCACTGCGCGCTGCGCTGGCTGCGGGCGGATCAACCACGGAGCCTGCCGATGCGCCTGCCCACGCCTGAGCGCCTCATGCTGATCCGCATGCGCGGCGCAATCGATCGCGTCGACGATGGCCTGATCGTGCTGCTCGCGGCACGTCGTCGGCTGGTGCGCGCAGTGGCGGCACTGAAGCCGCGTGCCGGCGTGCCGCCGCGCGATCTGGTGCGCGAGCGGCAGGTGCGCACGCGCACGCAGTCGCTGGCACATCGGCTGGATCTGCCGGCGGATACCGCGGCGGGTCTGCTGGACCTGGCGATCGTCGATGCCTGTCGCCAGCAGGGCATGGCGATTGATCTTGGTCAAGGCGCGCTCTCGCCGTCTCCCGCCATGATGCAGCCCATCATGTCCGACACGCTTTCCTCCGAATCACGCGCATTGCACCTGTTGCGTCTGCTGCCGCCGCCGCGCCGATTCGCGCCGTTGCTGCGCGCGCTGCCACAGCGCTGGCAGCGCAACCTGCTGGAGCGCGCGATGGGCCGCGTGCTTGCCGTGCCCCTGCAGGACGGAACGCTGGATTTCATGCGCGGTCGCCGGCTCGGGATCGAGGTCAGCGACCTGCGACTGTGCTGGGTGCTGGAGTTGCGCGATGGGCACTTGCGCGTCGGCGATGGCGCGCCCGAGGCCAGCGTGCGCGGCAGCACCACCGATCTGCTGTTGCTGGCCAGTCGGCTGGAAGATGCCGACACGCTGTTCTTCCAGCGCGCGCTGGAACTCACCGGCGACACCGAGCTCGGCCTCACCGCACGCAACCTGCTCGAACGGCTGCCATGGGAATCCGTGCCGCTGGGCCTGCGCATTGCACTCAATCGCGGCGCGCGGTTGGCGCGCGCCGCGCGCGAGGCGCATCGCCACCGGGCCTGATCACGCGGCGGCGTGCGCCGTGCGGCTTGTCCTTCACCTCTCCCGCAGATCGCCATGCACGACCCCGAAAGCCTGTCTGCACCCGTCTGGCGCGACGAACTTGAACACGAGTACGCCGCGCTGGGCGAACGTCTCGAACATCTGGTGCCGTGCCTGGAGTGGCCGCTGCACCTGCCGTTGATCGACGCGATCAACACGCTGAAAAAACAGCGCGGGGCGGTGATCATGGCGCACAGCTACCAGTCGCCGGAGATCTTCCACGGCGTCGCCGACATCACTGGAGACTCGCTCGGCCTGGCGCAGGCGGCCGCCGACTGCGATGCCGAGCTGATCGTGTTGTGCGGCGTGCACTTCATGGCCGAGACCGCGAAGATCCTGGCGCCGCACAAGACCGTATTGATCCCGGATCCCGAAGCGGGCTGTTCACTGGCCTCGTCGATCACCGCTGCCGATGTGTTGGCACTGCGTGCGCGGCATCCGGGTGTGCCGGTGGTCAGTTACGCGAATACTTCGGCCGCCGTGAAAGCCGAGTCCGATGCGATCTGCACCTCGGCCAATGCGGTGCAGGTGGTCGAGGCGATGGGCAGCGACACGGTGATCTTCCTGCCCGACGAGTACCTGGGCCGCCACGTCGCCAGCCAGACCAAGGTCGAGCTGGTGCTGTGGAACGGCCGCTGCGAGGTACACGAGAAGTTCACCGCACAGCAGGCGCGGCATGCGCGCGAGCAATTCGACGCCGTGCTGGTGGCCCATCCGGAGTGTCCGCCGGAGGTGCTCGCCGAAGCGGATTTCGTCGGCTCCACCACCGCGATGGGCAAGTGGCTGGAACGCGAAAAGCCGGCGCGGGTGGCGTTGATCACCGAATGTTCGATGGCCGACAACCTGCGCGTGCAGTTCCCCGCCACCGAGTTCATCAAGCCATGCAACCTGTGTCCGCACATGCAGCGGATCACTTTGCCGAAGATCCACGAAGCCCTGCGTGACATGAAACACGCGGTGGAAGTGCCGCCGCAGGTTGCCGTGCGGGCCCGCGCGGCGCTGGAGAGGATGCTGGCCGTGGGGCGGCGCGAAACCGTGTGAGACGCGCACGCCGACCCATCGTGGTGGTAGGCGGTGGCGTGGCCGGCATGGTCACGGCGCTGGCCGCGGCGCCGGCGCCGGTGCGCCTGCTGTGCCGTGCACACGACGGCAGCGGCGGTGCCAGCGCGCTGGCGCAAGGTGGCATCGCCGCCGCGCTCCATCCGCACGACAGCACTGCCGCGCACGCCGTCGACACCATCGAGGCAGGCGCGTATCACAACGATGCCACGGCAGTGCAGTGGTTGACCGGCGAGGCGCCGGCTGCCATCGCCTGGCTGCAGCAGCAGGGCGTGGTTTTCGATGGCGCGGCCGGTGGCGCACTGCAGCTGGGTCGGGAGGGTGGTCATGGCGCCGCGCGCATCGTGCATGCCGGCGGCGATGCCACCGGCGCAGCGCTGGTGCGTGCGCTGCGCGCACGAGTGCAGGCAGCGGCGCATGTGCAGTGGCGTGGCGGCGTCGATGTCGGCGCCTTGCTGCTGCGCGACGGTGACGTGGTCGGTGTGCGCACCTGCGATGATCGTGGTCGCCAGCAGCACATCGAAGCCGCCGCGGTAGTACTCGCCACCGGCGGCATCGGCGCATTGTTTGCGCATACCAGCAATCCGGCCGGCGCGGACGGTGCCGGGCTGGCGCTGGGTCTGGCCGGTGGCGCGGCATCGCGCGATCTGGAGTTCATGCAGTTTCATCCCACCGCGCTGGACATCGGCGGCCATTCCCTGCCGCTGATCACCGAGGCGCTGCGCGGCGCCGGCGCGCGCCTGCTCGACGCGGCCGGGCAACCGCTGATGCGCGGCCAGCATCCGCAGGGCGATCTGGCGCCGCGCGATGTGGTGGCGCGGCGCGTGTGGCAGGCCCAGCGCGAAGGCGACAAGGTGTGGCTCGATGCGACGGCGGTGAGTGGCGACTGGAACATCCGCTTTCCCACCGTGCTGGCGGCGTGCATGGCGCATGGTTTCGATCCGAGACAGGTGCCGCTGCCGGTGACGCCAGCCGCGCATTTCCACATGGGCGGCATCGCCACCGATCTGGATGGGCGCAGCACGCTGGCCGGCCTGCACGCGGTGGGCGAAGTTGCCTGCAACGGCGTGCACGGCGCCAACCGGCTGGCCAGCAATTCGCTGCTGGAAGGGGTGGCGTGCGGTCGCCGGCTCGGTGCCGCGCTGGCGCATGCCACGGCGGTGCGCGGCGGGCAGGGCAGCCATCGCTGGGTCGAGCGTGGCGAAAGTCTGTCACCGGCATCACTGGCCGCGTTGCGCACGCTGCTGTGGCACGCCGCCGGCCCGGTGCGCGAGGCATCGTCGTTGCGCGACGCATGGCGTGCCTGCGCCGCTGCCGCGGACGCCGGCTGGCAGATGCGCCTGGCCAAATCGCTGCTGCGAGCGGCCGTGCTGCGCCGGCGCAGCCTCGGTGCGCATTGCCGGCACGATCGCGGCTGTCCCGGCTGAGCCAGCGCGCTGCGGCGATATGCCCCACGCGGGAGTCGCCTGCCGCGGCCGCGTTCGCAATGAAGGTTGACTCTCGTCAAGACGCATGCAGACTCGGATGGGCACACTCCCCCCTTCCTGACCCAGTGAGCTTTCCATGACACGTCCCTCCTCGTTCGATTACGAACAACTGCGTGCCTGCGGCCGCGGCGAACTGTTCGGTGACGGCAATGCACGACTGCCATCGCCGCCGATGCTGATGTTCGACCGCATCACGCAGATCACCACCGAAGGCGGGGCGTATGGCAAGGGATTGATCCACGCCGAACTGGACATCCATCCGGAGCTGTGGTTTTTCGGCTGCCATTTCATCGGCGATCCGGTGATGCCCGGTTGCCTCGGGCTTGATGCGATGTGGCAGCTCAGTGGGTTCTTCCTGCCCTGGCTGGGTGAACCTGGCCGCGGTCGCGCGCTGGGCGTGGGCCAGGTGAAATTGTCCGGGCAGGTCATGCCGACGGCGAAGCTGGTGCGTTACGAGATCGACATCCGCCGCGTGATGCGCGGCAAGTTGCGCATGGTGATCGCCGATGGCAAGACCTTCGTCGACGACCGGCTGATCTATGAGGCGAGCGACATGCGCGTAGGCCTGTTCCAGTCCACCGAGGGCTTTTGAGATGCGCCGCGTCGTGGTGACCGGCATGGGTATCGTGTCTTGCCTGGGCAATCAGCTGGCGACGGTGTCGAGCGCGCTGCGCGGAAGTCGCAGCGGCATCCGCGCCATGCCCGGCTACGCCGAGCTTGGCCTGCGCAGCCAGGTGGCGGGCGTGCCGGAGATCGACCTGGACGCCGAGATCGATCGCAAGCTGCGCCGCTTCATGGGTGACGCCGCCGCCTACGCCTACGTGGCGATGCGCTCGGCGATCGCCGATGCCGGGCTGGCCATCGAGCAGGTGTGCCACCCGCGCACCGGCGTGATCGCCGGCTCCGGCGGCGGCTCGCCGCGCTGGCAGATCGAAACCGGCGACCTGCTGCGCAACAAGGGTGTGCGCAAGGTCGGCCCGTTCATGGTGCCGCGCACGATGTGCTCCACGGTGTCGGCCACGCTGGCCACCGCGTTCGGCATCCTCGGCCTGAGCTATTCGATCGCCGCGGCCTGTGCTACCTCGGGGCATTGCATCGGCGCCGCGGCGGATCTGATCCGGCATGGCGCGCAGGACGTGATGTTCGCCGGTGGCGGCGAGGAAGAACACTGGGGCATGACCGCGCAGTTCGACGCGATGGGCGCGCTGTCCACCGGCAGCAACGACACGCCGCAGCGGGCATCGCGCCCGTATGACGTTGCCCGCGACGGCTTCGTCATCGCCGGTGGCGGCGGCATGCTGGTGCTGGAGGAATACGAGCATGCCCGCGCACGCGGCGCGCACATCCATGCCGAACTGGTCGGTTACGGCGTCACTTCCGATGGCGCCGACATGGTCGCGCCGTCTGGCGAAGGCGCGGTGCGCTGCATGCAGATGGCCTTGGCCCAGGCGAACGCGCCGATCGACTACCTCAACACCCATGGTACGGCCACGCCGCTGGGCGACATCGTCGAGCTGCAGTCGGTGCGCAGCGTCTTCGCCGAAGCGGTGCCGCCGCTGTCCTCGACCAAGGCGCTGACCGGCCATTCGCTCGGCGCGGCCAGCGTGCACGAGGCGATCTACAGCCTGTTGATGCTCAACGAAGGCTACATCGCCGGCTCGGCGCATATCGACGAACTGGACCCGCGTGCCGAAGGATTTCCGATCGTGCGTGCGAGCCGCGACGCGCAGCTGCGCACGGTGATGTCGAACAGCTTCGGCTTCGGCGGCACCAACGCCAGCCTGGTGTTCGCCAAGGTGTGATGGCAACACCTGCGCTGCCGCCGCAGGAGCCAGCCAGCGGACTCCTGCGCACGGGCGGCCACCCTTTCTTTTGCCACTCCCATCCTCCGGAAGAACGCCATGCCATCCATCCCAGCCTCACGCCCATCCACCTTCGGCGAGGAACTTGCCAACAGCATCAGTCATGGCCTCGGCGTGGTGCTGGCCATCGTTGGCCTGCCGGTACTGATCGTCAACGCGGTGCACATCGGCAGCACCGCAGCGATGGTGGGGGCGGCGGTGTTCGGTGGCAGTGCGATCCTGCTGTACATGGCCTCGACGCTGTATCACGCGGTGTCGCATGAGCAGGCCAAGGCGTGGCTGCAGCGGCTGGACTACGGCGCGATCTATCTGCTGATCGCCGGTACCTACACGCCGATCGCGCTGGGTGTGTTGCGTGACAGCTGGGGCCTGGCCCTGCTCGGCGTGATCTGGAGCCTGGCGCTGCTGGGGCTGGTATTCAAGCTGGCGGTAGGTGCGCGATTCCACCGCCTGTCCACGGCGCTGTATGTGGCGATGGGCTGGATGGCGCTGATCGCGATCCGGCCGCTGTGGCAGCACATGCCGGCAGGCGGCCTGATCCTGCTGTTCGGCGGCGGCGTGGCGTATACGCTGGGCGTGGTGTTTTTCATGCTGCACGAACGGCTGCGCTACAGCCATTTCATCTGGCATCTGTTCGTGCTGGCCGGCACTGGTTGCCACTACGCCACCGTGCTGCGTTACGCGTACTGAGCAGCGGCGCTCATGCCGGTGCTTCGCTCATGCGCATGCCCGGCTCGCCGTGCCAGTAGCCGTTGCGCGCGCCGATCCGTGGCGGGGCCACCGGCGAGCGGCGGGCGAGATGGAAGTGCGCCACCATCTCGGCCATGCCTTCGGCCTGCGGATACAGCCGCAAGATGTCCACACCCAGTTCGCGCAGCGCCGGCAGCTCGGGGCCGAGGTCGGTAATCTCCTCGCCCTGGATCTGGATGCCGTTGATGCGCAGGAACGGTCGGCCTTCGCGCGTGGCCAGCGGCATGCCGTCGGGGTATTCGATGCAGCGGAAATCGCACTGGTCTTTCGCCACGTCGAGCGCGCGGGCGGTGAAGCAGCGTGCGGAGAAAGCCAGCGGCAGCCGGCCAAAGGTGATCACTTCCAGTTCGGGCATCTCGCGTAGTTCGGCCTGCATCGCCTCGCGCAGTTCGCGCAGCAAGGTATGGCCTTGCTCCACGCCGGGCACCCAGCGACGCAGGCCATCGTCCATCAGCATGGCGAGCGCGTGGTGGTTGTAGACGTTGAGCGTGGGGCCGGCGACGAACGGTACGCCGCGCTCGCGACACAGTTGCACCGCAGACAGGTCGTTCGCCTCGATCCAGCAGTCGCCGTGATCGACCAGCCGCTGCAGTGCGCCCAGTTCGGACTCGGCTTCGATCAGCGCCAGCGACGACAACACAATCTGCTTGCCGCTGACGGCCAGCTCCGTGGCCAGCGCGATCCAGTCGCGCGTACCCAGTTCGCGGCGCTTGCTGCACACCGTCTCGCCCAGATAGATGATGTCGACCGGCCAGTCGGCGGCCTCGCGGTAGAACGTCAGCGTGCGCTCGCGCGGCCAGAAATACTGCAGCGGTCCGAGGCTCAGTTTCATCGTCATCGTTTCAGTGCCATGAGCGGTGATAGGGGCCAAGCGTGGTCTGGTGACCCTCGGCATGTTTCGACAGCGACTGCTGCCAGCCCGGCTGCAGGCGCCAGCTGGCGGGAGCGTCGCGGTAGCGATCCAGCGCCGCGCGCCAGGTGCGGGTGACCGAACCGACATAGGCCACGCCGCGCTGGCGACCCTCGATCTTCAATGCCGCCACACCAGCCTGTGCCAGTCGCGGCAGCAGCTCCATCGTGTTGAGGCTGGTCGGTTCTTCGAGTGCGTGGAAGATCTCGCCGCCGACATCGAAGCGGCCCTTGCACACGGTCGGGTAGCCCGCCGGTTCGGCCGGCTCGAACTTGTCGATCAGCACCTGGTTCAGGCGCACGCTGCGGCGACCATCGCCGTGTTCCTCCCAGCGCACGAAGCTGGCCGGCGAGCACACACCATGGCGATTCGGCGAGGCACCCGTGACGTAACTGGACAGCTGGCAGCGGCCCTCGACCATGATGCACAGGCTGCCGAACGCGAACACCTCCAGCGGCACCGGCGAGCCTGCGCAAAGGCGTTCGACCTGCTGGATCGACAGCACCCGCGGCAGCACTGCACGGCTGATGCCGAAGCGTTCGTACGCATAACGCAATGCCGGCGCCGTGGTGGCCGAACCCTGTACCGACAGATGCCGCTTCAGTGCCGGGTGTGTACGTGTGGCGTAGTCGAGCACGGCCATTTCGGCGGCGATGATCGCGTCGCAGCCGAACTCGGCGGCCTTGTCCACGGCGCTGTACCACTGTTGCAATCGTGCGCTGTCGGGGTAGGTGTTCAGCGCCAGATACACCTGCCTGCCGCGCTGGTGCGCATACGCAATGCCGTCACGCAGCTCCGCGTCGCTGAAGTTGAGGCCGGGAAACGCGCGCGCATTGGTCTGGTCGCGGAAGCCCGCGTAGACCGCGTCGGCGCCGGCGTCGATCGCCGCTTGCAGCGCCGGCAGGTTGCCGGCAGGACAGACCAGTTGCATGGACACCTCGGGGCGGGGATTCGGCACGCATCGTGGTCGTCGTTGCCGATGACCGCGTTGACGTGGATCAGGTATGCCTGCGATCGCTGTCGCTACGATGGACAGCATCAGCAGCCGGCGAGGTTGCTTCTGTCCGAGGAATCGAGCCGATGAAACGCAGCCATGTCGTCACCGTCGTCCTGTTGTGCGCATTCTCGCTGGCGCCCTGGGCGCATGCGGTCGCCCAGGACCATCACCACGGCTCTGCCGCTGCCGTCGAAGCACCAGCACAACGCTGGACACCCGATGCGTCGCTGCGCGACGGCATGCGCCGCGCGCATGCCGCGGTGGACGAACTGCGCCACTACGAGATGGGGCACATGAGTGCGCCGATGGCGGTCGATCGTGCCACCACCGTCGAGCAGGCGGTGACCTTCATGTTCGCCCACTGCAAGCTGGCGCCCGAACCCGATGCCGCCCTGCACGGCATCCTGGTGCCCTTGCTCGGCGCGGCGCAGGCGCTGAAGCACGACCCGCAGAACCTCAAGGCCGTCGCCGACATGCGCGCGGCGATCGCACGGTACCCGCACTATTTCAACGATCCGGGCTGGGACACGGCGGCCCCGGCCATGCATGAGATGCGCGACGAGCCCTGAGCAGACCCGACCGCGCATGACTGACTGGATCCAGGCCTGGCAATGCATCGGCTGCGGCAAGATCGAGGCGCCGCAGCCGTGCATCGGCGTCTGTCGCGATCGCAAGATACTGATGGTGGGCAAGGATGAGCACGAGCAGGTGCTGGCCGAGTTGGTGCTCGCGCAGCAGCATCTGAAAGGCCTGCGGACGGTGCTGCTGCAACTGGCCTGGTCGGAGCCGCGCGACGCACAGTGGGAACGCTGCTGGCGTGCATTGCAACAGCGGGCGCGGGAGTGGATCGCCAATCCCGACCAAGTTGCGCCTGACAGTATCGCGACGGATCCTTCAGTCAAACCGCTCTGAGCGCGTGAGCGTGGCCCACAGCGCGTCGACCCGCCGCTCCACTGCCGCGTCAGGCACGATCGGCCGGCTCCACGCACGCGTGGTTTCGGACGGCCATTTGTGGGTGGCGTCGATGCCGAGCTTGGAGCCGAGCCCGGCGACCGGGCTGGCGAAGTCGAGGTAGTCGATCGGGGTGTTCTCCACCAGCATCGTGTCGCGCGCCGGATCGACGCGGGTCGACACCGCCCAGATCACGGCAGACCAGTCGCGCACGTCGATGTCGGCGTCGGTGACGATCACGAACTTGGTGTAGGTGAACTGGCGCAGGTACGACCACACGCCCATCATCACGCGGCGCGCGTGGCCGGCGTACTGCTTGCGGATGCTGACTACGGCGATGCGGTAGGAACACGCCTCCGGCGGCAGATGGAAGTCCACGATTTCCGGAAACACCTTCTGCAGGATCGGCACGAAGATGTCGTTCAGTGCCAGCGCCAGCACCGACGGTTCATCGTGTGGCGCGCGGCCCATGTAGCTGCCGTGATAGATCGCGTCACGGCGAAGGCGCATGCGCTCGATGGTGAACACCGGGAAGTGGTCCTGCGCGTTGTAGTAGCCGGTGTGGTCGCCGAACGGACCTTCGAGCGCGGTGTCGCCGGGATGGATGAAGCCTTCCAGCAGCATCTCTGCGCCGGCCGGTGCGTCGAGGCCGGTCAGCTCGCTGCGCCACACACGAGTGCGCTGGCCGCGCAGCAGGCCGGCGAATTCGTATTCGGACAGACTGTCGGGTACCGGTGCCACTGCCGCCAGCATCGTCGCCGGGTCCGCACCGATTGCCACCAGCACGGGGAAGGGTTCGTGCGGATGCGCGGCGCACCAGTCCGCGTAGTCGAGCGCGCCGCCGCGATGCGGCAGCCAGCGCATGACCACCCGGTTCGGCCCGATCACCTGCTGGCGATAGATCGCCACGTTCTGTCGCGGTTTGCTGGTGCCGCGCGTCACCACCAGGCCGAAGGTGATCAGCTTGCCGGCGTCGTCGGGCCAGCAGTGCTGGATCGGCAGGCGCGCCAGCTCGATCTCGTTGCCCTGCAGCGTCTCGTGTTCAAACGCGGCTTCGCGTACGCGTTGCGGCGCCACGTGCGCAAGTTGGGCCAGCTCCGGCCAGGTGGACAAGGCCTGGCGCAGGCTGGATGGCCAGCGCGGTTCCTTGATCGCTGCCAGCAGCTGGCCGAGCTCGCGCAGCGAGGCCAGCGGGCGGCCGGCCAAGGCGAGCTCGATGCGTCGGCGATGGCCGAACAGGTTGCCGAGCAATGCATGCGTTGCGCCGGCTGGCCGCTCCATCAGCAGCGCCGGTCCACCCTCGCGCAGCGCGCGCAGACTCAGCGCGGTGGATTCCAGATGCGGATCGATCGGAACTTGCACGCGCAGCAGTTGCCGGTCGCGCTCCAGCCGGTCGAGGAAACTGCGCAGGTCGTGAAAGCTCACGCGGCGCCGCTGTCCGCTGTATGCCAGTGGCCATTGTGCAGGCTGGCACGCAGGGCGGCGTCCCAGGGCGCGATGTCGATGTGGCGGGCGGCCAGCCACTCCCGATCGAACAGCGTCTGCGCGTAGCGTTCGCCGCGATCGCACAGCAGGCTGACGATGCTGCCGCGCTGGCCGCGTGCGTGCATCGACGCGGCCAACTGCAGGCAGGCCACGAAATTGGTGCCGGACGAGCCGCCGTAGCGACGGCCCAGCAGTTCCTCCAGCAGCCACGCGGCGGCGATCGAGGCACTGTCCGGCACCTCGACGACGCGGTCGACCACGTCGAACAGGAAGCCGGGTTCCACCCGCGGCCGGCCGATGCCCTCGATCAGCGTCGGCTGGCTGGCCACCGCGCACGGGTCGCGGGTGCGCCAGCCATGCACGAAGCCGCTGCCGGCCGGCTCGGCGACGCACAGGCGCGTATGCAGACGGCGGTAGCGCAGGTAGCGGCCGATCGTGGCCGAGGTGCCGCCGGTGCCGGCGCCGCAGACGATCCACTCCGGTTCCGGCTCCGCCTCCAGTGCGAGCTGGCCGATGATCGACTCGGCGATGTTGTTGTTGCCACGCCAGTCGGTGGCGCGCTCGGCGAGGCCGAACTGATCCAGATGGCAGGCGCCGCGCGCGGCGTGTCCGGCCGCACGTGCATGCACCTGGGCTGGGTCGTCGACCAGATCGCATTCGCCGCCCAGCGCCTGCACGTCGCGGATCTTGCCCGGCGCCGTGCATGCCGGCATGACCGCGATGAAATGCAAGCCCAGCATGCGCGCGAACCACGCCTCGGAAATCGCGGTACTGCCGGACGAGGCATCGACCACGGTCTGGCCGTCGCGCAGGCGCCCGTTGCACAGCGCGTACAGGAACAGCGAGCGGGCGAGCCGGTGCTTGAGGCTGCCGGTGGGATGCGAGGCCTCGTCCTTGAAATAGAAGTCGATGCCGTGGAAGCCGGGAAAATTCAGCTTGAGCAGATGCGTGTCGGCCGAGCGTGCCGACTCCTGCTGCAGCTTCGCCAGCGCGGTGTGCACCCAGCGCCGCTCGGCTTCGCGTTGCGGATTGACGAGGCGCAGGATGCTGTCCATCGAAGGCTCCGTGATCATGGTGGGGCGTGTCCGGTGGCGGTCAACGCGCGCACGCGGCGGCCGAGGAACTCGAAATAGCGGTCGATGTAGCTGATGCCGTTTTCATGGTCGATCAGGTACGGGTTCATCAAGGTGTGGCGCAGGATCAGCAGGCGGTCGTCGCCGCCGTCGCATTCAAGCGTGCTGGCGTCCAGTGCCAGTCCGGCGAGGATGCGCGCGGTCTCTGCGGCACCGAGCACCTCCGGTCGCAGGCTGGTCACCGAGCCGAAGAATTCCTTCAGCTGCAGCGGCTGGGCAGGGTCGCAGCGCAGCGTGTCGTGCAGGGCGCGCACGAACGCGTTCGCGCCGGCCACCGACGCGTTGCCGCGCGGGTTGAGCGCGAGGCAGACCAGGTTGCTGTCCGGCGCGAACGGCACGAGTGCGTGCACGCAGTCGGCCAGTTCCAGCGCGAACCGCCGCGCGCGCGCATGGAACGCCTCGGCCGCGCGCACGGTGGCGCGCGGCAGCTGACCGAAGTGGCAGTGATCGAGCGGCAGCACCTTGTGCGTGACGTACACCGCCGCCGCGGCCGCACCGGATTTGGAGCCTTCCGGAATGAACTGGCCCAGGCTGCGGTAGCGCGCCAGGTAGCCGGCGGGCGTGGCCGCATGGAACACGTAGTCGGCGCGCTCGGCCAGCAGCGCCATCGGCCGGTGATCGCGGCAGATGAACGCACCACTGCCGTAGGGCAGGTAGCCGAGCTTGTGCGGATCGACCGTGACCGAGTCGGTGTCGCCCAGCGCGGCGAATGCCGCATGCACCGCCGGCGTGGGGAACTGCACGTAGTCGGCGGCGACATCGGCGCGCGTGCGCAACGAACCATCCTCGTGACGGAACAATGTGGCCAGGTAGCCACCCCAGGCGGCGTCCACATGCACGGCAAAGTCGAGTCCGCGCCCGCGCGATTCGGCACGCGCGGCGAGCACTTCGTGGATCGGGTCGATGGTGCCGTACTCGGTGCTGCCCAGCACCGCCACGCACATCAGCACCGGCTGCCGCTCGCGCGCGCAGCGGGCGAGCGTGTCGCGCAGCGCGGCCGGGTCCAGCCGCATGCCGTCGGTGGGCAGCAGTTCCAGTTGGTCGCGGCCCAGGCCCAGCAGCTTCAGTCCCTTGCTCCACGAGTAGTGCGCGGTGACCGGCGCCAGCACCAGCGGCACGCGCAGTGACGGATGCGCGGCGAAGAAGCCGACCATGCCGCGCTGCTCGATGCGCTCGGCCTCCACCTGTTGCAGCCAGTGCGTCCGCGCGGCCGGTATCTGCGCGGCCAGCCAGTGCTGCCACGCCTCCAGTGTGGCGATGCCGTCGGCGTGGGAGAGGTTGAACGCGGTCCAGTCGTCCGCAGGCAACTCGATCTCGGGCACCTTCGCCGCGCGCAACGCCACCGGAAACGCCTTCAGCGCCAGCGCCAGCCGCAGCGCCTGGTAGTTGGCCAGGGTGCCGCCGGAGGTGAGATGGCCAAACGCGCAGGCCGGCACCGCCGGGTCGTGCGGGTAGCCGAGCATGCTCGCCAGCTGCAGGCCGGCCTGCACCTCCATGTCGACGGTGACCGGCGCGGCATCCTCGCTGACGTTGTTGGGGTTGTACGGCAGCGTCAGCATCTGCGCCGCGAGCCCCGGCAGCAGCAGATCCGAGGCCATGTGGCCGATGTAGCGCGGGCTGTGGAACGGCACCGATTTCTTCAACGCGGCCGACAGCAGATGCAGTTCGCGGCGCATGCGCGACTCGAACGCGAGGTAATCCGGATGGTGCACGGCGGCGGTGGCGATCGCCGGTGGATCCTCCGGATGAAAGTTGCGCCGCCAGTACACGTGGTCGCGCAGGAATTCCACCATCAGCTTTTCCAGCAGCGCATCGTTCTCGCCGTAAGGGCCGAGGAAGCAGGCGTCCAGCGTGTAGTCGCGCGGCGCCGGCGCGGGCAGCGGCACGGCCGCGCTCATGCCAGCCAGCCGTGCAGCCAGCCCAGCGGATGATGCATGCGGGCGACGCCGAGCATGAAAACGAAGGTAGCCAGCGCGGCGACGTAGCACAGCTGCCGCGTGCGCGGGGTACGTCCGCGTTTCAGCGCCAGCGTGCCGAGCACCACGTACAGCATCAGCAGGATCAGCTTGGTGGTGAGCCAGCCGTTGGCGAACATCGCGCCGGGCAGGATCGTCAGCAGCATCAGCGCGGCGGTGAGCAGGGCGGTGTCGATGCTGTAGCTGAGCAGCCGCAGCGGCGTCCATTGCGCGGCGCCAGCGTGCCCCAACTGCACCAGCAGCCCGCGCAGCGCGAACAGCGAGCCGCTGGCCAGAACGCAGGCGATGTGCACCCATTTGATCTGCGGATAGAACTCGAACATCGCGGTCTCGGTCTGTGCATGGTGGCCGCCGGTGCCGGCGAAGAAGAGCGGGGTGCACATCACGTGCGCCCCACCAGGACTCACACGGTTTCGGCGACGGCCTCGGCACGGGCCGGCGGCGCACCTTCGGGCAGTGCCTGAGCCAGCACTTTCGTCAGTGCCTGCGGTTTCTGCGCCAGCCACAGCGAGGCGACGAACACGCTGATCAGCACGGCGCCGATCGCGAACAGGATGTCGCCGGGCATGCGCATCCAGATCAGCATGTGGATCAGCGGGCGGTCCATGAACTCGGCCGAGCGGGCGAACCAGTAGCCGTGGTCGAGTACCGCGCGCAACTGCAGCAGGCCCAGCGGCAGCAGGGTCAGGATGCCCATCAGCGACAGTCCGATGTTGAGGCTCCAGAACGAGCCGCGCAGCAGGCCCTCGCGCCACATCGCCTGCGGCTTGATCCCGCGCAGGCAGAACAGCATCAGGCCCATGCCGAGCATGCCGTACACGCCGAACAGCGCGGTATGGCCGTGCAGCGCGGTGAGGTTGAGGCCCTGCATGTAGTACAGCGCGATCGGCGTGTTGACCAGGAAACCGAACATGCCCGCACCAACCAGGTTCCAGAAGCTCACGGCCACGAAGAACATGATCGGCCAGCGGTAGCGGGCCATCCACGGCGCGGAGTGCTGGCGCTTCCAGGTGCCGTAGGCTTCCAGCCCGATCAGTGCCAGCGGTACCACTTCCAGCACCGAGAAGCTGGCGCCGAGCGCGATCACCGCGGTGGTGGTGCCGCTGAAGTACAGGTGGTGCAGGGTGCCGAGCACGCCGCCGGCCATGAACACGATGGTGGCGAACAGCACGCCGACGGTGGCGGTATGCACGCGGATCAGGCCCAGCTTCATGAACAGGTAGCTGATCACCGCGGTGGCAAACACCTCGAAGAACCCTTCCACCCACAGGTGCACCACCCACCAGCGCCAGTATTCGACCATCGCGATGTGGGTGTGCTCGCCCCACATCAGGCCGGCGCCGTAGAGCAGGCCGATCGCCACGGTGGACATGAACAGCAGGCCGACGATCGAGGCGCTTTCGCCCTTGCTGCGCATCACCGGCCACAGCGCGCGGCCGACCAGGAACACCCACAGCATCAGTCCGATGAACAGGAAGATCTGCCAGAAGCGGCCGAGGTCGGTGTATTCCCAGCCCTGGTGGCCGAACCAGAAGTTGTACTGCAGGCCCATCTTGTCCATCACCGCGAACCACTGGCCGGCGAACGAGCCGACCACGATCATCAGCAGGCAGACCCACAGGAAGTTCACCCCGAGTCGCTGGAATTTCGGCTCGTAGCCGGAAATCATCGGCGCGATGTACAGGCCGGTGGCCAGCCACGCGGTGGCGATCCACAACACCGCCAGTTCGGTATGCCAGGTACGCGTGAGCGCGTAGGGCAGGTAATTGGCCAGTGCAAAACCGTAGGCCTGCTGTCCCTCGACCTGATAGTGCGCGGTGGTGGCGCCCAGCAGGATCTGCGCCAGGAACAGCGCCAGCACGGTCCAGAAATATTTCGCGGTGGCCTTCATCGACGGCGTCGGTTTCAGGTCGGCCAGCGGATCACGCAGCGGCGGCACCGCCGGCTTTTCCTCGCTGTCGTGCACCGCGTGGTGCCACGCCAGCAGGCCGATGCCGAGGATCATGAACAGGATGCTGAAGATCGACCACAGGAACGCGGTCGAGGTCGGCGTGTTGCCGGCGAGCGGCTCGTACGGCCAGTTCTGCGTGTAGCTCATCGCTTCGTGCGGGCGCTGCGCGGCCGCCGCCCAGCTGGTCCACCAGAAGAACGCGGTGACCGCGCGGCGATGCGGCATCTCGGCGATGGTGTTCTCGCGCATCGCGTAGTCTTCGCGCAGCTTCTTCGTCGCCGGATCGTTGCTGAACAGGCTCATGTAGTGCGCGGCAACCGCCTCCATCGCATGCGCGCGCAGGTCCGATACGGTGATCGTGTCGGTGCTTGCGTCATACGTATTGGTGCGCAGCTCCCGCATGACGCGCGACTTCAGCGCGGCCTGCTGCGGCGCATCCAGCGACGCGTACGGGCCGAGGCCTTCATCGCGCGCCAGCAGCTCCAGCATCGTGGTGGCTTCGCGATGCAGCCAGTCGGCGCTCCAGTCCGGCGCCAGCAGCGCACCGTGGCCCCAGATCGATCCCAGCTGCTGGCCGCCGATGCTTTGCCAGACCTGCCGGCCCAGTTCCATGTCGGCCTTGGTGTACAGCGTCTGGCCGTCGCCGGTCAGCACCGCGGTGGGCAGTGGCGGTGCCTGCTGGTGCACCACACGGCCGACCCACAGCAGCACCGCGAATGACACGGTCAGCAAGGCTGCCAGGCCGAGCCACAGTTTTCGGGTGGTACTCATCGCGCATCTCCCTTCA
>DAHUXL010000136.1 GCA_027307195.1 Rhodanobacter sp. | reverse complement strand
ACCGTGCCCTGCACGATGTGTGCAGTGCCGCCGCTGTTCAACGCCAGCGCACCACCGACCGTCATCGCCACGATCGTGCTGTCGCGACCCGAAGCCAGCGTCGCATCCTTCGCCGCGCTCAGGCTGCCGGTGATGTCGAGGTTGCCGCTGGTCGCCGTCAGCGCGGCATTGCCACCGCTGCTCAGCGTCGCCGCCGTCAGATCGGTGCCGGCCGTCGCGAGCAGATCGCCCGCTGATGTGACCGTGCCCAGCGTCATCGCCGCACCGCTGCTCAGCGTGCCCGTGCCGCCCGAGATGAGCGTATTCGCGTTCAAGGCATCGTCGGCGGCAATGGTGAGGTTGCCATCCGGCGTCTCGAAATCCGGGATGCTGATATCGCCCAACGCGTGCAGCCATACCGATCCCGTCTTGCTCTGGCCGGTGAGACTGGTGACGTCGACCGCAAGCGGGCTGGTGGCCGACCCTATGTCGTTGATCGCCTGCACTGAGGTCGCGCCACCTTGCCGCGCCTGCAAATTCACAGCAGCACCGTTGCCGGTGATGGTGCCGCCGGATTGAATGGTCAGCGCCGTACCGGTCGCAGCCATGCTCTGCACGGTTCCCAACTGCATGTCGCCGGCGGAAGTCAACGCCACGGCGCCGCCCGCATCCATGCTGCTGCCCTGGTTCATCACCAGCGTGCCGCTGGAATTGACCGTGATATCTCCACCTGCCTGCACGATGCCGCTTCCAAACAGGAGCTGCGGAGCGCCATTGCCCACAAGGTTCGCCACCACATTACCCGCCATCGCATTCACGTTTTGCAGGCTCATGCCCGTAGCTGCCGCGAGAGCGATGTCGCCGGAACTGCTGTTGACGTTGCTGGCAGCCAGTTGACCCGCCGCCGTGAGCGTTGCACCTGTCGCGGCCTGCACCGTGCCGAAGGTGGCATCGGTGCCTGCAGAGGCGCTCACGATGCCTTGCTTTGAAATCAGACTTCCCGCGTCGAGCGCCGACCTGGTGGCCGTCACCGTCAGGTCGCTACCGCTCTCGATGGTGCCAATCTGCAATGCATCCGTCGGGGATGCGATGTTTACCGCGCCCCCGGCAGTGGCCGAGAGCACACCATCTGCTCCCACCTGCACCTGCAACGGCGCATCGACGCCCGTGCTCACGCTGACGCGCCGGCCAATGTCGCCATGTGCGTTCAACGTGATGCTGTCACCCACGATATTCAGGCCATCGTACTGACCGAGGATGCTGCCGTGAGGAGCCGCGAGTGAAACCAGTGCGCCGCCATAAACACTGTGGACATCCAGATCGCCGTTGAGCTGGGTGAGCATGAAGTTGCCGGAGGCCGAACCATTCAGTAGCTGGCCTGCGATTTGCACGGCCAGGGCGTCGCCCGGATTCGCCGATCCGGTACCGTTGCCGAAATCGACCGAACCGCTACCGGCACTGATGACCAGATCGCCACCCGTGGTCAACGCGGCTGTCGTGGTGCTGCTGCCGGCGGCTGCATCGATGCCGCCGGTGGCGGCAAGGCGCATGTCGGCGCCGGACTGCAACCCGCCCAGATTCAAATCGCCGTTGGCCTGCACGTAAACCGAGCCACTCGCCTTGCCGGCAACTGCGCCGGTGGCCGTGAGATACAACGGATTCGTCTGCGCGATCGAAATCCAGAACAGGTCATTGTTCAAATTGGGATCGGTGGGCGGAAGAACCTGACCGTACAAATTCAGCAGCGTGATGTCGCCCGGCGTGTTGGCCGAGCCCAGAGCCTGCGCATAGTATTGCAACGCAGGTGAGGTCGAACCGTTGGTATAGGAGGCCGATCCATTGGTGTACAGGTATTTGAAATACTGGTACGGAATTTCAATCGGCGCGACGGTCTGGCCAATGCCGCCAGCGGCCGCATTCAAGGTGATGTTGTGCGCGCTGATATTCGGCGACACCGCACCCACCTGGGCACCCGATGGCGCCGCCAGCGCCGCCGCATTGATCGCGTACGTCAGCTGATCGGTCGACCATTGCGTGTTGGTGACCAGATTCTTGTAGAACGTGGATGCCGGATCGATGGTGTAATTCCACGTAGAGCTTTGCGTGGTGAATTCGGCGGCGGATTGCCAGTTGCTCCCCACATACGTGGTGAACAATTGCGCGGCGCTGCTGTAACGCGATGCCACATACGCCTGGGTAAGCCCGACGTCGGGCGCGCTGGCGGGATTGAGATTATTGGCCGCCGCCGCAAGCGGCCAATACAGCGCGACCGCATTGGCATTGAGGGTATAGACGCCGTTGCTTACGGTGCCCACCGAGAGCAGCTGCCAATACTGGGTGTAAGCCGCATTGACCTGGTTCTGCAACGACGCGGCGATATTGCTTGCCGAACTGGTGCTGTTGAGTCCCAGACGTGTCCAGACCGCCTGCGCCTGGGTCGGCGAGAGTGTGGTCGATGATGTCAGCAGACGCGCATCGTAGATGCCGCCGTTCCGTGCCGTCAGCGAAACATCACCCACATCGGACGCGATGCTGCCAACCCAGATGTCGCCGCCAAAGTCGGTCAGGCCGATGTCGCTTCGTGCATGCGCGTCCAGTGTGCCGCCGCTGAGCGAGCCGTTGTAGAGAATGTCGGAATGGGTTTCGATATTCAGCGGCGTGGCGAGCGTACCAATGCTGCCCAGGGTACTGACCAGGTCCACGTTGTCGCCGACCACATCGCGCGCGTTGCCACTGATGCCGATCAGCGATCCGGTGCCGGTGATCGCGACATCACCGTATCCATACGCGCCGGAGGCAATCGCATTGATTGCCTGATCGCTGTTGCCGGAATCGACATTCACGTCAATGCCTGCTCCATCCGTATGCGCGGACAATGTGCTGCCGGGCGAGCTGTCGTGAACGATGCGCGCCAGGATCGGCGCGGCCACCGTGCCGATGCTGCCGCCGCCAGTGGTGATCATGCTCAGATCATGGGTCCACACCAGGGCGTTCTTGGAGTTCTGCAGGATGCTGCCGCCATTGGTGGCATCCAGCAGCGTGTCAGGCTTGCTCGGATCCAGCGGTGCGTTGGTGTTGGAGATGATGCCGTTGAGCAGGATGTCGGCGTTGGAATCGATTTCGACGCGATTCGACTGGTTGGTTGTGAAGGCAATGCCGATCGGCATGTCCGCACGCTGCGCAAAATTCAGCGTGAGGTTGCCCGCGGTGGGTGAAATGAAATCCCATTCCGAATGCCAGGATTGTTGGCCTGCGTCATAGCCAGTGGCGTTCGTGCTGTAGTGGCAGCTGCTGCCTAGACCACCATCGCAGCCGTGGTACCAGACACCTGATGAATAGCCATCCGTGAATTGGCCAGAAAGACTCGCCACATAGTCGTTGCCACCGAGATTGGCGTAGCCAGTACCACCACTGCCGACGAAGTTGGCCGAGCCCAGCGTCCAGTGCTGGCCCGCCGTACCGTTACCGGCACTCCCCCAGCTCCAGTGCGAAGCACCGCCTTCCCGATTGACGGCAGTGCTTGCCGACCAGGTGTATTCCTCTCCACTCAACGGTTGGTACGTTGTGTTCGCACCCACGGCACCGAGCAACGCGCCGTTCTGCCAGATCGTGGCGCCGTTCGAATTGTCGTACGCCTGTGCCGCGCCGCCGCTCTGACTCACGTACCAGGTGGTTTTCGGCGTGCCATTTGCCAGGGTCTCGAGCTTGTCGGTAAAGGTGATCAGCCCCAGTCCGCCACTGCCGGTATAGATGTTGTTGACGACCAGCGCGTGACCCGTCGTATTGTCGACCAGCACTTGGCCGAAGCCGCTGTTGACGTGGATGCTGCCCTGCCCCGTGCTGACGATCTTGCCGTTGAAATAGGCCTGTCCGCCGCCGCTGGCATTGACGTTGTCGAGAATGATCTGGCCGTTCGACGGGTTGTACGAGGCGCCAATCAACTGGGTGGCACCCTGTGTCGCCAGCAGCTGATTGCCGTTGGCGTCGACGATCGGGATGACGATGGGATTGCTGCCACTCTGCTGACCCATCCACGTGGTCAGTGCCGCGTTGGTCTGTACGCTCCAGGTCGCCGGTGTGCCCACATAAATCGGGCTGTTGATGTTGATGAAGTTTGCCGTCACCGACAACGTCTGGCTGTTATACGAGCCGGAAGACGAGGGACTGTTGGTGAAATTGCCGCTCTGGCTAAGTGCGATATACGGCACCGCGTCCACCGAGCGACCGCTGATGATCCCGACGCCACTCCATCCACTGTCGACGCCGCAACCGTCTGCACCACCACTGGTGTACGGCAGGCAATAGCCATAAAGCACGACTGGCGTCCTCTGCGCCGTGGGTGAGTTGTTGTTGTAGTTCATCAATGTGCTATTGAGCGCACCACCATTGGTCGCGCCACCGCCGTACACCGAATTGACGATGGCAGCAGCGGCGTTGTCCGGATTCGAAACGATGTTGCTGAGGAATCCGGCCAGCCAGCCGCCATTGTCCAGCGAACTGATTGACGATCCGCCAGAAGTGAAGTCCTGCGTCGGATGGTCGAAGGTGATGCCACCGTTGGGTGCCGCCACCGTCACTACATTGGCGTTGATCGGCGCCTCGATCATTGAACCGGCTGCGGTCGAGATGGTGACGGAGCCGCCCAGATTGTTGATCGGGTTCAACCACGCAATACCCGGTGTTGCGCCGGAACCGACCGGATAGCTGGAGTTGACCGTGATGCTCGGCTGTATGTTCGATGGCGCCTTGGTCACGCTGATGCCGGGCAGATTCGGATTCGCACCGCCGGAGACAATCACCGACCCAGTGCTGCCAAAGCCGATCTGCATACCCGGAAGTATCAGATAGTCCGGGCTCGCATTGTTGATGGTGATCGAGGGAGCGCCGTTGGCGGTAACGCTGCCGTTGCCGCCGACGCTGCTGCCATACACAT
This sequence comes from Rhodanobacter sp., assembly GCA_027307195.1. Lineage (GTDB taxonomy): Bacteria > Pseudomonadota > Gammaproteobacteria > Xanthomonadales > Rhodanobacteraceae > Rhodanobacter. The sequence continues at coordinate 24,763 of DAHUXL010000136.1, read as the reverse complement.
AGGCATTGCCACCACTGACAAGCAGGTCGTTGCCGTAGATGAGACCGTTGTGCTGCGCAAGTGTGCCGCCCAGAATGATCGCGCCGACATTGGTGTTGTCCCAGCCGGCATAAGTGGAGCCCGAATCAGCGCCCGATATGGCGTTGTAGTACGTGGTGGGATTGAAGAACCCGCCTTGCGCACCGTTGGCAGTACTGCCGTTTGCGTTGTATTTGACGTACTGATACGGGCTGCTGCTGCCGCCATCCGTCAGGTTGCCGTTCTGGTCGATGTTGATCGCGATTTTTGCGTATTTTCCCGCGAGTACGCTGCCATCGAGCGTCGTCGTGGCACTCGTCGTGTTGTTCTGGTGATTGCCGTTTTGCGTTACCGGGATGAAACCCAGTATGTAGCCATGACCGGTGCCATCGACCTGCGTGAGGTTGGTGCCTGACATGCTGCCGATCGCCACGTCGCCTCCGCCGACCACGCTGCTGCCGCTACCCAAGGTGAGCGTCGCGTTGCTGGTCGTGTTGGCCGTGGCCGACGCATGCGGAATCGGAATGATTGCGCGCACGTACGATTGCGCAATGGCCGAAGGATTGAGCTCCGTATCGGCGGCGTTGAGGATGTCCTTGCCCGCAACGATATCGGCCTCGCCGACGCTGGTCAGCGCCACGTTGCCGCCGATGTTCACCGCCTGGTTGGAGGCCAGGTCGTTGGTCGCATCAGAAATGCCCACGGCACCGGCACCGTCGGAGCTCGCGCTGGCCTGGACGCTGATTTTCTGGATTTGCGCATAGGTCGCGATATCCAGACGGTTGTTGCTGCTTAACGTGCTGCCATCCTCGATATTGACCGTACTGTTGAAATTGCCCTGCAAATTGACATTGGCGTCGGAGGCAGCCACGAGCCCGTAGCCGCTCAGGCTGGCTTGGTCGTCAAGACCGTTGACCCGGGTGTCGGCCAGCACGACGAGATTGCCGGTTGCGTACAACGGATTGAGCCCTGCAGCGAGCGTAACGCCCGTGCCGATCGTCGTCGTGTTGTTCGCCGTCAGTGCCGTGGCCACGCCCGCTGCATTGCCGACCGCGATGCCGCCGGCGCCCCCGGTGGCGCCCTGGTTGTTGCTGTCGCTGGCGAACCGGGATTGCGCCTCGACATGCAGATCGCCCTGCGTCTCGATCTTGCTGCCGTTGCCGATGCTGGCTGCCGTGGTGCTGACCGGCGCCGGATCGGCGGTGCTGCTCTGGTTATTGTTGACGTTCGCGCCACTGGCACCAACCGCGGCCGCATTGATCGAATTGGCCTGGCCACCGTAATTCGTCGTATGCATGGCAACGAGCGAAAAATTCGCCAGCTTGTCGAGATCAAGATTTTGACCGACGGTCGCCTTCGTGGTGGAGGTGGAGGCGGTAGTGGCGAGTGAAGCATTGCCAGCGATCAGGCCACCGCTGCCGGCTTTGCTGGTCGCGTCGTTGGTGTCCTGCCCGGTTGCCGTGATCGTGAGGTTGCCGCTCGTCGCCGCCTCGCTGCCGTTGCCGTCACCCAGGGATGCGGTGGAAGTGATGTTCGAGGTGGAAGTCGAATCAGCCGCACCGACGGCCAGAATACCGCCTACGGTGATGCCTTCGGCCGATGAATTCTGATCGGTCGAACTGGCCGCCATGATGGCCACATTGCCACTGGGCAGCACCACGTCGTTGCCGATACTCGCGAGCAACGTACTGGTGTTGCTCGCACCGGCAACAGCGGCATTCGCACCATACAGCCCCGCGCCGGCTCCGCCGCTGGCACTCGCATGCAGCACCGGCGTCAAATCGGCATAAACGCCGAGGTTGCCGTTGCCGAAGATCGCATTATCTCCAACCAGCGCCTGCACGTTGGTGTTCACGCTGGTCTCGGCGATGTTTGCGCCGATGCCCGCGACGCCTCCCACCGTAATACCCTCGGCCGACGCCGTTGCAGTCGGCGCGGCACTCGCCGTGACGGTCGTGCTGCCCGCATTGACCGTGGCACCGCTGCCGATATCGCTGGTCACCCGACTGGTATCACCGGCATTCGCCACCACCCCGCTCACGGCACCCAGCACACCGCCGACGCCCGTCACGCCTTGCGCATTGACAGCGCCGCTGTCACTGGCCGTGACATTGGCCACTGCAAAACCGCTGGTGGACGTGCCCGCAGCGATCGACGCATTGACCTGACTGTCGCGCAACGCATCGACAACGACGATGCCGGCCGCGATGGCACCCACGGTAATGCCCGACACATTGCTGTTGCCGGCCGATGATGTGCTGCTGTCGCCGGCCTTGATCGACAGTGCGCCTCCCGAACCGACGAGGGTGCCGGCATCGGTGGCGCTCACCGAGTTGGCGACGTGACTGACCGATACCGCCGCGTCGACGGCGACCAAGCCAGCCGACCCGGCAACGGCATCCGTGGACGCCGCCGGACCACCACTGGCGTCCCCGCTGCTCGCTTCGATGCTCACGCCATTGCCGGCATGCACCGTGGTACCGCTGCCGACGGATGCTGCAATGTCACTGTTCAGTGTGGTGTAGGCCAGCGATCCGCCCACCGCGACAAGTCCGGCGCTGAAGCCACCCGCGATGTTGCTGGTGCTGTTGCTCACGTCGGCACTGATCGCTATCGCATTTCTTGCAGTAGCCGAACCGCCAGAAATGGTCGCCTGCACGCCATCGCTGGCACCGAAATTGGCGGCGCCACTGCCGGTGGCACTGGACAGCTGGTAGCTGCCATCCGAATTGATCTGGTTGATGTCGCTGCTGCCGAGCTGGTCGCTGCTCAGGCCGTAATTGCTGACGTTGGAGTCAACCCGGTTGCCACTCGAGAGGCTGCCCAGGTTGCCCAGGTTGACCTGGCCACTCGCATTGAGGTTGCCCTGCGTGTCCACGTTGCCGTTGTTGCCATCGCTGGTATCGCCGATATCGCCACTGCCCGCCACCACCACGCCCGCCGACAGCCCCACGCCGACCGCGCCGACACCTGCACTGGCCGCCACGCTGGTGACGTTGCGGGTCGAGCTGGCAGCCACCGTCAGATCGCCATTGGTTGCGTTGACGGTGCTCCCGAGCACACCGGCACCCACGCTCGCCTGCAGCAGTGACAGATTGATCCCGCCACCAACACCGACAAAGCCACCGCCAAGCTGGCCCGAATAGACGTTCAACAACTGCGTGTCGATCGCCTTGACCGCAACATTTCCTGCGGTCAGCGTGCTGTCGTCGACACTGGCGTGCGTGCTGTCAGCGATCACGTTGACGGCCGCGCCACCGGCGACACCTGCGAACAAGCCCACGGCTCCGCCGATGGCCAGGCCCTGCGCGTCGTTGCTGGAAGTCGCCTGCACAGCAACGTTGCCAGGACTGTTGATGCTGGCGTGATCTTGTACCGTTGCCGACGTTTCGGCATTGTCCACATTGACCAGGGCGACACCGGCGACGCCGGCCGTACCGGCACCAAAACCGATCGCACCGCCGAGCTGTGACCCGCTGGTGGCGTCGTTGGCCAGTACATCCAGACTGCCTGCCTGAACTTTGCCGCCGTCAACCAGCGCATCGGTGTGCGACTTGAACAGCGTGACCGCCGCCGATGCCGCTCCGCCTACTTCGCCGCTGGCCGCCAGGCCGAGCGCCGCAGCGAGCGACCACTGGCTGGCCGTCGCCGATACCGCACTGCCGGCCTGCGATGTCGCCGTGGTGCCGATGACACTGGCGGTGGTGGTGGCATCGAAAACATTCGTCGCCACCGCGCCGGAACCGGCGGCCGTTCCGGAAACGGCCACTACTGCGACCAGGTTCGCCTCGTACTGACGGCTGCTTGCGCGAACGTCGATCTGCTGGTCGGCATTCGCATCGACGTTGCCGCTCGCGTTGGCCACGCCATTGGTGGTGCTGGGCGCCACATAGTCAGCCTGGTTGATCTGCGCATTCTGGATCGTTGCCGTGGTCGAACCACCCACGTCGTTGACGCCGGCCAGCGCACTGAGTGCGGCCGTACCGGCGACACTCGCCGTCACGCCCAGCGTGGCGATGTTCTGCTGGTTCGAAGCATTCACCGCAATGCCATGCACCTGACTTTGCTTGTCCGACAGATCCGGTGACACATAGGTCGAGGGACTCGACAGGAAGGTTGGCTGGGTCGAGCCAGTGATGTCGAGGCTGTTGCTCAGTGCGGTGGCGTTGGTCAGGGTGCCGGAGTCGACTGCCAGCGCCGCACCGTCGCCGTACGCCGTGACATTGCTGTTGTAGATGCCGGCACTCGTGGTGCCGTCGATGTTGTTGACCACGACGCCCACGCCGACGCCAGCCGTGCCGCCGATCGCTGCCGCGCCGGCGAGCACGTCGATACCCTGATTGTTGCTGGCAAGAACACCGACATTGCTGTTGGCAATGACATTTGCGTTGCCGTCGATACGTGCGTCGGTGCTGCCACCAAGCAGGTTGACGGCAACCGAGCCAGCCACACCGACATCACCGCCGCCGGCCGCACCCACGGCGATCGCATTGATGTTCGCCGTGCTGCCGGCGCCCGTGCCATGAGGATTGCTGGCACCGGCACTGACCACAAACTGCTCGGCCTTGTAGGTTCGATTGTCGCTGCCGCCGAGGAACGAAGCATCGGTGATCGTGCCGATCTTGTTGACCGCGATGGCCGCACCCACGGCCGCGTCACCCGCGCCAGCTACCGCGCCAGCGAGTGCATCGATGGTGCTGTTGTTGTTTGCCGTGATGCTCGTGTTGTTGGCACTGTGGACCACGGCACCACCGGTTGCGCCATCGCCGGTACCGACATCGGTCATGCTGGCCGAAATCGTGTTGCTGATGAAGTTGGTGGTGTCCGAGCCGCTGACCGCGACATCGCCAGCAGCGGCGCCGGCGATCGACAAGGTTTTGATCGTGGAGGTGGAAGCCGCACTGATCTGCGTCGTGTTGGTGATCGCCAATACGGAATTGTCGAGATTCGCCGACGTGCTGCCACCGATGGTGCTGATGCTTGCCGCCCCGCCAATACCGATATCCCCGCCGATACCAACGCCGAGGGCCAGGCTGCTGATGGCCGCGCTGTCTTGCGCTTTGACCACCAGCGAACTGGCGCTCGCCGGCGCCGTGGTTGTACCCGCTCCGCTGCTGACGCCATAGATCTGGCTCGCCGAAGCCGACGTGTCGCCACTGATGGTGTTGTAGCTGGCCGCACCCGCACCAGCCCCGTCACCGCCAGCGGAACCCGCGACTGCCAGTGCGTATTGCGTACCGCTGCCAATCGCCTGCACGGTCACGCCGCCGGCCAGGTCGATTCCGGTGTTTCGCAGCGTCGCGGTCGTGTTGTCGCCAATGTCGTCCATGCTCGCGGACAAGCCCACCCCCGCAGTACCACCGATGCCAACGCTGCCCGAGAGCGACTCGATGGTGGAGTCGTTGCCGGCGTCGACATTCAGGTTGGCCGCTGTCACCACGCTGCCGTTTTCCAGCGTCGCGCTGGTGTTGTTGGCGGTCTGGTTCCAGCCAAACGAAAGCATCAGTGCGGTGCCTTTGGCTCCGCCTGCCGCCACCGCGCCGGACATGATCGTGGCGTTGTCATTGGCCAGCAGCGATGTGTCGCCCGCGCCCGTGTTGAAGCTGGTCGCGCCTGCCTTTGTCTCGATCGTGTTGGCGATATTGTTGTAGGTCACGGCACCACCGATGGCGGCGTTGCCTTTGCTGATCGCGACGTTGCCGGCGAGGCTGTAGATCGCCGAGATATCCTGCGCCTGCGCTTTGACGCTGGCAGCAGCAATCGATGTGGCGTCGCCGCTGGCGGCATCGGAGCCGAGCAGCACCGCATCGGTATTGGTGATGTTGTTGTAGGTTGCGCTGCCCATCGCAGCGAGCTGGCCGGTGGAGACGCCCACACCAACCGCAAGGCTCATGATGCGAGTGTTGTCTTGCGCCTGCAGGCCAAGTGCACCGCCAGCCTGCAGATCTGCATTGCCAATCGAGACCTGATGCGTGTTGGTGACCTGGCTGCCGACGAACGAAAGGCCCACGTTGTTCTTGCCGACACTGACGTCGCCGGCCACCGCAATGATCGAGCTGCCCCAGCCGCTGGAGGTCAATGAAGCGCTGGTCGGTTGCGACGAATCCTCGCCACCGCCGTCATTGCCATTGCTGCTGGTGCCGTTGAATGCCAGGCCGCTACCACTGAAGTCATACCCGCTGGCCGACGCGGGCGCGTCGATGAGGGCGTTCAGACTGCTGACACTGGCGTCGCCAGCGTCGACCGCGTTGGCCTGGATCAACATGGCGCCATCGGTTTTTATCCGCGCGCCACCATCCACGCTGGCCGTGGTTCCGTTACCGATCTGATTCCAGATGAAGGCGCCCGCCAGACCCTGGCCCTTGCTGCTGATGCTTCCGGTGGCAGCACCGGCACCGATCAGCGATGCATCCAGCGCGCGCAGGGTGAGTGTGTCGTAATCGTTGATGTCGAAAGCGCTGGCCGTACCGGCATGACCGGAGATGCCCGAGCTGGTCTGGTTGGCGATGTCGGCATAAGTAAACGCCAATGATCCATTGACGCTGTTGCCGCTGCCGGTATTGACATCGAGACTGCCGGCGCCGACGCCGACTGTGGAATGGTCGTAGGCGCTGACCTCGAGCGAGCGTCCGGTGCCGGTGCCCCCGTCGAGCGTGCTGCCGGTGACGTTGGCACTGGTGTGATTTGCCGATGTGCCGATCGATACCGAGCCGGCCACGGTGGCCGAGGTGCCACTGCCACCGGTCTTTGCTGCTACGCCCACGCCGACGTCGACCTGCTCGCTGCCGTCCAGCGCCTGCACGGCCACGTTGCTGGCGTTGAGCAGCGTACTGTCGTTGATGGTGGAAGCGGTGGTGTCGGCGATAGTCGAATACGCCACGGCACCGGCCAGATCACCGCCGCCGGAACTGCTCTTGCTGCGGGTCAGCGCCACACCGCCGGCACCGCTCATCAGTTGCGCCTTGTCGATCGCCTGCACGGCAACCGTGCTGCCGGTGTTGCCATTGTCGACCGTGATGCCATCGAGGACGGACTGCGTGCCCAGCCTGGCCATGTTGACGCTGGCCGCACCAGAAATGGCGATGCCGAATGAGCCCTTCTCCTGCGTCCCCGACGGCGTCCCGGTTGTCTTGCCCTTGTTCGCGCCGAGCGAAGTGACCTTGCCGATAACCTTCTGCAAGGTGGCATCGCCATTGGAAATGCCGTCGAGCTTGTCGCTCGCCTTGTCCAGCAGTGAGGTGCCGCCAGCGGCCGCGTCCGAGCCGGTGAGTTCGTCCACACTGTCGAGCACGGAACTCAGCTTGTCGCTGGCGCCGCGCAACTTGTCGGCCACCGAACCCACGCTTTTGAGCATCGACAGCAGGCCGGAGCCCGAACCCGAATCGGCTGCCGAATCCCCCGAGCCATCCGACGCTCCACCCGATGACCCGCCACTAGGCGGTGGATCAGACACGTTGGAACCCGCCACCGAGAGTGCGCCGGATTCACCACTGCTGCTGCCAAGCACGCTGAGCGAGGCAACCGCGAGCGTGCCCCCGCTTTCCGCGAGGCCGGTCGGGGCGGTCGGAACGACGGATTGGTCTGGTGCAATCAGGGTTTCGTCGCCGCTGTTGTTGCCGATGCTGGCCAGCGTGTCGGTGGTCAGGCTGTTGATGCCGATGCTGATACCCACACTGGCCTGATTGGACATCGACAGCGCGCCAGACAGCGACCACACCATCATCGGGTTGAGTGCTGTCACATCGAGCGCGCGCGCCCTCACCTGATCGCTGGCACTGAGCGTGGCATGCGTGTGATCGTCCACGTCGGTGAGGGCCACCGTACCCTGGATGCTGGCCGAACCACCCTTGCCGGAAACCGGACTGAGTACGACGAGCGTGTCGTGGCTGGTCGCCGTGACGCCGACATCGTTGGTACTGGAAATGTTGACCCCACTGCCAACACCGGCGTTAGTGTCGTTTTCGTAGCCACCGTAGTTGAATGCGCCGCCGATGGCGGCCTTGTCGCCTTGTGTGCTGGCGACCCAGGGTTTGATGTCCCCGACCAGGTTGAATGCAGCCACTTCGGTATCGGAGACGATACTGATCGAATGATCCCACGTGGTCGGCGCCGTGGGGTTCCAGTCCAGCGTGCTCTGCCAGCTGTCTTTGCCCGGCGTGGACGCGGCGGCCGCCGTGGATTTCAAGATGCTGCCGTCACCGACCCATGAGCGATCGGTATTGCTCATGCCGAAATAATTGACCGAGCCGCCGATGTCCACGCTGGCGTCGCCGGCGGACGCGCTGGCGTAGCCACTGGCCGCATCGGCGATCGTTTCCGGCAATGCCTTTACTTCGGTCACCACCGTGGGAATCGACTTGGCGCCGGCGATGAAATCGCTGAGGCTGTTGCCCATGTTGCGAAGCGTGGTGATCTCGTCGCTGGCAAGGCCAGGCAAACCGAACGTCCAGTCGAACGGCACGATCACTTGCGAACCGATACCGATGTTGCTGGCCGTGATGTTGGCGGCCGTGCCGATTTCGGCATCGGCCTCGTGCTGGTAATTGCCGTAACTGACCGCCGCAGCGACGTTGACGCTGGTACTGCCCGAACCGGAGCCGCCCGTGCCGCCCTGGGTGCCGCCTTCCTCACTCGAAGCTGCCTGCGAGGCGGTGTCGCTCGTCGCCGCGTTGTGGATGCCGGCGTCACTGACAATCGCCTGTACCGCCAGGTTGCCCGCGGTGTTGATGGTCACGCCATTGCCGACGGTTGCCGTGGCGGCGTTGTCGCTGTCGGTCCACGCCACCGCCGCGCCGAGCTTGAACGGCAGATTGCCGGCAAACGACGATCCGCCTTTCGAATCGGTGCTGGTTTTGCCGGCCATCGTGGCTGACATGTCGCCCGCGCTGTCGCCCTGCACCGCCTTGGATTCATCGGCCGAACTGGTACCGGTGCTGGCCGACGTGCTGTTTTTCGTGGTGTCACTTTCGGCCGCGACCGTGATATTGCCGTTGTTGCCAGAACCACTGATCAAGATGGGGTTGCTGTCCAGCGCCGTGTTCGCCTTGACGGACTGCAGACTGATTGCACCGGCCAGACCCACCGAGCCCTTGCTGCTGCTCGCCATCGCACTGGCCGTGGTGCTGAAGCTGTTGCTGTTGTGCGCCCCCATGTCCAGTGAACCGGCCGACACGGTGCCATTGATGCTGCTTTCGGCGTCAACGGCGGCTTGCGACCAGGCCACCGTGGTTGCCGCGAAATTGCCGGAACCGTCCGCCACGGTGTTGGCAGCGACGCTCAAGGTGTTGTCCGTGCTGGACTGCACACTGAGTTGGCCGCCACTGGTCACGCTCGCGCCGCTGGCGATGCTGGTAGACGCCTTGCTGAAGACGGCGCCGTACATGCCGGTGATCATTACAGGCAGCGATCCGTCCGCGCCGGTGGAGGTGGCATCGGTGGTTGCGGTGGTCTGCGTGGACGACTGCAGCAACACGTTGCCGCTGGCATGGATGGTGCCGCCGATCGCCACGTTGGCCGTCGAGAAGGAACGCACGTAGGACAGCTGACCCAGCTTGTCGCTGGCCGCGAGGTTCGCATCGGTAATTGCCGCATTGATGCCGTTCTTCACGAAGTCGCTCTGGTCGAGCAACAGATCACCCGCACTTTTGAGTGCTTCGGTCTTGGTCGGATCGGTGTATGCGGACTTTGACGTGGCGCCCGCCGTTATCGCGATGTCACCCCAACTGGCCGCACTCGCGGTCGATGCCTTCGGCTGCGTGACGGTCGCGGTTTGCAGGCTGGCTCCGGCATCGACCGTGATCGCGCTGGTGGCCACCGCGTCACCAATACCCGCGCTGCTGTTGTCTTCGGCATCAAGCCGGATTGTGTTGCCGTCGGTGACCAGGGTTGCCGGGGCCGAACCACCAACGTTCACCGCGGTGGCCAGCGTGTCTGTACCGGTTCCGTTGACAAAAATGGTGCCGCTGACATCGATCGCGGTCGCGCGAATGCGTACGGCGTTGTTGGCATCAACGGTACCGGCAACGCAGATCAGGCAGGTACCCGCCGATTCGGCCAGCGGCTCCTGTCCCTGCATCAATGTCGCGAATCCGGCACTGCTCGGATCGACGTTTCCACTGCTGCCGAGCAGCGAATTCATGAATGTCATCGTGGGCGCGCTCATCGACAGCGCACCCACGTTCAATGTTCCCGAGCTGCCGACGACGATGCCGTAGGGATCGGCGAAATAGACAGATCCGCCCGGAGTGGTCTTGCCGTTGAGATAGCTGTTGACGGTACCGTTGATCGTCGATGCGTTCCACACCAGGTTGACCAGGTTCGTCGACGCTCCCGGCAGGTGAAGATTGACGGTGTCCCCCTGGACGACATCGAAGTTTGAGAACGAATTGAAGGCCGTTTTGTGGTCGGTGCTGACCGTCGTCGTGTTGACATCGAAGACTTGCGCGCCGGAGCTGCCGGTCATGGCAACGGTTGTCGCGGTCTTGCCATCCTTGATGATCTGGGAAGCTGCTGATGCGGAGGACGCCACACCGAGGCCGAGGACGCCGCAGATCGCGGTGACCAGGCCTCTCATTGGCATTGTCGCCATGGCTGCCTGGGCAAAGGATGGGCGCGAACGCGTGGCGAGCGTGGTCTTCATGGGCATTTCCTCAAAACGAACCGGACAACACAAGTTGGCAGCTGCAGGCCTCGCGCCCTGCTCGTGGCGCGTGGATGATCGTCACTGGGAGGTTTTGTTACTGGGGCGGCGCAGGCCCGCGTGCATCCAGGCGTGCCGATAGCCGCTGGATGTTGCTCAGCGACATCAGGTGCACATAGATGAAACCAAGCACCCCGGCTTTGGAGAGCTTGTCCAGCGCGCGGGCACTGAGCTTCTGCATTCGCGTTTCATCAACCACGCTGAAACCGCTCAGTGTGTGCGGCGCACTACCCGCACGCACGACCTTGAGCTCGCGCGGAACCAGTAGTTTGCTGGCATGCAATTGCTGCATGAATTCTCGCGTTCGCTGCACGGCACCCTGATAATCAGCGAGAAACGAGAGGGCGCGCGTGAGCGCCGGTGCGTCCTCCCCGGAGTCCTCGAACAACTTGACGCCGCCCTCGCCCTCGCAGACAAAAGGTTTGTCGACACACACCGTGAAGTTTTCAGGCGAGGCGTCCTGGTTGGCCACCACGAACGGATAGCGGCGAAAGAACGCGGGAATGTATTTCTCCTTCGTCCAACGGCCGTCAGTCTCGACAAAGAGATTGTTGTCTTGCGACAGGCCCAGCAAAGCGGCCGGCATGCCACCGACGTCGGCACTGCCAGTGAAAACGATGGGATAGTCCCGCGCCGCCTCGGCAAATTCGACGGTAGTCAGAGGCACCGAATTCAACGTCCGGGCAAAGCCGAAGTCATCCAGCGTGGGCTTGATGCGCACATGCCGATGCTGCTGCCGATTGATCGGCATGGGCTGCTCGTAGATAAGCAACTGCTTCATTCCACCCTCCCCCCGTTGGGCGAACTCTGTCGACAGCGCGCATGCATTCAGACCGAGGCATCAGCACCCCTCGCTATACGAAACACGACGGTGTCTTCGACAGCCCCTGTCCATTGACGTACGCAGATCGAAGCGCGCTCGTCAATCAGCAGACGCACGCACTGATGTGATGCACATCACATTACGCACTTCATTACCCTACGCTCGACTGGTGCTTTTGACCAACGTAACTTTTTGCGAACGCGACTGTTGGGGAGTGTGCGGCTCCCAGACTGCGCCGTAAGAGCCTGATCCTCTTCAAAGATCGCCCGCTCACCACGGTGCGTTTGCTCTACCGACGGACATGTTGCGAGGAACAGCACTCTATGTGGACAGCAACGCGTCCTGGCTGTCGCTGAAATCAGGGGGGAGTAGCCAGACAACAAGTTTTCACGCGGCGCTGTAGGTGAGCCGGTCAGTTAACGTTTCAGAGCTCATGGAGCTTTCTCCAAAACCGCGAATGACATCGGTCACGCGAGCAGGGCCACGCGGGCCCACAGACTGCTCGCGGGGGCAGCAGGTCAAAGAAGTCACCCTGCGCAGTCCGGATCGATCAGGCTTCAGACAAGCTGCAGCACTGCACTGGTGACCAAGCTGCCTGACTGATCTCTCAGCGCTCGTGGCCCTGATGCGCGCCGTCGCGCGGCTGCCGTAGCAAGGTCATCACCGCCTCCCGTGCCTCTTCCACGCCGGTACCGGCGGAGGAAGAAAAGATCTGCGCGGTGGCATGCAGGCCTTCGGCAGCGAACTGTTTACGCAAGGCGGCCAGCGCCTGCGTGGCCTGGCCGCGCGAGAGCTTGTCGGCCTTGGTCAGCAGCAGATGGCAAGGCAGCTGGGTGGCGAAGCAGAACTCCAGCATCAGCCGATCGAACTCCTTCAGTGGATGGCGGATGTCGACGATCAGCACCAGCCCGCGCAGGCTGCGGCGCTGATGCAGGTAGGCGTCGATCTCCAGCTTCCAGTGCTCGCGCATTTCCAGCGGCACCTTGGCGTAGCCGTAACCTGGCAGATCGATCAGGCGTACGTCCACCGGTGGCTGGCCATCGACCTGGGTCGGTGGCGGCAGGCTGAACGCGACCATCTGCTGGGTGCGGCCGGGCGTCTTGGAAGTGCGCGCCAACCCCTTGTGATTGGTCAACGCATTCAACGCGCTGGACTTGCCGGCATTGGAGCGGCCGGCAAACGCCACTTCGGCGCCCTGATCGGCGGGAAGCTGGCTGATGCGGTGGGCGGCGAGCACAAACTGCGCGCCTTGCAGGGGATTCGACATGGGAATGGTTTGACCAAGCTATGGTGGCACAGGGATAATTCTGCGGTTTCTGCCTGTTGCAGGCCGCATGGCCGCAATCACTGGCAGTGTTTGCAAGTCTCTCGGGAGTCAAGTGTATGAGTTTTCGCCCCGCTGGTTTTCGGCCCGCTGTTCTTGGGTCCGCCATTGCCCTGGTGTTTGCCCTGTCCGCCAGTGTGGTGACGGCACAAGACGCCCAGCCGAAAACTGCTGCGCCAGCCGCTGCCGCCACCGCGGCAACGCCGGCCAGCACAGCCCCCGCTACGGCGGTTGCGCCGGTCGCCGAAACCGCCATCAAGCCGGGTGACGCCACCGCCGGCCAGGCCAAGGCCGCGGTCTGCGGCGCCTGCCATGGCATGGACGGCAACTCCAGCGACGCGCAATACCCGAAGCTGGCGGGCCAGAGCGAGCAGTACATCGTGCGCCAGCTGACCGACTTCAAGGCCGGCAAGCGGCAGAATCCGATCATGCTGGGCATGGCCACGCCGCTGTCCACCCAGGACATGCACGACGTCGGCGCCTACTTCGCCAGCAAGACCCCGCTGCCCGGCGTGGCCGATCAGGCGCTGGTGGAAAAGGGCGGAACGCTGTTCCGCCAGGGCGACAGCACGCGTGGCATCCCGGCCTGCATGGCCTGTCACAGCATCGACGGCCGCGGCAATCCGGGCGCGATGTACCCGCAGCTGACCAGTCAGCACGCGCAGTACATCCAGGCCACGCTGAAGGCCTGGCATGACGGCACCACCTGGGGCGTCGATGCGCAATCGCAGATCATGCCGGCGATCGCGAAGAAGCTTGACGCCGACGACATCTCTGCGCTGTCCAGCTATGTCGAGGGCCTGCACAGCGCCGATACCCAGCCAGCCGCGACGCCCTGATCGACTGCGCGCCGACCGAAGGGTCGGCGCTGTTGGTTTCAGCCCGCTGGATTCGGGCCCCATCTTTCGAGGTTTGCCATGTTGAAGCGTCTGCCGTTCCTGTGTGCCGCCCTGCTCGCGCTCGCCGCCTGCAGCCATGACAGCGACACCGGCAGCAGCACCAAGCCGGCCGCACCGACGGCCAGCAGCAGCGCCGCAACCACGCCAGCCGCGACCAGCAGCACGGCGCCAGCCAGCACCACGACAGCTACCGCACCTGCAACCAGCAGCAGCGCCACACCGGCAGCCGCCGGTACGGCTGCTGCCCCGACCGAAACCACGCCTGCCGCAGCAGCCGCACCGTTCGTCGACAACGGCAAATGGGTCGCCGGCAAGAACTACTTCGTGATCGATCCGGCGCAGCCGACCAGCCATCCGGGCAAGATCGAGGTGACCGAGGTGTTCTCGTATGCCTGCCCGGCCTGCAACAGCTTCCATTCCACGGCCGACCAGATCGCCAAGAGCCTGCCACCGAATGCGGTGATGAACTATCTGGCCGCCTCGTTCCGTCCGGACGAGAACTGGCCGGTGTTCCAGCGCGCGTTCTACGCGGCACAGGCGCTCGGCGTGGTCAACAAGACCCACGATGCGATGTTCGACGCCGCCTGGAAGACCGGCGAACTGTCCACCTACGACCTCAACGCCGGCAAGCCCAAGCCGAAGGACGCATGGCCGACGATCGACGACATTGCGAAGTTCTATGCCAAGTACGGTGTCGACCCGAAAGAGTTCGTCGGCATCGCCAACTCGTTCTCCATCAATACCCAGATGAAGCGCGCGGACGAGCTGATGAAGGCCTACGGCGTGGACAGCACACCGACCATGATCATCGACGGCAAGTACCGCTTCACGGCAACTTCCGCCGGCGGCTACGCGCAGTCGATCGAACTGACCCAGTGGCTGGTGGCCAAGGAAGCGGCCGGCAAATAAGCCGGCTCGATCGATGCTGACTCCCCGGCGGCCGATTGCCGTCCTGCGAAGAGAAAACCTCATGCTCAAGCGATTTGCCCGTCTGCACGTACTCATCCTGATCGGCGGCCTGCTGCTGGCCAGCGCCTGCACCGCGCAGCCGAGTGCCACGGCGCCGTACACCGAGGGCAACGAGTACGTGACCCTGCCTGCTCCGCAGCAGCGTTACAGCGCAGTCGGCAAGGTGGAAGTGGTCGAGGTGTTTTCGTACGGCTGCATTCACTGTGCGCAGTTCGCGCCGACCGCCGAAAAGTTGCGCAAGCAGCTGCCGGCAGGTGCAGAGTTCAAGTTGATGCCGGCGCCATTCAGCGCCGAGTGGCTGCCGTATGCCCGCGCCTATTACGCGGCGGACCAGCTGGGTGTGGTCGACCGTACCCACCTGCAGCTGTTCGCCGCCAAGTTCGGCCAGAACTATCCGATCAATTCGATGGATGAGCTGGCCGACTTCTACGCACGCGAGGGCGTCGACCGGGCTGCGTTCATGCGCATCGCCACGTCCGCCGAAGCGACCGCGAAACTGAAGAGCGACCTGGCACTGATCCAGAAGTGGCAGGTGGATGGCACGCCGACCATCGTGGTCAACGGCAAGTATCGCGTGGCTGCTGTCCATTCGTATGACGAGATGGTTGCGGTGACGCTGTGGCTGGTCAAACGCGAACTGGGCGGCAAATAAGCCGTCTGCACCGCGAAACCTGCGGCGGCGCGGCTGGCATCTCGTTCACACGCGGTGGATCATGCTTCGCTGCATTGCCCGGAGCACCTCTGTGAGCGTGGGCATCCCCTTCCCCGTGTAGTGTGTTGCGATGACCCGCGCTGCGATTCTCAAAGCCGCCCCTGCCGAACGCCGTCTGCGCCTGCTGAGCTGCAACATCCTGGCCGGCGCCAGCGTGCAGCGCTACAGCGAATACGTCACCCGCAGCCTCAACGCGGTGCTGCCCGGGCGCAACAAGATGGACAACCTCGACCGGCTCGCCGAGGTATTGCCGCAGTTCGACCTGATCGGATTGCAGGAGGCCGATGCCGGCAGCCTGCGCTCGGGCTTTCTCAACCAGACCCGCTACCTCGCCGAAACCGCCGGCATGCCGTACTGGAGCCACCAGCCGAACCGGGCGATGGCGCGGCTGGCCCATTCGGCGAACGGACTGATCAGCCGACTGGAGCCGCACTCGGTGCTGGACTATCCGCTGCCCAGCCGGATCCCCGGCCGGGGTGCCTTGCTGGCACAGTTCGGCGAAGGCGACAACGCACTGGCGGTAATGATCGCGCACCTGTCGCTGAGCGCACCGGCGCGTGCCCGCCAGCTCGGCTTCATCGCCGAGTTGCTGCATGACTTCCCGCACGCGGTGCTGATGGGCGACCTGAATACGGAGCCGCACAGCGTCGAGATGGCTCACCTGTTCGCCAAATGCAATCTGCAGCCACCGGCGCAGTCGACCCCGACCTTCCCCAGCTGGAAGCCGCGCCGCGCACTGGATCACATCCTGACAACCTCCGCGATCCATCTGGACAAGACCTGGGCGCTGCCCCAGGCGTTCTCCGATCATCTGCCGCTGGCGGCGGAAATCCGTCTGCCGGCGCATGTCGGCGGCAACGCCTCACGAGGTCGGCGCCAGTGAAGTCGACGTGGTGGCGACAGTCACTGCCATGGGTGCTGCTGTTGCTCGTGGCTCTGGGTACGGCGTGGCTGCGCTACGGCCTGATCGAATCCAGTGCGATCGGACAGCTGTGCGACTCCAGCCACGCGCCCTCATGGTGCGGCGGGCGTCAGTGGCTGGTGCTGGGTTTCCTGCATGACGTCTACGGTGTCGTGGCGCTGATCGCCGCCGTGCTGGCGCTGCTGCGGCAACGCCCGTGGCTGGCATGGCTGGCCGCCGCACTGGGGGTGTTCGCGCTGGAGCTGTACTGCTTCGAGCCCGGCGCGCTGGCGCTGCTGCTCGGTTGCCTACGCCTGCTGCGACTGCAGGCGCGCGCTGCGCCAATCGAACAGCACCGACAACGCCAGCAGCAGATTCAATCCCAACCATAACCATGCTGCCGGCGTGAGCCCGCGTTCCTGCAGCAGCACGATCGCCGCCAGCAGCGGCAGCCAGGCCGCGAGGAAACGCTCCTCCAGCATCGGCATCGCCACCTCGCGTCGATCGGACAACCAGCCGATCAGCGCAAAGCCGGCACAGGGCAGCAGGAACAGTCCCAGCGGAAAATCCCGATAGCGCCCGTCGAACACCAGCAGCAAGCCATAGAAAGCCAGCGCGAACAGCCAGGCGGGCCGCAGCCAATGCGGCAACGGAAGCGACACGACGCCAGCCAGCCGCGCAGCGATCCAGCGTGCCAGCCATAGCGCGCTGAGCAAGGCCAGCGCGCAGGCCATCAGCGACTCCGTCCACTCCCACGGATCGCGACAGGCGAACAGCATCTGGCGGAACTGCCACGCCAGCGCACAGCCACTGGCAAACCCGCCCAGCTTCAAGGCCAGCCAACCGCGCCAGCCAGTCCAGCGCCGACGCCATGCGCCGACCAGCGCGAACAGCGCCGCGCCTGCCACGCCAGCGAGCCAACCGGCCCACCAGCGCGGCTCCTCGGTGACCGGTCCCTGCATCGCAAACTTCGGCCGCGCCTGCGCATCGAAGATGCCCCAGTAGCCGCCGGCGGTGCCTTCCTGCGCGCGCTTCCACGGCTGATCGAACGCCTCGATCACGTTGTATGGCATCTGCACGGTCGCCGCGTAGAGCAGGAATTCGCGCAGGTAACGCGCCTCGTTGACCACGCTGGCGCCGGCTGCCTGGCGTGGCCGCCCGGCGCTGGGCCAGCCGGTCTCGCCGATCATCACACGACGACCCGGAAACGCCTGCTGCACTTTTGCGTACACCGTCGCCACATGCTGCACCGCGCGTTCCGGCGATACTGGCTGATCCTCCCAGTACGGCAGGATGTGGATGGTGAGGTAGTCGACCGAGCCGGCCAGTTCGGGGTGGCGCAGCCAGAACTCCCACACGTCGGCATAGGTCACCGGCACGCTGACCGCGGTGCGCACTTCATGCAGATAGCCGGCCAGTTGCGCCGCTGACAGATCGCCGCGCAACAGCACCTCGTTGCCGACGATCACGCCACGCAGCACCTGCGGATACTTGCGCGCGGCATCGATGCCCAACTCGATCTGCTGTGCGTTCGCCTTCTTGTCGCCACCCAGCCAGATGCCCAGCAGCACCTTCATGCCGTAGCGTTCGGCGATCTGCGGTACCGCGCTCAGGCCCTGTCCCTGCGAGTAGGTGCGCACGCAATCGAAGCGCTGCGAGAGCGCACGCAGGTCTTCGTCGATGCGCTCGGGACTGATGAAGGCCTGCGCATCCAGCGGCGTTTCACCGGCGTTGCGGAACGGCGCATACGATACGCAGGCGATCCGTGCCGATGGTGCATCCGGCAACGCCACCGGGCGGCCGATCACCCACCACCAGTACGCACCGATCAGCGCCAGTGTCACCAGGATCAGCCACGCGAGACCAGTTCGACGAAAAGCAGGCGAAGGCGCTGACGACATGCCGATCCCGGAGATGCTGAAGATGAAGCGTGCCAGCTTAACAGGCAGGCCCTCACCGAATCGCGACAAGCTGATCCGGGCCATCGACTACACTGCAGCCGGATCGACCGCAGGAGTTCCCATGTTTGTTTTTGCCCCACCGCGGCGCGTCTTGTTGAACTGGTTGTTGCTGGCCACCAGCTGGTTGCTGGCCACCACGATCGTGCAGGCCGCCGAACCCAGTGCCAGCCAGCGCGCCGCGTTCAAGCAGGCGTATGCCGCCGCACAGCAAGGTGAAAACGGATGGCAGAGCCTGGCCGCCGGCCTGCGCGACTACCCGCTGTATCCCTATCTGCAGGAGGCCGCGCTGGAGCACGATATCCAGCAGATCGACCGCGCCACCGTGGAGTCGTATCTCACGCAGTATCCGGACTGGATTCCCGCTGCCGACCTGCGTCGCGCGTTCCTGCTGGAACTGGCACGTCGACAGGACTGGAACAACTTCCTCGCGATGTATCAGCCCGGCCTCGGCGACACGCTCAGCTGCGATGCGTTGCAGGCGCGACTGGCCAACGGAAGCACACTGGATTTCGACAAGGACCTAGGCACACTTTGGGCCAAGCCGAATCTGCCCGGCGCCTGCGATCCGGTGCTCAATGCCGCACACGACCAGGGCCTGCTGACCAGCGCCCGGCTGTGGACGCGCATCGACCGCGCCGCCGATGCCGGCCAGTCCGGCACCATCGCCAACCTGGCCAACTGGCTACCGACGGACGATCGCGCCACCGCACAACGACTCGCCCAGGCGCTGCGCGATCCGGCCGGTGCGCTGACGACGGCGGCCGACTGGCCCGACACCCCGCGCAACCGGCAGGCCGCCACGCTGGCACTGACCCGGCTGGCCCGCCGCCAGTCCGCCAGCGCCGACACCGCATGGCAGCAACTGCAAACGCACTTCAGCTTCAGCGAACCGCAACGGGACCAGATCCTGTACGCACTGGCGCTGTTCCATGCCACCGATTTCGACGACGGCGCGCTGGCACGGCTGATCGCATTGCCCGCCGGCGCGCAGACCGACGCCAGTCGCGAATGGCGCGTGCGCGTGGCGCTGGCGCAGCAGAACTGGAGTGCCGTCCTGGCAGCCATCGACGCGATGCCCGCCAGCCAGCAGCAGGATGGCGAGTGGCAATACTTCCACGCCCGCGCGCTGGTCGCACTGGGTCGCAAGAACGAGGCGCAGCAGCAGCTCAGCGCGCAGGCCGGCAAGACCACCTTCTTCGGCTTTCTCGCCGCCGACAAGCTCGACCTGCCGTATGCGATCTGCCCGCTGACCCTCGCCGCGGACCCGCAGCGCGAACAGGCCCTGCTGGCCAACCCCGGCCTGCTGCGTGCGTTCGAGCTGTACGCGGTCGACCTGCCCAAGCTGGCCCGACGCGAATGGACACGCGCCTTGCAGGACGCCGATCAGGCCACCTTGCAGCTCGCCTCCGACCTGGCCAACCGGCGCGGCTGGTACGACCGCGCGGTGTTCACCCTCAGCAGCGGCGACGCGCTGCGGCTGTACAACCTGCGCTTCCCGCTGGCCAGCCAGGACGGTGTGGTGCCGCAGGCCGAACAGGCCGGCATCGAACCGGTCTGGGCCTACGGCATCCTGCGCGCCGAAAGCGCGTGGATGAGCGATGCCCGCTCCGGCGCGGACGCCCGCGGCCTGATGCAGCTGCTGCCCGGCACCGCCGCACTGGTGGCCAAACGCAACGGGCTGAACTGGGGCGGTGGCGACACGTTGTACGAACCGGCCACCAATATCGTGCTGGGCACCCGCTATCTGGCGCAGATGGCCGAACGCTTCAACGGCTCGCCGTGGCTGGCCAGCGCCGCCTACAACGCCGGCCCGAACCGGGTCGACCAGTGGCTGGCCGCGCGTGGCACGCTGACGCCGGACCTGTTCGTGGCCACCATCCCGTTCAAGGAAACCCGCGAGTACGTGGCGCGGGTGATGGCGTTCAGCGTGATCTACGACTGGCGCCTGCATGGCACGGCCGTGCCGCTGACCACGCGCTTGAGCGCGATCGGCCAGCCGTATGGACTGCCAAACGCGTCGACCGTGCGTCGCCCGATCAGCTGCTCGGCCGTCGAGCCTGTCAGTGCACCGGCGGCGCCGTCCAGCGCAGCCAACGCGCCACCGTGACACCGCTTCACACAGGGTCCATCCGCATGGCCACACAGCAGCTCGTCATCCTCGGCGGTACCGGTTTCGTCGGCAGTCATCTGTTGCCGCGTCTGGTCGCCGACGGCCATCGCATCGTGCTGCTCTCGCGCAATCGCGAGCAGCATCGCGAACTTGGCGTGCTGCCCGGCGTGAGCGTGCGCAGCGCGAACGTCTACGACGACGATGCGCTGCGTCGACACCTCGCCGGCGCCGATGCGGTGATCAATCTGGTCGGCATCCTCAACCCACGCGGCCCGCATACGTTCCAGCGCGCCCACGTGGAACTGACCCGTCGCCTGATCGCGGCTTGTCATGCCAGCGGCGTTCCACGCCTGCACCAGATGAGCTCGCTGAAAGCCGGCCAGGGCCTGTCGCATTACCTGAAGACCCGCGGCGAGGCGGAAGCGCTGGTCAAGGCCTCCGCACTCGACTGGACGATCTACCAACCCAGCGTGATCTTCGGCGCGGGCGACGGCCTGGTCAGCCGCTTCGCGGGGCTGCTGCGGCGCATGCCGCTGTTGCCGCTGGCACGTGCGCAGGCACGGATGGCGCCCACCTTCGTCGGCGACGTTGCCGAGGCGATCGCGCGCTGCGTCGGCAGCTACAAGCTCGGCCAGCGGCGTACCTTCGAATTGTACGGTCCCGAGGTGCTCACGCTGGGCGAGATCGTGCGGAAGATCCGCGCCGCCGCCGGCCTGCGCACGCCGATCGTCGCGCTACCCGACAGCCTGGGCCGGCTGCAGGCGCAGTTTGCCGGACTGCTGCCCGGCAAACCCTTCTCGCTCGACAACTTCCGCTCGCTGCGCACCGACTCGGTCGGCAAGGTCGACGGCTACGCGGCGCTTGGCATTGTGCCGCAACCGTTCTCCGCGTGGTTGCCGGTGTTGCTCAACGAACCACCGCGCCAGCGGCGGCTGGCCGCGGCGCGTTCGCTGCGGCGCTGAGCAACGACTCCCCGATCAGGCAGTACCCAACAACACCCGCAATCGCTTCAGCTCGCCGGCATACGGCGCACTGCGTGAGATGGGCTGTTCGCGATGAACCGCCAGGCAGGCGGGATCGTAGTCAAGCCCGCAGAATGCCAGTAGCCGTCGGACCCGCGTTTCGGGATCGGCCTGCATCGACGCATGGGCATGTTCGACGAAGCGCTGCGGGAACAGCCGTTGCCAGTGCCGGCTGAGCCGGTCGTAGTCGCGCCAGTAGCTGGTCATGTGGTCGAGGTCGTAACTGAACCCGTGGCCGTTGGCGAACAGCTGGCGGTAGCAGGCAAAGCAGGTTTCCAGCGCATCGCCGCGGCTGTTCACCACGCGCGCCCCGGGCAACATCGCCAGCGCCGCACCCGCCAGCCGCCAATTCAGCGGATTGGCATCGACGAAGCGTGGCTTGCCAGCGCGCGCTGGCGCCGTGCGCGCGAGATAGTCCTGCCCAAGCCGCGCCCAGTCCGTGGCGGCGGCTGCACGCGCCCACTGCGGGAACGGTTGCCTGCGGCGTGCCGACTCGGCGTCGATGACCTGCTGCAGGTCGGGCAACGCATCGGCAGTGCCGACCTGCGGATGGGCGGCGAGGATCCGCGTCGTCGCGCCGGCGCCGGATTGCGGCAGCGACACGAGGAAGATCACCTGCTCGCCCAGCGCGACATCCGGCCCCTCAGGCTGCGGCTCGGCGAACACCTCGAACATCGCGCTGACCTGTGCCCGCGCGGCAGTGGCATTCCAGTTCACCAGGCGACGCTTCAGGGCATTGGCCTTGTACAGCGCGCGGAAGGCTGTGTGGTAGTCGGCCTGGTCTTCCAGCGCCCGTGACAGGGCGAAGCTCAGCGACACGCGCGCCTGCGGCGTCTGCGGCCTCTGCAAGGCCAGCTGCAACCGGGCGACATCGGCCTTGTCGAAACGCACCGCCGGCAAGTCGGACAAGCCGATCCATGCGTCCGCATGATCGGGCTGGCGCTGCAACACCTCGCGGTAATTCGCGCTGGCCAGATCCAACGCACCGAGCCGGGTCTGGGCCTCCGCCAACGTGACCCGCGCCGCCATATGCTCCGGATCGATGTCCAGCGCGCGATGCAGGGCGGTCACCGCACCGACCGGGCGACCTTGCATGCTCAACACCCGACCCAGATTGAACCAGGCCGGCGCGAAATCGGCGGCCAGCTTGCAGGCGCGCTGCAGGGACGCCAGCGCCGCGTCGGGCTCGCCGCCCGCATGCAGCGAAATGCCCAGGTTCATGTGGATCAGCGCGTGCTCCGGACTCAGCGCCAGTGCCTGTCGCAGCAGCAGCACGGCCTGCGCATAGTCGCCGCGCAAATGCATCACCAGACCCCGCAAACGGCGCGCCTCCACGCAATCCGGTGCCTGCGCCAGCACGTCGAGCAGGCTCGCCTCGGCCGCATTCAGTTCGCTGCGCGTCAGCGCGGTGGCCGCGTCGTCCAGTCGCTGCGCCGCCGCCGGCGACAAACCGGCGGCACGATCCTGCATCAGCCGATGAACCAGCTTTATCGCCATGATGAGATTCCCCAATCCTGTGTCACAAGCTTACGTGAGCGCCGCGGTGGCATAAAGCGCGTGGCCGACGTCTCCCCCAATCTGAGTAGCACAAAGCTTTAGAGTCCGATCCCATGAGTTGAGGAGATCGGACGTGAAGAAGCGTTTTTCGGAAGAACAGATCATCGGCTTCCTGCGGGAAGCCGAGTCAGGGTTGGCGGTGAAGGAGCTGTGCCGTCGGCATGGCTTTTCGGAGGCCAGCTATTACCTGTGGCGCAGCAAGTTCGGCGGCATGACGGTGTCCGAGGCCAAGCGCCTGCGGGAGCTGGAGACGGAGAACACGCGGCTGAAGAAGCTGCTGGCCGAGTCGATGCTGGAGATCGAGATCACGCGCGAGGCGTTGCGAAAAAAGTGGTGACCGCACCGGCACGACGGCTGCTGGTGCGGCAGATGACCTCCCAGGGACTGAGCGAGCGGCGTGCGTTGCGCGTGCTGCGCATGAGCGCCAGCGCGCTTCGCTACGATCCAGCGCCCGATCGCAACACCTCGCTGCGCGAACGCATCCTGGCGTTGGCCCACCGGCACCGCCGCTACGGCGCCGGGATGATCTATCTGAAGTTGCGTCAGGCCGGTCTGGTGGTCAATCACAAGCGCGTCGATCGCCTGTACGCCTTGGCGAAGCTGCAGGTGCGGCGGCGCAAACGCAAGAAGGTGCCCGTATCCGAGCGGCAGCCGTTGGTTCGGCCACGCACGGCGAACGAGGTGTGGTCGATGGATTTCGTGTTTGACCGCACGGCCGAAGGCCGGGTGATCAAGTGTCTGACCATCGTCGATGACGCCACGCACGAGTCGGTCGCGATCGTGCCGGAGCGGGCCATCGGTGGACACCCGCTCACCCGCATCCTGGATCAGCTGCGCGTAACGCGCGGGCTGCCGCAGGTGATCCGCACGGACAACGGCAAGGAGTTCTGCGGTCGCGCGATGTTGACCTGGGCGCACGAACAAGGTGTCACCTTGCGCCTGATCGAACCGGGCAAGCCCAATCAGAACGCCTACATCGAATCGTTCAACGGTCGCCTGCGCGACGAATGCTTGAACGAGCACTGGTTCACCAGTTTGGGCCACGCCCGCGTCGTGATCGAGGCATGGCGCCGGGAATACAACGAGGAACGACCGAAGCGAATTCTCGGCGGGCTGACGCCCGCTGCTTATGCACAACAACTGGCTGCGAGAGCGGCTACGATGACATCCGGGCTCTAAAGCCGACTGCTACTCAAAACGGGGGGACGTCGGCGTCACGTCGCAACTTGGCGACCCATCGCCATCCGTCCCACGGGCACAAATCGAAGCGGCTCGGCATCTGTCACTTGCAATACTGGGCGTCGGTGTCGTGTGTAACTACTCGTTCAAGGCGGACGGCTACGCCGCCGCTTAACTCCAGCGTTAGATGCCACAGGAAGGTTGCTCAAATGACTGACGTCGAACAGAACCGAAGCTGGCTGTGGGGCATATTGTTCATCGTGATGGGTCTGCTCAACCTTGCCATGTATCTCTACAGAGGGCGTACGGAGTTGCACACGCTTCTAACCGGCGTTGGGTTTTTGCTGGCTACTCCGCTAGGTTCCCAGCGATTTCGCAGCAGTGACATACTCGGCCTTGGACTGGGGATGCTTGGTCTGACGCTTATGGCGATCGGCATCTTTGTGCGTTGAGGGTGCCATCTAACTACTCGTCCAAGCGGACGGCTACGCCGCCGCTTAACTCCAGCGTTAGGCCACAAGAGTGATACGGGGAAGCCCATGCAGCAAATGATTGGCGTCTTTCGAAAAGGCCATTTCGCAATTGACGT
>DAHUXL010000128.1 GCA_027307195.1 Rhodanobacter sp. | reverse complement strand
TACACCGGCTGGTTTGCCGGCGACACCGAGATGGCTGGCGAGTATCTCGGCTACGACGGCCCATGCCCGCCATGGAACGACGCGCTGCTGCATCACTACCACTTCAAGCTGCATGCGCTCGATGTGGCGTCGCTGCCGCTGGTCAAGGGTTTTTCACTGGCCGAATTGCGTGCGGCGATGGTCGGTCATGTGCTGGATGAGGCCGAGCTGATCGGCACGTATAGCCTCAATCCGGCGGTAATCGGTTGATCCTGGGCTGAGCAAACGTCGGTTTCGCGTGCATGGCGGCGCCGACTCTCTTCACGCTCGCATGGCATGGGCTATGGGTGAATGGCGGTACGCGGATCTCCGCCGCGACCCGTTCACCACCAAGAGGATGCCCCCATGCTGCATTACGCCCTGGTTTTTCTGGTCATCGCCATCATTGCCGCGGTGCTGGGCTTTGGCGGTATCGCCGGTGCCGCTGCCGGCATCGCGAAGATCCTGTTCATCATCTTTCTGATCCTGGCGATCATCGCGTTTTTCCGTCGCGCGAGTTGATGGTCGAACGTTGAAGCAGATTGCGCCATAGTTGAGTCCTTTCCGGAGCATGCAATGAACAAGCAGGTAGACAACCCCGAATCGATCGCCGCCAGCCGCATCGACGAGCGCGCCGAGCGGATCAAGCAGGCCACCTCGAATGTCGTAAGCAGCACCAAGGAAACCGTGGAGCGCGCCGCCGACCACGTCGAGGAAGGCCTGCATCGCGCCACCGACAAGGCGGCCGATGCCGCCCACAAGGCCAGCGACAAGGCCGCCCATGTCAGCGAGCGTGGTCGCGAGGTTTATGACGAAACCATGGACCGCGCCGACGCCTGGCTGGAGCAGGCGCGTGACTACGTGCGCGAGAAACCGGTGCAATCGGTCGCCATCGCGCTCGGTGCCGGCTGGCTGCTCGGCCGCATCCTGCGGCGTTGAGTCCCACGACGGCGGAGCAGGGAATGCGCGACGAGGGTGAATCACCCCGCGAAGCGGCGGCGCCGGATCCGGCGCCGTCGTCGTCTGGGCTGCTGGCCGAGATCGGCCAGCTCGGCCGCGCGGTCAAGCGTCTGTTCGGCGCACAGCTGCATCTGCTGGCAGCGGAACTGGGACTGGCGCGCAGCGCGGTGTCATGGATGCTGCTGGCCGGTCTGGCCGCTACCGTGGCCGGCGTCGGTTTCGGCCTGACCATACTGGGCCTGCTCGGCGTGGTGCTGGCGGCGTGGTTCGGCTCATGGATCTGGGCGTTGCTGACATTGGCCGTGCTGCAAATGTTGTTCCTGCTCGGTTCGATCCTGCTGTTCCGTCGCTGCATGCACTGGATGAGCCTGCCGGTCACGCGCAGCGAATGGAATGCAATGATGCGCGACACCTTGCACAAGGCCGGGGCCGAGATCGACGCTGAGCGCATGCAAAGCAAGCGGGAGGAGGGACGGCCATGAGCATTTTCGATCAGTTTGCCAAAGTGCAGGCGGCGCAGTTGCGCATGAGTGCGGCGCGGCAGGAGTTGAGTACGCCGGCGGCGGCCCTGCTGGCGCGTGGGCATGCGTATCCGTTGAGCACGGTGGGCGTGGCGGCCGGTGCCGGTTTCGTGTTGGGTAGCCTCAACGTACATCCGTTGCGGGTGCCTGGCGTGGGGCCGCTGCTCAGTGGTGGCCTGGCCGATGCGGTGGCGTTCGCCACGCGGATGATTGCCGAGCTGGGTACGGCGGGTCTCGCCGGTGCCGGGCGAAACCGCGACGAGTCCGGCTTGCATGACGTGGAAGATGGCGAACGCTCATGAGCGCGCCCGAACCGTTCCCGCCGCAGGATGATGTTGCCGGCGATGACAGCGCCGAGCCACTGATCCCGATCGAGGAAGTCGCGCCGGGTTATCCGCCGCGGCAGCTGGCGCGCGGGCTGCACACGGCGCGCGGCATGCGCCGGCACATGCGGGCGCTGCGGGTGCTGTTGAACGTGATGCTGTTTCTGGCGCTGATGTACACCATCACGCTGACCAAGGCGTTGCTGATTCCGCTGGTGCTGGCGGCATTCCTCGGGCTGGCGCTGAACCCGATCGTCGCCTTCGGCACGCGCTTTCACCTGCCGCGCTGGCTGACCGCCAGCGTGCTGATGATCGGCCTGATCGTCGGCATCGGCAGCGGGGTCGGCCTGCTGGCGCAACCGGCGATCGGCTGGTTCCATGGCGCACCGACGGCGATCAAGAGTTTCGTGCCGAAGTTCAGGAGCCTTACCCAGCCGCTGGAAGCAGCGAACCGTGCCACGCAAACCCTGGTCAACCAGACCAATCGCGCCCCGGCAGCGCAACCGGCGCCGATGTCGATCAGCGCCTGGGACGTGGTCTCGACCGCACCGAAGGTGCTTGCCGCCGTGCTGAGCGTGATGCTGCTGGTGTTCTTCTTCCTGATCTATGGCGACACCATGCTGCGAAGGCTGGTGGAAATCACGCCGAGCTTTGCCTACAAGCGACATGCGGTGGCGATCGTGCGCGGAATCCAGACCGAGGTGTCGCGCTACTTGCTCACCGCGTTGCTGATCAATACCGGCCTGGGCGCGCTCACCGCCGGCATGTTGTGGTTGTACAAGGTGCCCGACCCGCTGCTGTGGGGCGCCGTGGCGATGTTCGCCAATTTCATTCCGTATGTCGGCGCGATCGTCACCACTACCGTGCTGGCGGTGGTGTGCATGCTGTACGCGAACGACGTGA
>DAHUXL010000116.1 GCA_027307195.1 Rhodanobacter sp. | reverse complement strand
TTCCACCGTGGCGCGGCCCTGTTGTCCCACCAGATCCACGATCAGGCGGCGGCGTTCTTCGACCAGCAGGCGGCGGGAGGCGATCGGAGCTTCACTCACGGGTCGTTTCACTCATGGGTCGATATTCAGAAGTCGGGCGGCATTGTCATGATAAACCTTGCGCAGCACTTCGTCCGACAAGCCGAGCCCGTAGATCGACCAGCGTCCCTGCGGTGGTGTCGGCGCCGGCGCGTAATCGAAGTACTCGTCCTCGGTTTCCAGAAAACGGTAGTAGATCTCGTACAGCTCGTCGCCGAACAATTGTTGCGGCACGTCGTCGCCATACGGCGAGGGCACCGCATCGGTGCCGAACAGGATCCTGTCCTGGTAGCGGTCGAAGAAGTGCTGCGCGATGCGCGGCTGGCGCCCCAGTTCACCGACGCGGGCGCTGATGTCGATCACGGTGTTCGGAAAGCGGTCCAGGCAGGCGGCGACCGCCGCGAGGTTCTCGGCATTGTTGCCCACATGCAGCAGCGCGAAGGTGGTCTTGGGATGGCGTGCGATCAGGCGGTCACGCGCGGCGAGCAGCTCCGCGTTGCCGGGAAACTCCGGGCCGTAGAACGACCAGTCCGGATGGTTGGCCAGTTCCTCGTAGCGCTCGTTGCTCGCGTCGGTGGGCAGGAAGAACGCCTCCGGATCGGAGACGTGCAGGAACACCGGCATGTCGTAGGCAGCGCAGGCCTCCCACATCGGATCGAAGCGACGGTCGTCCACCGCGACCAGCGGACCTTCGTCGATCCGTTCGCGCAGATACAGACCCAGTGTCTTCAGCAGTTTCAGTCCGCGCGCGCCGACCCGTTTGGCGTGCGCGATCGCGTCGCCCTGCAGTTGTGCATAGTTCGGCTCGGGGAAGTGCTCGTACGACGGTTCGGTCAGCGTGAGAAAGCGTCCCGGCGCGGCCTGGTCGAAGCTGCGGATGCTCTTCTCCAGCCCGGCACCGACGCCGCCGGTGAGGTTCACCAACGTGCGCACGCCCTTGCGATCCATTACCGGCAGCAGGTCCTCGGGCTGGGCGAACAGGGTGACCTCTTCGCCCACCGAGATGCCGTTGCGCACGTTGCTGGACCAGGTCAGGTGCGCGTGCACGTCGATCACCGGAAAGCGCGGACGCTCGATGCGCGTCTGCGGCACATGAAGCATGCTGCGCGGTCGGAAGTCCTTCAGTCGCAGATCGCTCTTGCCGGCGTCCGGCTGGGTCTGCAGCGGATTCTTGCTGCTTTCGACCTTGACCGTACCGGCGCCGGTGGGCGGCGCGCAGCAGAGGCAGCCGGCCTGCATCAGCCGCTGCGGTGACTTGGAGGAGCTGTGACTCATCGAACGGCCTGCCTCACCTGCTCAGCGCGGATATTTCGCCATGATGTCATGCACCTGCCGCGTCAGCGCTACCGCCTGATCGAACGGGCGCAGCCACATGTTGCGACCGAACATCACGCCGTTGGCGCCGGACTGCATGTAGAACTCGACCTTGCGCAGTACCGCCGCATCATCGTCGTTCTTCTCGCCACCGGAGAACAGCACCATCGTGCGGCCGGCCGAACGCACCACGCGGGCGCAGCGGGCACCGGCATCTTCCTGC
>DAHUXL010000113.1 GCA_027307195.1 Rhodanobacter sp. | reverse complement strand
GTTCGTGCTTAAGATCCGCCACCCCGAATCGCAACTCGCCGCGGTCGCACCGCTGCTGTGCGCGGGCATCACCACCTACTCGCCGTTGCGGCACTGGAAGGTCGGTCCCGGCAGCAAGGTCGGCGTGGTCGGCATCGGCGGACTGGGCCACATGGGCGTGAAACTCGCGCATGCGATGGGCGCGCACGTGGTGGCGTTCACCACCTCCGACAACAAGCGCCAGGCGGCGCTGGACCTCGGCGCGGACGAGGTGGTGGTCTCGCGCAATGCAGACGAGATGAAGGCGCACGCCAACAGCTTCGACTTCATCCTCAACACCGTGGCCGCCAGCCATTCGCTGGATGCCTTCACCAGCCTGCTCAAGCGCGACGGCACCATGGTGCTGGTCGGCGTGCCGGAGCATCCGCATCCGTCACCGAACATCGCCAACCTGATCTTCAAGCGTCGGAACATTGCTGGCTCGCTGATCGGCGGCATCGCCGAAACGCAGGAGATGCTGGATTTCTGCGCCGACAAGGGCATCGTCTCCGACATCGAGATGATCCCGGTGCAGAAGATCGACGAGGCCTATGACCGCATGGTGAAGGGCGACGTGAAGTACCGCTTCGTCATCGACAATGCGTCGCTGGCCAAGTAAGAGGGCTTCGAACATGGGTAACTTCAGTCTGGAAGTGAACGGAAAATCCTGACTGCAGCGAGAAGTTGTGAGAAGTCGGCAAGGTCCGCGTTCAATCGAAAGCGGGCCTTGCCACCTCAGTTCGTGTGATTTCAGTGCGAGAGGTCGATCGCGTAAGTCGCGGTGCCGTCGCCGTGATCCTTGAGCTGACGGATGTTGTCGAGGCCGGCGTCATGTGCCACGTCCTGCTTGCCGCTGGCGGCGGTGAATACCACCGGGCCGTGCGTCTTCAGTGGCGCGAACTTCCATGAGGTCGGTTCCAGCTCGCTGGCGCCGATCTGTTTCTGGCGTTCCAGCCATTTCGCCAGGATCTCGCGGGTGCCGTCGGGCGCGGCCAGCACGATGTTGCTGCCATCGAGGCCGGGGAAGTGGCCGCCGCCACTGGCGCGGTAGTTGTTGGTGACGATGATGAACGGTTGCGTCGGCACGACTGGCTTGCCTTGATACGTCAGCGTGGTGATGCGCTGGCCGACCGGCTTCGACACGTCGATGACGTAGTGGATGCCGCCCTGGATCTGGTCGAAGTTGTAGCCGGTGTAGTGGGTGTTGATCAGCGCCTGTTCGCCGGTCTTGCTCGGGTCGATGCGGTTGAAGCGTTCGGCGGATTTTTCCAGCCACGCCTTGAGCCCGGCGCCATCGGTTTTCACCGCGGCCAGCGTGTTCGGGTAGAAGTAAAGGTCGGCAGCGCTGCGCAGGGTCAGCGGACCGGCGGCGACGTCGGTGTAGTCGTCGGGGCCGCCGAAGCCGGTGCGGAACGCGGCGGCGGCGGCGAGTACGGGCACGTCGGCCAGTTCCGGATGCAGCCGCGGAAGTTCGTTGTGCACGTAATCGGCTTGCGCGGCGTTGATCGGCGCCAGCGCGGTCATGTTGCCTTCGTCGGCGAAGTAGCTGCTCATGCGCAGCGTGCTGTTGCCGATCGGCG
>DAHUXL010000109.1 GCA_027307195.1 Rhodanobacter sp. | reverse complement strand
TTCTGGGTGATCACCGAGGTCTTGCCGGAACCGGCACCGGCGAGCACCAGCAGCGGGCTGTCGCAATGTTCGACGGCGGCCAGTTGTTGCGGATTGAGCATGGATCGAAAGACGGGATGAGGCGGTGGTCGATGGTAACAGAGCACCGCTGGCGCGCCCGCCGGCTTCGGCCATAATCGAACCCACAACAGGCACAAGGAGGAGGCATGACGGATCAGGTGGAAACGACCATAGAGCTGTGTGACGTGGTGGTGATCGGCGGCGGTCCGGGCGGCAGCACCACGGCGGCGTTGCTGGCGCGTCGCGGCTACAAGGTGATTGCGCTGGAAAAGGCGCATCACCCGCGCTTCCATATCGGTGAGTCGCTATTGCCGATGAACCTGCCGGTGTTCGAGCGGCTTGGTGTGCTGGACAAGGTGCGCGCGCTGGGGGTGTTCAAGCCCGGCGCGGATTTCGAGGCGGATAACGAGCGCGGCTACAACACCTACGCGTTTGCCCGCGCGATCGGACAGAGCCCGCCCCATGCTTACCAGGTATGGCGGCAGGATTTCGACAAGATGCTTTACGACCACGCGCGCGAATGCGGTGCGGATGCGCGCGAAGGGCATGAGGTGGTGCAGATCGAGCAGCGGGGTCCGCGCGAAAGCCGGCTGGACGTGAAAACCGACGACGGCCGTAGTTACTGCATCCAGGCGCGTTATGTGGTCGACGCCAGTGGCCGCGATGCCTTCCTCTCCGCGAAAATGAAATTGCGCCGCAAGAACGAGCAGCACCAGAGCGCGGCGATCTTCGGCCACTATCGTGGCGCCGAGCAGCGTGCCGGCGAGGATGCGGGCAACATCAGCGTCTACAGTTTCGAGCACGGCTGGATGTGGATGATTCCGCTGCCCGACGGCGTGATGAGCGTAGGCGCGGTATGCCGGCCGGATTACCTCAAGCAGCGCAAAGGCCGCACGCTCGAATTCCTGCTCGATACGCTGAAGTTGAGCCCGGCGCTGTGGCGCCGTCTGGAGCACGCGGAGCTGATCGACAACGAGGTACGTGTCACCGGCAACTATTCCTACGACTCGACGCGGATGGGCGGGCCGGGCTGGGTGCTGGTCGGCGATGCGTTCGCGTTCCTCGATCCGGTGTTTTCCTCCGGCGTGTATCTGGCGATGAGTGGTGCCGAGCAGGCGGTCGACGTGGTCGATCAGGCCTTGCGCGACCCGGCACGCGAGATGTCCTTGTTGCGCAAGCTGGAGAAACGCCAGCGTGCCGGCATGGCGCGCTTCTCGTTCTTCATCTACCGCTTCAACGGGCCGGTGATGCAACAGATGTTCCGTCAGCCGCGCAACACCTGGCAGCTGGAACAGGGCGTGATCTCGATGCTGGCCGGCGACCTGTTCGATACGCCGAAAGTGTTGTGGCGGTTGCAGCTGTTCAAGCTGGTCTATGCGATCTGCGGCCTGCGCGACTGGCGGTGCTGGCGTAGCGAGCACAAGTACCGGCTGGCGCAGGCGCGTGCGCAGTTCACCGGGGGCAACACGCCGCTGGACAATGTGTGATTGAACTCACTCCCCCTGCGAGCAGGGGTAGTAGCCAGTACCATGCACGATCACGACCCGAACGTACGCCCATGGCCAAGCTCTATTTCTATTACTCGGCAATGAATGCCGGCAAGACCACCACGCTGCTGCAGAGCGCATACAACTATCACGAGCGCGGCATGCGCACGCTGATCCTCACCCCTGCGCTGGACAACCGTTATGGCGAAGGCGTGGTCGCCTCGCGCATCGGCCTGAAGGCGAATGCGCGTCGCTTCGGCGGCGACGAGAACCTGCTGGTGCTGGTCGAGGCCGACATCGCCGCGCATGGCGCGTTGCATTGCGTATTCGTCGACGAGGCGCAGTTCCTGACCAAGCCACAGGTGTGGCAGATCAGCGACGTAGTCGACAGGCTCAACATCCCGGTGCTGGCGTTCGGTCTGCGCACGGATTTCCGCGGCGAATTGTTCGAGGGCAGCCGTTACCTGCTGGCCTGGGCGGACAACCTGGAAGAGATCAAGACGATCTGCCACACCGGCCGCAAGGCCACCATGGTGGTGCGCGTGGATGAACATGGCCATGCCGTCACCGACGGCCCGCAGGTTGAGATCGGTGGCAACGAACGCTATGTCTCGGTGAGCCGTGCCGAGTTCAAGAAGATCAGCGAGGGCAGTGGGCGCATCGAATTGCAGCAATCCGTGCTGCCGCTCGGCGAGAGCCGTTGACCGAGATCCACCATCAAGGAATGTCATGAGCAACCCGATCACCATCCCCGCCTGGCAGCGCCCGCACTGGCAAGCCAGCGACGAGGAGATCCTGCTGCAGTTCTACGTGTTCGGTCAGTTCGACGCGGTGCGCGTGCCCTCCGCCGATTACGGCAGCCCGGGCCTGCCGGCCGGTATCGAGGCGGTCAGCCACTACCACAGCGCATTGCGCCAGTGGGATGGCTATCCATTGAAAGGTGCGATGGGCCGCATGTTCAAGGCCGATGCGCCGGAGGCGTACCAGCTTGCCTTCGATGCACCCGAAGTCATGGTCGTGCGCGGCACGCTCAAGGACAGCCCGGCCACCGGTTACCTGCGCGATACGCTGGGTGTGCTGGCCGGCATGCTCGACATCGGTGGTACGGCGATCCTCGATCCGCAGATCCTCAGCCTGCTGGATGCCGACGCCTGGCGCCGGAAGTACCTGATCCGCGACGGCGCACCGATCCGCAACCATCTGCTGATCCTGCGCGACGGCGAGTCCGCACCGGATCATTCATGGATCCACACCCGCGGCATGCGCAAGTTCGGCCGCCCCGACATCAGCATCCGCCAGGTGCCGGACCGCGCCATCGACCGTGCCGGCCTGCTGTGCGAAAAGCTGGTCGAGCTGGAAGCGCTCGGCGCGCACTTCGGCGAGGGCCAGAGACTGGATATCGAGGGCGTTCCCAGCGGTGTCGTGGTGCATCTCGGCGGTGGACTGGACGATCCGCAGTTCAACAACACCTATGTCGAGTTCCAGTGGCCGGAGTGAACCGCGACCACATGTTCAACGCTGACAGCTTGGGCACCAGAACGTGGAGCGCTGCCCCAGTACGGCCTGTCGGATCGGCGTGCCGCATACGTGGCACGGTTCGCCCGCACGGCCATACACGTTGAGCTCGCGGAAGAAGTAGCCGGGCAGGCCATCGGGACTGATGAAGTCGCGCAAGGTGGTGCCGCCGCGCTCGATTGCCCAGGCCAGGATGCGTTTCACTTCGGCAGCGAGCCGCGCATAGCGTGCGCGCGAGACAGCGCCGGCGGCACGACGCGGATCGATGCCTGCGGCGAACAGCGCTTCGCTGGCGTAGATGTTCCCTACGCCGACGACGATCGCGTTGTCCATCAGGAACAGTTTCACCGCCGCGGTGCGGCCGCGCGAGAGCTGCCACAGCAGGTCGCCATCGAACGCATCGGTCAGTGGCTCGGGGCCGAGTTTCGCCAGCAGTTCATGCGTCTCGCCGGGTGGCTGCCACAGCAGGCAGCCGAAGCGGCGCGGATCGGTGAAGCGCAGGATGCGCGATGCCTGTGCCGGCGTGCGCTCCAGTGCGATATCGACATGATCGTGCTTGCCCACCGGTGCATCCGGCGGCAGCACGCGCAGCACGCCGGACATGCCCAGATGCAGCAATGCACTGCCGGCTTCGGTATGCAGCAGCAGGTATTTCGCGCGACGTTCCACCGCCTCGATGCGCTGGCCCGGCAACAGTTCGCTGATCTCCGGCGGAATCGGCCAGCGCAGGTCGGGCCGACGCAGGATCACGCTGGTCACGCGGCGGCCGATCAGGTACGGCGCGATGCCGCGGCGGGTGGTTTCGACTTCGGGCAGTTCAGGCAAGGTCGATCCCGCGGTTCAATGCAACTCGGTGGTCTGGGTGGCCGGCGAGCGCGGCATGTAGCGCTCCGATACCAGCGCAATGCGCTGGCCGACGCGCACGTAATGCTGCGGGCCGGTGACCGAGCTTTCGCCGAACTCCAGCATTTGGCCGTCCAGATCGAGCACGGCCTTCGGCGGCGCCAGTCCGATGTTCGCGGGATCGAAATCACTCGCTGGCCGCCAGCTGAGCACGTGCGCCGCGGCGGCGTCGGCCAAGTCACTGAGTCGTGCATCGTTGGCGCGTGCCGGGGTGCCGTCGGTGCGCCACCAGTGGCCATGGCGCTTTTCATAGTGCATCGCGGGCGTGCCGGGCAGAGTCAACGCGATGTGGCTCACGTTGGCCGGATCGATCGACGTGAGCGGCCCGGTTTCGTTGCGTGCATCGCGCTGCAGTTGCCAGCCAGCCAGCGCCAGTAGCGCCAGCACGGCGAGTAGCAGGATCAGACGCTGGCGGGTGGCGCGTTTCATCGTTCAGCGCCGACGCCGACGCCATACGATCACACCACCGATCAGCAGCAGCAACAAGGGCAGTGCGATCAGGAAACCGAAACTGACCGTGTTCAACTCGGCCTGCGAAATCTGCAGCAGCCGATCCGGTGCGCCGCGCGGCGGCAGGTCGACCAGCTTGTCGTCGCCCAGCAGCCAGTCGAACACGCGCTCGCCCAGCGCGCGGTTGCCGCCGTTGCCGAGGAAGGTGTTGGACAGGAAATCGCCATCGCCGATCACAACCGCCCGCTGCTCGCTCTTGTCCGGACTCGGCGACAGCCGAGTCAGTGCGAAGCCGAAATCCAGCGGCCCCTTGAGTTCGCCGGCGCTTGCGTCGAAACGGATATCCGATGGCTTGTCATTGTCGATCGGATGGAACTCGGTCCAGCTCTGCGCGCCGGAGCGCAGGAACGGTTTGATCGCCCAGCCCGCTTGCGCCACCTGGGCCAGCGCGGATACCTGCGGGAACAGCGTGGTCAGCGTGAAGCCCTGGGTGATCGCCTGCGGCTGGTAATCGCCCAGCGCGATCATGCGCGGATCATGCAGACCCAGCGCGGTGCCGCCGCCATCGACCAGCACGCCCGGCAACACGTGCACGCCCAGCGCGTCGGCCAGCGGCCTGAGACCGAGGTCGTCGTTCGTCGGCTCGGTCAGCCACAGCAGGTTGCCGCCGTTTTGCACGTAGCCAACCAGAGCCTGCGCGGCGGCGGGCGGCAGCGCGAGGGTCGGGCTGGCCAGAACCACCAGGTCGGTGTGTTCGGGTACGGCACTGACTTGGGCGAAGTTCAGCGGCACCGCGCGCATGCCGCGCGCTTCCAGTTGCGCCATGAAGGTGCCGAGGTCGGCATTCGCCTGACCATCGGCGCGCCGTTCACCGTCGCCGGTGACGAACGCGACGATGCGGTCGCTGCCGCGCACCAGCCGTTCCAGCGCATTGGTAAGGCTGCGCTCGGACAACTCATCCAGACGCTGCTCGTGATCCTTGTAGTGCAGGATCAGCGCGCCATCGACGGTGATACCCAGCTCGCGCATCTTTGCCGGATCCAGCTGCGGATCGATGAAGCGCAGGCTGAGATCGGGTTTCACTGCCTGGTAACGCTGCAGGAAACCAGCCACGGTCTGGCGCAGGTCGCCCTGCGGGTTGGCGTAGCTGACGATCTCGACCGGGCCGTTCAGTCGGGCCAGCACGGCGCGGCTTTCGGCCGAAAGGCTGGTGCGGCCATTCGCGGTCCAGTCGGACTCGTGCGCGTAGCGCGTGCTCAGGTACCCGACGGCGCCCACGGCCAGCACCAGCAGCAGCGCGAACAGCCAGCCGTCCAGACGTCTGAATAGATGACGCATCAGTCGCGCTCCCTGTCGGCACTCAGCCGGCGCGTGGCCAGTGCCAGCGCCAGCACGATCAGCAGTACGAACCACACGATGTCGGTGCTCGATACCAGCCCACGCAGCAGCGGCTGCAGGTGTGTGCTCATCGCAAGCCAGTTGATGGTGCCGCCGTTGATGCCGGCCATCTGCGCGCCGAGGTTCACGCCCCACAGCGCCAGCGCGAGGATCAAGGCGGCGGCAGCGGCGATCGCCGGATGCGAGGCAAAGGTCGAGCAGGCCACGCCCAGCGCGGCCAACGCGGCCAACATCAGCACCAGGCCCAGCGTGGCGGCGGCCAGCTTGCCCCAGTCGACATGGGTGGCATGTGCCAATGCCAGCGGCATCGCCAAGGTCAGCAGCAGCCACAGCAACAGCCAGCCGAGCACCGCCAGATACTTGCCGAGCACGATGCGCGAGGCGGGCACGCCGGCGGCGAACAGCAACGGCAGCGTGCCGTTGCGACGCTCGCCGGCGATCAGCGACATGGTCAGCAGCGGCACCACCAGAAACGCCAGCTGGGCGAGCTGACCGAGCAGCGGAACACCAACCAGGTCGGTGAGGCCGGGGCCGTCCGGCCGTGCGGCGTTCTGGATCTGTCCGGCCAGGAAACTGCCCAGCAGCAGGGTGAAGTTCCACGCCAGCCACGCCAGCGTCAGCGCGGCCAGCACCCAGGCCAGCGGGCGCACCAGCAGCCGGCGCCACTCCAGTCGTGTCACCGCCAGGAGACTCATGCGGCGCGCGCCGGATGGGTGTGGCCGTTCATCGCAATCTCGAAGAAGGTCCGCTCCAGTGCTGCGTGGTCATCGCTGTGCACCGTGCCGTCGTGACGCAGCGTGCCTTCGTGCAGGATCGCCACGCGATCGCAGACGGCGGTGACTTCGGCCAGCAGATGGGTGGAAAGAATCACCGCGGTGCCTGCAGCGGCCTGTTCGCGAATCAGCGTGCGCAACGCGGCCACCTGCACCGGATCGAGCGCGTTGGCCGGTTCGTCCAGCACCAGCAGGGCCGGCCGATGCATCAGCGCGCAGGCCAGTCCGAGGCGTTGGCGCTGGCCTTGCGACAGCACGCCAGCCAGGCGTCGCGCCAGCGGTTGCAGCTCCAGCCGCTCGATGATTGCCGCACGTGCCTGTTTCAACGCGACGCCGTGCAGGCCGCGCAGCTGACCGTGTGCGTCCAGATGCTCGCTCACCGTCAATTCCGGCCACAGCGGGGCACGTTCGGGCAGCCAACCGATCAGCTGGCGCGCCAGCTCCGGCTGCTCCATGAAATCGGCGCCGTTCAGCTGGATGTTGCCGCTGTCCGGGCGCAGTGCTCCGGCAATCATCGACAAGGTGGTCGATTTTCCGGCGCCGTTGACGCCGAGCAGGCCCAGCACCTGGCCCGGCAACAGGGTCAGGCTCAGGTTCTGAACGGCGGCCCGGCCGGCGCGACGGCGGCTGAGCTGATCCAGTCGCAGGACGGGCTCTGTGGAAACGGGAGTTGGCAAGGTCATTGCCTGATTGTCAGGGCGCCCCCACTGTTAAGACAACAGGCGATTGCCAGACCCGCGAACTAACGTCGGATTAGCTTCTCCCTCTTGACGGCCTGTTACTATTGTGGGTCCAGCCATGCTGGCGGGTATGGAAACCCCTCGATTAGACTGAATTCGTTCCTCACCCGGTGCTTTCCATGCTCGATGCAGTGCTCAATTTCCTGAACAACGGTCTCACCGGCGCAAGCTGGGGGCAGATCGTGGTCTATATGCTGATCGTGACCCAGCTCACCATCTTCACGGTGACGCTGTACCTGCATCGCAGCCAGACCCATCGCGGCGTGGATTTCCACCCGGTGCTGGCGCACTTCTTCCGTTTCTGGGGCTGGCTCACCACCGGCATGGTCACCCGCGAGTGGGTGGCGGTGCATCGCAAGCACCACGCCAAGGTCGAGACCGAGGAAGACCCGCACAGCCCGATGATCTACGGCATCAAGAAGGTGTTCTGGGACGGCGTCTCGCTGTACCGCGACGCCTGCGAGTCGAAGCAGGACATGGAGCAGTACGGCCGCGGCACCCCGGACGACTGGGTTGAGCACAACGTCTATGGCGCGCATCCGTACTGGGGGCCGACCCTGATGCTGCTGATCAGCATCGCGCTGTTCGGCGTGATCGGCGCGGCGTTGTGGGCGGTGCAGATGATCTGGATCCCGTTCTGGGCTGCCGGCTTCGTCAACGGCATCGGCCACTGGGCCGGCTACCGCAATTTCGAGAGCGCCGACACCGCGCGCAACCTGATTCCGTGGGGTTTCTGGATCGGCGGCGAAGAGCTGCACAATAATCATCACGCGTTCCCCAGCTCGGCCAAGTTCGCGCTGCGCAAGTGGGAGTTCGACATCGGCTGGGCGGCGATCTGCATGTTCCGTGCGGTCGGTCTGGCCAAGGTGCTGCGCGTGGCGCCGTCGCTGGACGTGCGTCCGAACGTGCGCCTGCCCGACGCCGACACGCTGAAAGCGGTGCTCACCCACCGCTTCCAGGCGATGACCGACTTCTACCGCGGTGTGATCATCCCGACCCTGCGCGACGAAGCCCAGCATGCCGGCGAGAGCCTGAAGGCCGTGCCGCGCCGCATGCGCCTGGCGCTTGCCGACGGCGGCCGCTGGCTGGACAACGAAAGCAGCGCGAAGCTGCAGGCCGTGCTGGCCAAGCGTCCCACACTGAACATCGTGTGCGACTTCCGCGCGCGCCTCGCGGCGCTGATGGAACAGCGCGGTGCCGAGCAGGCGCTGAAGGGTCTGCAGCAGTGGATCCACGAGGCCGAGGAGAGTGGCATCCGTGCACTGCAGGAATTCGCGCAACGGCTCAAGGGTTACACCGTCGCGACGGCCTGATCCCTCCGGAATCAATGCGCTCCAGCAAAACCCGCCTTCGTGGCGGGTTTTGTTTTTTGGCGTCATGGGATCCGAATAATCTCCGAACTTCGTCATTCCGGCGAAGGCCGGAGTCCATTTGGTTTTGCACAGCGGCAACATGGATGACCTGGCCTGACAGGGTGCGTCGGCCAAACCATTCGTTCGTGCAAAAGAAAACCCGCCACGTGGGCGGGTTTCTTTTGGGGCTGATCTCGGCTTTGCTGCTGCAAAGCGATCCCGGCCTGCGCCGGGACGATCTGCGCTATGCGCAGATCACTTGATCTTGCCTTCCTTGTACATCACGTGCTTGCGCACGACCGGATCGTACTTCTTGAACTCGAACTTTTCCGGCGTGTTCTTCTTGTTCTTCTGCGTGGTGTAGAAGTGGCCGGTGCCGGCCGAGGAGATCATGCGGATCTTGTCTTGGGTCTTGTTTGCCATGATTTAATCCTCAGACCTTGTCGCCGCGGGCGCGCATCTCGGCAATCACGGCTTCGATGCCATTCTTGTCGATCGTGCGCAAGGCGTTGTTGGACACACGCAGCTTGATCCAGCGATTCTCGCTGGCGACCCAGAAGCGACGCTCATGCAGGTTCGGCAACCAGCGGCGACGGGTACGGTTGTTGGCGTGCGAAACGTTGTTGCCGGTCTGCACACCCTTACCGGTGACTTGACATACACGGGCCATGACGACCTCCGTTGAATGACTTCAGAAGCCGTGGCTTTGAAAGTCGGTAAACACCCGTTAGCCAGGGTGACATCGGCCCAGCGGCGCTGTGCGCCACGCGATGCTGGAGATTGTTGCCACGCATGATCGTGAGGTCCGTACCGCGTGGCGGACTACCCGGAAACACCGGGTCGATCGAGGCGAGCCGCGTATTCTGGCAGGAAAACAAGGTGGTGCGCAACGTTTGCCGGCTGTACGGATGCCTGTCGGCGTGCGCGCAAAGGGGATGTATGGAACAATCGTCCTCTTTTTCGCCACATCGCAGACTCAAGGAACTCCCGATGGCACAAGAGATCACCAACGACCAGGCCAACGGCCAGACCAGCCAGCCGCAGCTGATGATGCAGAAGATCTATGTGAAGGACGTTTCCTTCGAGGCGCCGAATGCGCCGCAGATCTTCCAGGAAATCGACGGGCAGGATCAGCCGCAGGTGCAGCTGAACCTGGGCCAGAAGGCCACCGATCTGGGCAACAACCTGTATGAAGTGGTGCTCAGCCTCACGCTGACCTGCACGGTCGGCCAGCGCACCGCGTACCTGGCCGAAGTGGAGCAGGCCGGGCTGTTCGGCATCGCCGGCTTCAACGAGATGGATCATGCCGGGATCATCGGCAGCTATTGCCCGAACCTGCTGTTCCCTTATGCCCGCCAGGTGATTTCCTCGCTGGTGCTGGAAGGCGGCTTCCCGCCGTTCCTGCTGCAGCCGATCAATTTCGACGCGTTGTTCGCCGAGCAGCAGCGCCGCGGAATGGGTGGCGACGAGGTCCCGGCCACGCTCAACAGCTGAGTCGACGGCATGGCCGAAAACCCGATGCTGACCGTTCTCGGTGCCGGCTCCTGGGGCACCGCGCTGGCGGCACTGACGGCGCGCAATGGCGTACCGACCCGGTTGTGGGGGCGTGACCGCACCGCGCTGGCAGCGATGGCGGCGAGCCGTTGCAACCAGCGCTATCTGCCGGACATCGAACTGCCTGCAGAGCTGGCCTACGAAAGCGATCTGGCCAGCGCCGTGCGCGGCGCCGACATCGTGCTGATCGTGGTGCCCAGCCATGCGTTCGCCGCGATGCTGGCCGAGTTGGCACCGCTGCTCGACCCCCACACCGCGATCGCGTGGGCGACCAAGGGCTTCGAGCCGGGCACCGGACGTTTCCTGCATGAGCTGGTGGCCGAACAGCTGCCCGGCCGCGCCGCGGCGGTGGTCACCGGCCCGTCGTTCGCCAAGGAAGTGGCGGCTGGCCTGCCCAGCGCGGTCACGGTGCATTCGGACGACGCGGCATTCGCCCAGCAACTGGCGAGCCTGCTGCATGCGCCGAACCTGCGTGCGTATTCCGGCAGCGACATGCTCGGTGCCGAACTCGGTGGCGCGATGAAGAATGTGCTGGCGGTGGCGACCGGCATCGCCGACGGCATGCAGCTGGGCCTGAACGCCCGTGCCGGCCTGATCACCCGCGGCATGAACGAGATGCTGCGTCTGGGCGTGGCACTCGGTGCGCGACCGGAGACGCTGATCGGCCTGTCCGGCCTCGGCGATCTGGTGCTGACCTGCACTGGTGATCTGTCGCGCAACCGCCGACTCGGCCTCGCGCTCGGACGAGGCGTGGCGATCGACGAAGCCGTACGCCAGATCGGTCAGGTGGTGGAGAGCATCCTCACCGCCGACGAAGTGGCGCGGCTGGCCGACAAGCATGGGCTGGACCTGCCGATCAGTGCCGGTGTGCGCGCCGTGCTGCATGGCGAGGTCACCCCGGCCGACGGGCTCAAGGCGCTGATGGCGCGCGAGCAGAAGCCGGAATATCCGCAAGGCCTGTTCGGCGCCGCGTGAGCCATTCCGGCGGCGCGGCGGGTTGTTCGATCCGCATGCATGACGACGGTCGCATCCTGCCTCCGCGCTGCTAAGCTCAACGTTTTGGTTGTCGCCACGGATCGCATGCGCATGCAGCAACCGGACGAGAAACAGCACGACGCCACCGCGCCGGCCGGCGAGGACGAAGCCTTGCCGCAGGCATG
>DAHUXL010000104.1 GCA_027307195.1 Rhodanobacter sp. | reverse complement strand
CCGCAGAGGCCGAGCAGATGGGCTGGCCCGCCATGCATGCGCGGCTGGCGCTGCGGGATCCGGTGGCGGCGGCACGGATCGGCTGCAACGACGCGCAACGCCTGCAACGCGCATTGGAAGTGATCGAGCTGACCGGTCGGCCGTTGTCCGAACTGCAACGTGATGGCGCGACGACACACTTTCCCTGGCGCGTACTCAAGCTGGCGCTGCTGCCGCCGGATCGCAGCGCGCTGCACGAACGCATTGCCCAGCGTTTCGACACCATGCTGGCGGCGGGTTTTCTCGACGAGGTCCGCGCCTTGCGCACACGCGGCGACCTGCACGCCGAGCTGCCGGCGATCCGCGCCGTCGGCTACCGGCAGGCATGGGAGCATCTGGACGGCCTGACCGATCCAGCCGAATTCCGCGACCGCGCCATCTTCGCCACCCGCCAGCTGGCCAAGCGCCAGATCACCTGGCTGCGCAGCGATTACGGCACCCGCCTGTTCGATCCGGATCAGCCCGGCCTGACCGCGCGCGCCACCAGCGCCGTGCAGCTGTTTCTTGGTCGTCAAGATCAACCGACCGGGCCATAGCGGCCGGATCGCATTGCCGGCGTGACCCAGCGCACTTGCGCCACGCAAAAATCCCCTTTCATCAAGTATTTGAAAGCAGTTAACATCCCTGCATGTTGGGCCGGGGCGCCATCGGCGTTTTTTCTTCGGTCTGTGCCGTAGCAAGGGGAGAACAAGAAATGTCCAAGGGACAATCGTTGCAAGATCCGTTTTTGAATGCCTTGCGGCGCGAGCGCGTGCCGGTCGCCATCTATCTGGTCAACGGCATCAAGCTGCAGGGGACGGTCGAGTCGTTCGACCAGTTTGTGGTGCTGCTGCGCAGCCAGGTGAGCCAGATGGTCTACAAGCACGCCATCTCCACCGTGGTACCGAGCCGCAATGTGCGTATCGGCAATGGCCATGATGGTCCCGAGGGCCATGACAGCCACGCCGGTGCATCGGATGCGCCCGCCGACGCGGACGCTTGATAGACGGGGCACCCGCCCGCATGAAGTGGGTCTGCTCCTGAAGGATTGCACCCACTAGTGTTCGATAGAAAAGAGAAAGGCGACCGCGCCGTCCTCGTCCTGCCGCATTCCCGCGGTGAAGGCGACACGGCCCGCCGCGCCGAGGAATTCGCCGAACTGGTGAAGTCCGCCGGTGCCGAAGTGCTGGGCGTCGTCACCGCCCGCGTCGAGGATCCCAACCCGCGCTATTACATCGGCAGCGGCAAGGCGGACGAAGTCGCCGAGGCAGCGCGTGCGCTGCAGGCCGACGTGGTGCTGGTCGACCACGTGCTCACCCCGGTGCAGGAGCGCAACCTCGAGAAGCATCTCGGCATCCGCGTGGTCGACCGTGCCGGCCTGATCCTGGACATCTTCGCCCAGCGTGCGCGCTCACACGAAGGCAAGCTGGAAGTGGAGCTGGCCCAGCTCAAGCACCTGGCCACCAGGCTGGTGCGTGGCTGGACCCATCTGGACACCCAGCGCGGCGGTGCCATCGGCAACCGCGGTCCCGGCGAAACCCAGCTGGAAACCGACCGCCGCCTGATCGGCGTGCGCGTGAAGATGCTGACCAAACGACTGGAAAAAGTGCAGACCCAGCGTGGCCAGCAGCGTCGCTCGCGCCTGCGCAACACGGTGCCGCAGGTGGCCCTGGTCGGGTACACCAACGCCGGCAAGTCGACCCTGTTCAATGCGCTGACCACCGGCGACGTCTACGCCGCCAACCTGCTGTTCGCCACGCTCGATCCGACCGTGCGCAAGCTGGAGAACCTCAGCTGCGGTCCGGCCGTGCTGGCCGACACCGTCGGCTTCATCCGTGAGCTGCCACAC
Organism: Rhodanobacter sp.; assembly: GCA_027307195.1. Taxonomy (GTDB): domain Bacteria; phylum Pseudomonadota; class Gammaproteobacteria; order Xanthomonadales; family Rhodanobacteraceae; genus Rhodanobacter. The sequence continues at coordinate 3,813 of DAHUXL010000104.1, read as the reverse complement.
GATCTGGTCGCCGCGTTCCGCGCCACCCTGGCCGAGGCACGCGATGCGGATCTCCTGCTGCACGTCAGCGATGCCGCCGACGAGGAGCGCGAGCGCCTGCACCGCGTGGTCGACAACGTGCTGGAAGAGATCGACGCCGGCGACGTGCCGCAACTGCACATCATGAACAAGATCGACCTGGCCGGTGCCGAGCCGCGCATCGACCGCGATGCCGCCGGCAAGCCCGTGCGGGTCTGGTTGTCTGCTGCTACCGGCGTCGGCCTCGATCTGCTGCGCCAGGCGCTGGGCGAACTGCTCGGTGGCGAACGGGTGCAATCGGCGCTGCAATTGCCGTTGTCGGCCGGACGGCTGCACGCGCGGCTGAAGGCGGTCGGTGCGATCAGCGGCGAGACGGTGGACGAGCATGGCTGGCAGCTGCGCATCGACGCGCCGCGCAGCGTGATCGCCCCGCTCAGCGGCAGTGATCCCGCCGAAACCCTCTTGCTGCGCGAGCTGCTTGCCGTGGCGGAATGAGCTGCCGGCTCTGCTAGAATATCCAGTGTTTGTGCGGCCACTCCCCATCAGGCCGCACACCCCATCGACAGCTCAGGCTGAATCTCATGTGCAACCCGGTGCCGAGACATGTCCTGGTCGGGGTTGCCGGCCTCCGACGGCCTCAAGGAGACTGACAGTGGCATGGAATGAACCCGGCAAGAACGGGCAGAACGATCCGTGGAACAGGAAGCGCGCCACCGGCAAATCGCCGCTGGACGACCTGCTCAACAACGCGAAGAGCCATCTGGGCAAGCTGGGGCAGGGTCCCGGCAGCATCCTGATGGCCGTGCTGGTACTGCTGGTGGTCTTCCTGCTGCTGAGCAGCTACACCATCGTCGGTGCGCGTGAGGCGGGTGTGGTGCTGCGCTTCGGCCAGTACTCGCGCACGCTGGCGCCGGGCTTCCACCTGAAGCTGCCGCAGCCGATCGAGTCGGTCACCAAGGTCGAGGCCACGCGGATCCGCTCGGTCACCGACAAGGTGGCGATGCTGACCAAGGACGAAAACATCATCACCATCGATTTCACCGTGCAGTACCAGGTGGACGATTCGCGCAAATACCTGTTCTCGCTGAACGACCCGGACGGCACCATCGGCGCTGCCGCCGAGGCTGCGGTGCGCTCGGTGATCGGTGGCAGCGACATGGACCAGATCCTGTCCGCTGCCGGCGCCAGCCTGGTCAGCGAAGCCCAGGTGACCTTGCAGAAGACGCTGGACGGCTACGATTCCGGACTGCGCGTCACCGAGGTGAGCTTCCAGAACGTGTCCCCGCCGAACGAAGTGAAAGACGCCTTCGACGACGTAAACAACGCCCGCGAAGACAAGCAGAGCATCGAGAACGCCGCCCTGGCCTACGCCAGCAAGGTCGTGCCGGTTGCGCGTGGCGACGCCGCGCGCATCGCGGCCGAAGCCTCCGGCTACAAGGCGGCGCGGATCGCTCGTGCGCAAGGCGATACCGCCAGCTTTGGCCTGATCCTGGCCGAGTACAAGGCAGCACCGGAGGTCACCCGCAAGCGCCTGTGGCTGGAAACGATGGAACAGGTGATGGCCGACAACCCCAAGGTGATCGACAGCTCCGGCGGTCGCAACATCATCAACCTGCAGACATTGCAAGGTGCGGCGGCGCCTGAAACCGGTTCGGCCACCGCGGGCGCAATCGTGCCGACGCCAACACCGGCACCGGCCGGCAGCAACGCGGCCGACAAGGGGACGCAGCCATGATGAAGATCACCTCCGCCGTCATCGCGCTGCTGCTGATCCTGCTCGGCCTCAACAGCATGTTCGTGGTCCGCGAAGGGCACAGCGCGCTGCTGCTGCAGTTCGGCCGCATTGTGCATACCGATTACCAGCCGGGCCTGCACTTCAAGCTGCCGCTGATCCAGCAGGTGATGGATTTCGACAAGCGCATCCTGTCGCTGGATGCGCCGCCGGAACGCTATTTCACCTCCGAGAAAAAGAGCGTCAACGTCGACTTCTACGTGAAGTGGCGCGTGGCCGACAACGCCGCGTACTACCGCGCCACCGGTGGCGACCAGCTGATGGCCGCGCAGCGGTTGACCCCGATCGTCAAGGACGCGCTGCGTTTCGAGTTCAACGCGCGCACCTTGCCCGACCTGATCTCCGGTGGGCGCAAGGACATCACCGAACGGGTGCGTGCGCAGACCGACGCCTCGGCGCGCAAGAACCTCGGCATCGCCGTGGTCGACGTGCGCATCAAGCGCATCGACCTGCCCAACGAAGTCAGTGAATCGGTGTACAAGCGCATGCGAGCCGAGCGCCTGCAGCTGGCCAACGAACTGCGCTTCACCGGCCAGGACTCTGCAGAGACGATCCAGGCCGACGCCGATCGTCAGGGTCAGGTGCTGCGTGCCGACGCCCAGCGCGACGCGGCCAAGATCCGCGGCGAAGGCGACGCCCAGGCGGCAGCGGTCTACGCCCAGGCATACAACCAGGATCCGGAGTTCTTCGCGTTCTACCGCAGCCTGCAGGCGTACAAGAAGTCGTTCGAGGACGGCAAGGGCGTGCTGATCATGAAGCCGGATGACGAGTTCCTGCGCTACTTCGGCCAGCCCGCCGCCAAGCGCTGAGCCGGCAAATTCCGGCACGTCATGCCGAACCAACGTCATTCTGGCCCGCGCCCGAATGACGAGTAAACATTTGAGACGCCCATCAGCGGGCGTGACCAACCAAGCGAGAACATCATGGGTAAGTCAGTAGTCATTCTTGGTGCCCAGTGGGGCGACGAAGGCAAGGGCAAGATCGTCGACCTGCTGACCGAGCGCGTCAGCGCCGTGGCGCGTTTCCAGGGCGGTCATAACGCCGGCCACACCCTGGTGATCAAGGGCAAGAAGACCGTGCTGCACCTGATCCCCTCGGGCATCCTGCGCGACGACGCGCTGTGCCTGATCGGCAACGGCGTGGTGCTGTCGCCCGAGGCGCTGATCCAGGAAATCGCCGAGCTGGAGGCCAACGGCGTCGAAGTGCGCTCGCGCCTCAAGATCAGTCCGGCCACGCCGCTGATCATGCCGTACCACATTGCCGTCGATAAGGCGCGCGAGATCGCCGCCGGCGGCAAGGCCATCGGTACCACCGGCCGCGGCATCGGCCCGGCTTACGAGGACAAGGTCGCCCGCCGCAGCGTGCGCGTGGCCGACCTGATGTACCCGCACGAGTTGCCGGCGCTGATCAAGACCGCCGTCGACTACCACAACTTCATCCTCACCCAGTGGCTGAAGGTCGAGCCGGTCGATTACCAGAAGGTGCTGGACGACGCGATGGCGTGGGGCGAATACATCCGCCCGATGGTCGATGACGTCGCCACCATCCTGCACGACGTGCGCAAGGACGGTGGCAACATCCTGTTCGAGGGCGCGCAGGGCGCGCTGCTCGACATCGACCACGGCACCTATCCCTACGTCACCTCCAGCAACACCACCATCGGCGGCGCGCTGGCCGGCACCGGCGTGGGCGCGCGCGACATCGACTACGTGCTGGGCATCTGCAAGGCCTATGCGACGCGCGTGGGCGGCGGCCCGTTCCCCACTGAGCTGCACGACGAGATGGGCGAGCGCCTGCGCAAGGTCGGCAACGAGTTCGGCGCCAGCACCGGCCGCCCGCGCCGCTGCGGCTGGATCGATCTGGTCGCGCTCAAGCGCGCCACCCAGATCAACGGCATCAACGGCCTGGCCATCACCAAGCTCGACGTGCTCGACGGCCTGGAAACCATCAAGGTCTGCATCGCCTACGAATACCGCGGCAAGCGCCGCGAACTGGCCCCGCTC
>DAHUXL010000103.1 GCA_027307195.1 Rhodanobacter sp. | reverse complement strand
CATGGGGAGCAAGACCAGATGACTCGATGGAAAATCCGCCCGCTGCTGACGCTGGCTGGTGTGCTGGCCACCTTCATGGCCGCCGCCACCGGCCAGGCCCGTCACGACGATGGCGCCATGCTCGGCTTCACTCCCGCCCATGCCGCCGCTCAAAAAAGCCTGGAACAACGCTTCGACGCCTTGCTCGATCCCGCTGATCAGCGCAGCTGGCTCAAGCAGATGTCGTCCGAGCCCAACCAGGTGGGATCGCCGCACGACAAGGCGAATGCCGAGTTCATGCTGGCGAAGTTCCGCGAATGGGGCTGGGACGCGCATATCGAGACGTTCAGCGTGCTGTATCCCACGCCGAAAAAGGTGGCGCTGGAGCTGCTGGGACCGACCCCTTATAGCGCCGTGCTGAAGGAGCCGGCTGTTGCCGGTGATGCCACCTCGGACCTCCCGGGCGCGCTGCCGCCGTACAACGTCTACGGCGGCGACGGCGATGTCACCGCGGAACTGGTCTATGCCAACTACGGCATGCCGGACGACTACAAGGAGCTGGCCCGTCGCGGCATCGATGTGCGCGGCAAGATCGTCATCACCCGCTACGGCGGCGGTTGGCGCGGCCTGAAACCGAAGCTGGCGCAGGAACACGGCGCGGTCGGCTGCCTGATCTATTCCGATCCGCACGACGACGGCTACGCCCAGGGCGATGTCTATCCGCAAGGCGGCTGGCGTCCGGCGCAGGGCGTGCAGCGCGGCTCGGTGGCGGACATGCAGCTGTATCCCGGCGATCCGCTGACGCCTGGCGTGGGTTCCACGCCGGACGCGAAGCGGCTGGCGATCAAGGATGCGAAAACCATTCTGAAGATCCCGGTGCTGCCGATTTCCTACGCCGACGTCACGCCGTTGCTGCAGTCGCTGAGCGGCCCGGTGGCGCCGGCCGGCTGGCGCGGCGCGCTGCCGCTGACCTATCACGTCGGTCCCGGCACGGCCAAGGCGCACCTCACCGTGCTGTCGGACTGGAGCCAGAAACCCGTCTACGACGTGATCGCCGTACTCAAGGGTTCCACCGTACCGGACCAGTGGATCGTGCGTGGCAACCACCACGACGGCTGGGTGTTCGGCGCCTGGGATCCGCTCTCCGGCAACGTCGCGCTGATGGCCGAGGCCAAGGCGATCGGCGGCCTCGTCAAGCAGGGTTGGCGGCCACAGCGCACGCTGGTCTACGCCAGCTGGGACGGCGAGGAGCCGGGCCTGCTCGGCTCGACCGAATGGGCCGAGACACACGCCTCCGAACTGCAGCAAAAAGCCGTGCTGTATCTCAACTCGGACACCAACGGCCGCGGTTTCCTCGGTGCCGGCGGCAGCCATTCGCTGCAGCACCTGGTCAACCAGGTCGCCGAGGGCGTGACCGATCCGGAAACCCACGCGGATGTGCGTGAACGCATGCGCGCACACATACTGGTCGCCGGTTACGCCAAGAACGCGAAGCCCGAAGCCAAGGCAGACGCCGAACTGGCGGCGGCGGGCGGCGACGTGCCGATCCAGGCGTTGGGCTCCGGCTCCGACTACAGCGCGTTCCTGGAGCATCTGGGCATCGCCTCGCTCGACCTCGGCTTCGGCGGCGAGGACGACAACGGCGGCATCTACCACTCGCGCTACGACTCGTTCGACCACTACGCGCGCTTCGGCGATCCCACCTTCGAGTACGGCGTGGCACTGTCCAAGGTTGCCGGCCACATCGTGCTGCGCACCGCCAACGCCGACGTGCTGCCGCTGCGTTTCGGCGACTTCAGCGGCACGCTCGACCGTTACGTGGGTGAACTGCACAAGCTGGTCGACGACACCCGCAAGGCCACCGCGCAGCAGCACCAGCTGCTGGACCTGCGCGCGTTCACGCTCGACGCCGATCCGACCCGCCCGCTGGCACCGCCCGCGCGCGACTCCGACATGCCCGCGATCGAGCTGGCTCCGCTGGACCGGGCCGCGAAACAGCTCAGTCAGAGTGCGCAGGCCTATCAGGCGGCCTACGGCAAGCGCGCCGCCACAGGCTTCAACATGCCGGCCCCGCAACAGCAGCAACTGAACCAGCTGATCGGCAGCATGGAGCAGACCCTGACCGATCCTGCCGGCCTGCCCGGCCGCGACTGGTTCAAGCACTTCATCTACGCACCCGGCATGCTCACCGGCTACGGCGTCAAGACCTTGCCCGGTGTGCGCGAGGCGATCGAGGCACGCCGCTGGGACGAGGCCAACCAGTACACGGTGGCCACCGCCAAGGTGCTGGATCGGTATCGGGCGCAACTCGATCGGTTGACGGCGTTGTTGGACAAGTAGCCCGGGAATACAGCATCGCGTTCGATCCAAGGAGACGGCCCAGGCCTGGGCCGTCCCCTTGGTTGGTCTTCGCCCCGTACCCTACCCAACCGATGGGCTACGCGCAGGTTCCCGCGTTCTGGCAGAGTGCAACGCTCAGCTGTCACGCGGCCCCAGGGGAATCCACATCATGCACGCATCCATCCGGCTTTCATTTGCCGCCCTGCTCGCGCTCGGCACCTTCGGTGCGTTTGCAGCGACTGACATCGGCAGCTCGAAACCGTATGCGCGCGATCCCGCCCAGCCGATCGATCAAGGCTATACCGACCAGATCCTGAAGTTCACCACCGACCCCTCGTTCAACTCGCCGCTGACCGACTACCTGCCCGCCTCGGCCAGCGTACCGACGCCCGAGAAAGTGCTCGGCCACATCGCCGGTGCGCCGAACTACCTGCCCTACTCGGCCGACGTCTATCGCTACTTCCGTGCGCTGGCCGCGGCCAGTCCGCGGGTGAGGGTGTTCTCGATCGGCAAGAGCGAGGAAGGCCGCGAGATGATTGCGGTGGCGATCGCCGACGAAAGCCTGCTGGCCGATCTGGACGCGAACAAGGCGCGCCTGGCCAAGCTGGCCGACCCGCGCAGCATCAACATGGACGACGCCACCGCCGACCAGCTGATCGCGCAGTCCACCCCGGTCTACTACATCACCGGCACCATCCACTCCACCGAGACCGGCGCGCCGACCGCGCTGATGGAACTGGCCTATCGCCTCGCGGTGGATGACGCGCCGTACATCCAGCGCATCCGCTCGCACGTGGTCACGCTGATCACGCCGGTGGTCGAGGTCGACGGCCGCGATCGCATGGTCGACCTGTACAACTGGCACCTGGCGCATCCGGGCGAGAACTACCCACCGCTGCTGTACTGGGGCCATTACGTCGCGCACGACAACAACCGCGACGCGATGGGGATGACGCTGAACCTCACCCGCAACGTGGCGGACACCTATGTCGGCTGGCATGCGCAGGTGCTGCACGACCTGCACGAGTCGGTGCCGTTCCTGTACGACAACACCGTGGGCGACGGCCCGTACAACGCGTGGATCGATCCGATCCTCACCGGCGAATGGCAGCAGCTGGGCTGGGACAACGTGCAGCAGCTGACCCGGTTCGGCATGCCGGGCGTGTTCACGCATGGCGACTTCGACACCTGGAGCCCGGGCTACCTGATGTTCATCGCCGCCATGCACAACGGCATCAGCCGGCTGTATGAAACCTTCGGCAACGACGGCGCCGACACGGTCAAGCGCACGCTCGATCCGGCCGACTATCAGCGCACCTGGTACCGGCCGAATCCGCCGCTGGCTGAAGTCGTCTGGTCGCAACGCGACAACAACAACTACGAACAGACCGGCCTGCTCACCGCGCTGAATTATTTCTCGGGCAACAGTCAGCTGTTCCTGAAGAA
>DAHUXL010000102.1 GCA_027307195.1 Rhodanobacter sp. | reverse complement strand
CCGCGCGACATGTAGTACTTGCACGCATACAGCGGCTCGCGGTTGAGCACGCCGATGCGCCAGTCGAAATCGGTGGGCACGAACTCCTGTGCCAGCAGCAGGGCGCTGTGCTGGAACAGACCGCTGGCCGCCTGCGCCAGTGCCTCTTCGTCTTCCACCTTGACCACCCCGCGCGAGAACGAACCGTCGGGAATCTTCAGCACCAGCGGAAAGCCCAGCTTGCCGACGACTTCCTTCATGCCCTTGCTGTCGTCGCGATAAAGAATCTCGGTGCGCGGCACGGCCAGCTTGCGCGACACCATCAAGTCGTTGAGGAAGATCTTGTTGGTACAGCGCAGGATCGAAGTGGGGTCGTCAATCACCACCATGCCTTCCTTCTCCGCGCGATGCGAGAAGCGGTAGGTATGGTTGTCGCTGGCGGTGGTCTCGCGAATGAACAGGCCGTCGTATTCGGCCAGCCGCTGGTAGTCGTTCTTGCCGATCGGGTCGACCTCGATGCCGAGCTCCTTGCCGGCCGCGACGAACGCCTTCAGGGCCTTCTTGTTCGACGGCGGCATCTGTTCAGCCGGATCGACCAGCATCGCGATGTCGTAGCGGTACAGCTTGCGCGCGCGCGGCTTGCGCCACAGCTTCTTGGAGAAGCGGTCGAGCTCTTCGGCAAACGCATCTTCCTGCGCATCGTCCAGCGTCTGCAGCCCAACCGGCTTGATCGAGCTGACCTGCCACACGCGGTCACGCTCGAACTCGATGCGCAGCAGCGGGCAGGGGAACGATTCGAACACCTGCCGCGCCAGGTCCTGCAGCGCCGGATAGGCGGTCTCGCCGAAGTAGACGAGGATGCCGAAGTCGGTGGTGTCGCGGCCGCCGGCCGGAAGAAAATTCGTGAGCTTGGTGTTGAGATCCTCGATGTCCACGCCGTACAGCGAGCGCCGGCGCAGATCGTTCACCGTGCGCACCGACGGCATCACCTTGTGCCCGCGCGCCTCGGCCAGCAGCGATACGTAGTAGCCGGTGCCCAGGTACTTGTAGCTGCGGCACAGGTTGATCACGTGGGTGCGTTCATCGTCGCCACCGACCGGCTCGCGCAGGTAATCCATCGCGCTCATCACGTCGACGGACGGGTAGTACGAGCCCCAGTCGGAGGCTTTTTCGACAACGATGACCAGACGGGTCATGACATCACTCAGGCGATGCGGCTGCGACGGGAAGGCCCTGCGGCGGCAGGGCGGAATGCACAAGTCGCGCAGTTTGGCACAGGGCCGCCGTTGCACAAGCGAAAGCGCTGAAGCCCGACTAAACGACATCCGACACCGACAGGACAGAAAGCACGGGCTCTTCATGGCAACCGCTGCTAGAGTCCGCGCGTGTCGATCATCCCGCCCATCTTCCCCACCACGCCGCGCGACGCACAGCGCAGGATCCCCAAGTCCGGCATGCACCCACTTCCCGCTACCGCCAGCGTGCGCGTCCGCCGCGCCGAAACATCCGACCTCGATGACCTGGTGACACTGGAAGATCGCACCTTCGACAGCGATCGCATGAGCCGCAAGCAATACCGCCGCCATCTCGACAGCGACTCCGCGCTGGTGCTGGTGGCCAGCGCCAACCACCGCAACTTCCTCGGTACCGCCGTGCTGTTCTTCCGCAAACGCAGCGGCGTGGCGCGGCTGTACTCGCTCGCCACCCAACCCGAGGCGCGCGGCAAGGGCGTCGGCACTGCGCTGGTCGAAGCCACCGAAGCTGCTGCGCGACAGCGCCGCTGCCGCGCGCTGCGACTGGAAGTGCGCACCGACAATCACAGCGCGATCAAACTCTACGAACGACTCGGCTATCGCCGCATCGGCACACTGGCCGCTTACTACCAGGACGGCGCCAATGGCTGGCGCTACGAGAAGTTGCTGGGCTGAGCGAATGCCGCCGCACTGGGACCATCCCCCCGAATTCGAACTCTAATAGGCGTTAGCACCTACGGGAAAATCTCAGCAAATGGATCTTGCACTGTTTGATTTCGATGGGACGATCACCGACCGGGAAACCATGCCGAACTTCATGCGCGCGGCTGTTCGGCCGCATCGCAAGTTTTTCGGTGGCCTTTTTCTCCTGCCACTCATCCTCGGCTACAAGGCCAAACTCGTCTCCGGTACAGTGACCCGAGCTGCTATTTGCTACGTCGGTTTCTGGCGCATACCTACCCACGAGCTGGAGATCGAGGGCCGTCAGTTCGCGCGGAATTTCCTGCCCACAACTTTGCGGCCTGAAGCCATGGCACGCATTGCGTGGCATAAGAGCCGTGGCGATGTCGTTGTGGTGGTTTCAGGCGGTTTGGACCTGTATCTCTGCCATTGGTGCGAAGAGCACAGAGTCGAGCTGCTGTGCTCCGTACTTGAGCGACGCAAGGGGATGTTCACTGGTCGCTACCGTGGTCTCCAGTGCGTCCGAAACGAGAAGGCGCGGCTAGTTCAAGAACACTTTCCGCTCGGCAAGTTCTCTCGTGTGTTCGCCTATGGCGACACTCCTGAGGATCGTGAGCTACTGTCCATCGCCCACGAGCCTTATTACCGTTGGCAACCGGCATCGGCAGCTCAGCTGGCCGAGCTCTGACAATTCCGTAAGAGATTTCTCAGCGACACCAAATCCTAACCACCCAACGGCTGCCCGATCCTTCGCTCGGTCGCCTCATCCGGCCTTGCCACCAGCGCGCCGGTACGCATCAGACTGACGCTGTAGTGTCCCTGGTCGACCAGTGGTAGGAACGCGCCGCTGCCGTAGACGGTGTCGACCTCGGGCAACCACTTCGGGTACTGCTTGCTGAGGGTGCGCAGGTCGAACGTGCCGGCTTCGCCGAAGTTGATCACGCTGCGTGGCGCGCTGGCTTCCTGCGCGGCATCGTCGTAGCGGCCGGACAGCCGGTCGAGCCGGTACAGCGGCGGTACGCCGGCCAGCAGCGCGGGCAGCTTCCACTTCAGCACCACCGCCTCGATGCGCCAATCGTCGCCGGAAAGCTGCACTTGTCGCGTGCTGCCGTCGGGCCAGGTGAGGGTGAGCGCCCAGCGCTGCGGCGACAGGATGCGTGCGTCGATGTCGACCACCGGCGCTTCCCCGCCGAGCAGCCGATAGCCGCGCAAGGCGGCGCCGGTACCGGCCAGCAGCAGGGTCAGCGTGAAAGCAGCCACGCACAGCAGCGCCCGCCAGCTGGCCGCCAGGTGGCGGCGGTTGTGCAGGTGGCGGCGCAACACCACCAGCTGCACCAGCGTAATCAACGCAAAGACCACCGCCAGCACCAGCAGCACGGTCATCGGCATGCGCAACAGCGTGCTCCAGTCCATTCGTGTATCCCTCACCGCATCGGCGTGCGATTTGTGCACACATCATAACGGGCGCTGCCAGGATGCTGCGGTCGAGGCAGCGGGCATCGCTATACTGCGGTCGTCCCAAGGAACCCTCGTCATGCACCGATCCCTTCTGCTGCTGCCATTCTGTCTCGTTGTCGCCCTGCTTGCCGGTTGCGGCAACAAGGGCCCGCTGACGTTGCCGCCGACCAAGCCGGCTGCGCCAGCCACCACGCCGGCTCCGGCGGTTGCCGCAAGCAGTTCCGTGCCGGCGTCCAACGAGCCCTGAGCGGCAGCTTCGATGCAACTGCCCTTTTCCAAGATGCACGGCATCGGCAATGACTTTGTCGTGCTGGATTGCCGACACGACGGCTTTGCACTGGATGCGGCGCAGATCCGCGCGCTGGCCAACCGGCATACCGGCGTGGGCTTCGATCAGTTGCTTAGTGTGGAGCCGGCGCGCGATCCGGCGTGTGCGTTCTACTACGGCATCTGGAATGCCGATGGTTCGCCGTCGGGCCAGTGTGGCAACGGCGTGCGCTGCGTGGCGGCGTGGCTGCATCGCGCCGGCGCGCTGGCGCTTGGTGACAGCGTGATGATCGAGAGTCCATCCGGACCGGTGACGGTACGCCTGCTGGGTGCGAACGAAGTCACCGTGGACATGGGCGAGCCGATCTTCGAACCGGCACGGATTCCATTCGCAACCGAAGCGGAGGCGGATTGCTACGAGATCCGCGTGGGCGACGACGCGCTGCAGATCGGCGCCGTGTCGCTGGGCAATCCGCATGCGGTGGTGGTCGTGACCGACCTGGCCGATCCGGCGCTGCAGCGGCTCGGTCCGCTGCTGTCCAGTCATGAACGCTTTGCACAGGGCGCCAACAGCGGCTTCGTGCAGCAACTCGATCGCGGTCACCTGTGCCTGCGCGTGCATGAGCGTGGCGCCGGCTGGACGCTGGCCTGCGGCACCGGCGCCTGCGCGGCGATGGCAGTACTGCATCAACGCGGCGAGGTCGACGACCGCGTACAGGTGGAATTGCCCGGCGGCACGCTGCGGATCGACTGGGCGGGCCCCGGCCATGCGCTGTGGATGACCGGTCCGGCCGCGTTCGCGTTCGAGGGGAAATGGACGGTTCCGGCGCAGCCAGCCTGACGCGACGGTTGAAGCGCGCCCGCGTCCATCGCACACTCCAGCCAGCCGGCGCGCTCTTTCCGCACGCCCGTAACGGTTCGAGGACACCTTCGCATGACCGCAACAACCCTGCTCGACGACGCCACCCAGGCCCGCGTGGTCGCCGCCTATCTGAAGCGCCACCCGGAATTCCTCAGCGAATATCCCGACCTGGCCGCAAAACTGACGATGCCGCGCGAGCAGGGTGCGGTGTCGTCGCTGGCGGTGTATCAGCTGCAGAGCCTGCGTGACAAGAACGCCGAGCTGGAACGCCGGCTGGCCGAGCTGATCGAGATCGCGGCCGAGAACGAGAAGTTGATGGAACGCGTGCACGCGCTCACCGTGGCGCTGCTGCGCGCGAACACGATGGAGGTGACCGCACGCAGCGTGGTCGCCAAGCTCAGCGCGGATTTCCACACCGAGCAGGTGCGTCTGGTGTTGTTCGGCGATGAACCGCAGCTGCCGCGTGCCGAGTGGCTGCAGCAGATCCCCGGCCCGGAGGCCATGCCGGAGTTCGCCGAATTTCTGCATCAGAACGAACCGGTATCCGGACGACTGTCGGCCGAGAAACTCAACCGGCTGTTTGGCGTGGCCGCCACCGAGATCCGTTCGGTCGCGATGATGCGGCTGGGCGACTCCGGCATGCTGGCGATCGGCAGTCACGATCCGGATCGCTTCCAGCCCGGCATGGGCACGCTGTTCCTGAAGATGATCTCGGCCACCATCACTGCCGCGTTGGCGCGCTCGCGGGATATCTCCTGAGCCGGCGATGACGCCTGAACAACAGGTCGACTTCTGGCTCGGTCGCCTCGCCGACGAGCGGCACGCGTCGCCGCATACGGTTTCCGGCTATCGCCGCGACCTGGCCAAGCTGCTGCGTTTCATGCAGGCGCAGCAACTGAGCTCGTTCGACGCGCTGGATCCGAACCGGATGCGCACGTTTGTCGCCAGTGAGCACCGCGCCGGCCTGGCCCCGAAAAGCCTGCAACGCCTGCTGTCGTCCTGCCGCAGCCTGTTTCGCCAGCTCAACCGCGAAGGCCTGCTCGCCGGCGATCCGCTGCTCGGCGTGCGCGGCCCCAAGGTGCGTCGCAAGTTGCCGCAGGTACTCGATGTCGATGAAGCCAATGCGCTGGTCGAGACCAACAGCGGCGGCAAGCTGGCGGTGCGCGACCGCGCGATGCTGGAGCTGTTCTATTCCAGCGGTCTGCGCCTGTCCGAACTGATCGGCCTGCGCTGGCTCGATCTGGATCTCGATGGCGGCGAAGTACGTGTCCTCGGCAAGGGCAGCAAGACCCGCATCGTGCCGGTCGGACGCCATGCGATTGCCGCGCTGCGTGCACTCGGTGCGGAAGCGGGCATGCAGGCCGACAGTCCGATCTTCCGCGGCCGCGGCGGCGCGCCGATCAACCCGCGCACGATCCAATTGCGCATGAAGGCGCTGGCACTGCAGCAGGGCATCCCCAAGCACATCCATCCGCATCTGTTGCGGCATACCTTCGCCAGCCACATGCTGGAATCCTCCGGCGACCTGCGCGCGGTGCAGGAGCTGCTCGGTCACGCCGACATCGCCACCACGCAGATCTACACGCATCTGGACTTCCAGCACCTGGCCAGGGTCTACGACGCCGCGCATCCGCGCGCACGGCGCAAGTAAGTGCGAAACTGCCACCCTGTGCTGAACGGAAAAGCCTCTGGCACGTCGCAATAAGCCTCCGGAAAGATTCCCCCGCGAGAATGCGGTACTACAACCCTCCAGGCACCAGCGAACGTGAGCCCTTCGGAAATACCGCTTTCCGTCACAGTACCCGCTGTGATCGATCACGAGGTGCCTCCGACGCATCGGCACCTGCTGGGCGTGGGTGAACTGTCACCCCGCGACATTTTCCGCATCCTGCTGCTGCGTCCCAACCATCGGCTTGGCAATACGCTGCTGCTGACTCCGTTGCTGACCGAGCTGGAGCGGCGCTATCCCGGTGCCGAGGTTGATATGGTCACCGGTTGCGAAGCTGCCGACGATGTGTTCGCCGGGTTTCGCCAGGTGCGCCACATCCATCAGCTGACCCGGCGGCCCGGCCATCATCCCGTGCACCTGTTGCGCACCCTGCTGCGCGTGCGGCGCAACCGTTACGACCTAGCGATCGACAGCACCCGCGGCTCGCGCTCCGGCCGGCTGCTGCTTTTCCTCAGCGGTGCCCGCCATCTGCTTGGCCTGCCCTCCAGCAAGCGCGAGCTGCGCGATGGCGGCTCGGCCTGGCAAGCCGCGCTGGCCCACGCGCCGAGCCACTTTTCGCTGGACGGCGTGTACGCGCTGCGCTGTGCGTTGGGGTTGCCTCTGACGGATCGGGAAAGCACCTGGCCGCCGATGCGCATCCACCTGCGCGCGGAAGAACAGGCGTGTGGCCGCACCTTGCTGACCGATCTGCTCGGACATGCGCCCGATGGTGCTCATCAGGTCATCGCGCTGTTCCCGAATGCCACCGGCAACAAGCGCCTTGATGGTGCATGGTGGCTGGCCCTGGCCGATGCGTTGACCGCGGCTCACCCGCAATTGCGCTTCATCGAGATGCTCCCCGCGCATGGCCAGTCGCAACTGCAGCTGCGCTTTCCCGCCTTTTATTCCAGCAACGTGCGCCGGATGGCGGCCCTGCTTGCGCAGTGCAATGGCTACATCAGCGCCGATTGCGGCGTGATGCACCTGGCCTGCGCCGCCGGCGTGCCCACGCTGGGACTGTTCACGCGGGACAACCTGACCCGTTATCGCCCGCGTGGTCCGCATGACGAAGCCCTGTGCGTGGCCGACCGCACGCCGGCCGAAGTGGCCGCGGCGGCAGCGCCGTTCCTGCAGGCCCTGCCTCGCTGAGGCCAGCAGGCATCGCTTGCAATCGGCACGGCCGATCCACATCTAGTCAGCTCCTCCCGGAGCCAGACAGCATCATGGAATCTTTTCACGCCACCACCATCGTCTGCGTGCGTCGCGCCGGTCGCGTCGTGATCGGCAGCGACGGCCAGGTCACCCTGGGCAACACGGTGATGAAGGGCAATGCGCGCAAAGTGCGCCGGCTCGGCAAGAGCGGTGACGTCGTGGCCGGTTTCGCCGGTGCCACCGCCGACGCGTTCACCCTGTTCGAACTGTTCGAGCAAAAGCTCGAGAAGCACAACAACAACCTCACCCGCGCCGCGGTGGAAATGGCCAAGGAATGGCGCACCGACCGCCGCTTCGGCCGGCTCGAGGCGATGCTCGCAGTGGCCGACAAGGAGACCTCGCTGCTGATCTCCGGCAACGGCGACGTGGTGGAACCCGAACATGGTCTGATCGCGATCGGTTCCGGCGGCCCGTTCGCGCAGTCCGCCGCGATGGCCCTGCTCGAAAACACCGACCTGGATGCGCGCAGCATCGTCGAGAAGGCGCTGAAGATCGCCGGCGACATCTGCATCTACACCAACCACAACGTGTCGATCGAAGAGCTGTAGGCGCCACGCGCCGCTGCTCGATCGCACACGGTTCACGCACTCCGCTGCGCTTCCCCACGCACGAACATCTCCGGTGACTCCATGTCCGAATTGACCCCCCGCGAAATCGTCAACGAACTCGATCGCTACATCATCGGCCAGCACGACGCCAAGCGCGCCGTGGCAGTGGCGCTGCGCAGCCGCTGGCGGCGCATGCAGCTGGAGCCGGGCATGCGCAACGAGGTCACGCCGAAGAACATCCTGATGATCGGTCCCACCGGCGTGGGCAAGACCGAGATCGCGCGCCGACTGGCCACCTTGGCGAACGCGCCGTTCGTGAAGGTCGAGGCGACCAAGTTCACCGAGGTCGGTTACGTCGGCAAGGATGTCGAATCGATCATCCGCGACCTCGCCGATGTGGCGTACAAGCTGACCCGCGAACAGGCGGCGAAACGCGTGCGCACGCAGGCCGAGGATCGCGCCGAGGATCGCATCCTCGACGCGTTGCTGCCGCGCCGGCAGAGCACGCCAACCGACTGGAGCCACGACGCGACGCCGGCCACCACCGAACACAGCGAGACCCGCCAGAAACTGCGCAAGCAGCTGCGCGAAGGTGCGCTGGACGAGCGCGAGATCGAGCTGGATTTCGCCATGAACGTGGGCGTGGAGATCATGTCGCCGCCCGGCATGGAGGAAATGGGTGCGCAGCTGCGCCAGATGTTCCAGAACATCGGCGGCGCCAAGACGCAGCAGCGCAAGCTGGCGATCAAGCTGGCGCGGCCGCTGCTGATCGACGAGGAAGCCGGCAAGTTGCTCAACGACGAGGAAATTCGCGCGCAGGCGATGGAAGCGGCCGAGCAGAACGGCATCGTGTTCATCGACGAGATCGACAAGGTGGCGCAGCGCGGCGACCACGGACACGCCGGCGTCAGCCGCGAAGGCGTGCAGCGCGACCTGCTGCCGCTGGTGGAAGGTTCCACCGTGTCGACCAAGTACGGCCCGATCAAGACCGACCACATGCTGTTCATCGCTTCGGGCGCGTTCTCGCTGGCCAAGCCGTCCGATTTGATTCCCGAACTGCAGGGCCGCCTGCCGATCCGGGTCGAGCTGTCCGCGCTGAGCGTGGACGACTTCAAGCGCATCCTGCGCGAGCCGCACAACGCACTGACCAAGCAGTACACCGCGCTGCTGGCCACCGAAGGCGTCGGCCTGGAGTTTGTCGACAGTGGTATCGACCGGTTGGCCGAAGTGGCATTCCAGGTCAACGAGCGCACCGAGAACATCGGCGCCCGCAGGCTGCATACCGTGATGGAGCGCCTGCTGGAAAAGATTTCCTACGAGGCCGCGGACAAGTCCGGCGAAAGCTACAGGATCGACGCCGAACATGTCGACAAAGCGCTTGGCAGCCTGGTCCAGAACGAAGATCTCAGCCGCTACATCCTCTAACTTCCAGGCGCTAACAAGCCGATTACCCCGATCTGTTAAAATGGACGCCGTGAGCAACATCATCGAACTGAAAAATACCGGCCAGCGCGCCCAGCTGCGTGAAGCGCAGCAGCAGCAGACGCTGGTGCGGCTGTGGCGCGAGGATCTCGAGCACGGCAGCTTCTGCGGTTACGTGGGCGGTGTCGGGCGCGAGTTCTTCCTGCTCTGGGTAGTCGGCGACGGCATCACCTACGACGGCATGTACGTGATGCGCCATCGCGACATCTCCGAACTGGAATCGCCGGACAAGCACCACGTGTTCTTCGAGAAGGCGCTGGCGCTGAAGCACATCCTGCCGCGCCCGCCACGCGGCTTTCCGCTGGACAACATCCGCGAAGTGATCCAGGCCGCCGGCGCGCAGGCACCGGTGATCGGCGTGCATGTGGACAGCGAGGATGAAGCCGAAGTCTGCTACATCGGTCGGCTGGTCAGCGTCGAGGAAGACGGCTTCAACATGCAGGAACTCAGCCCCGACGCGGAGTGGATGCGTGAAGCCTCGTTCTTCTCGTGGGACGAGGTATCCACCGTCAGCATCGAGGACAGCTACGCGCAGTCGCTGCTGGCCGTGGCCGGTGCTGCGCCAGCGCTGCTGCCCGGTGACAGCGACAGCGGCATCGGCCGCGTCCCATCTCCCTGACAGCCTTGATCTGCTCCCTCCCTGCAACGCAGGGGAGGGAGCTCTTTGCCCAGCCGACGATTTCAGCTCGCCCCGCCAGCGGTTAAGCTCACACGTCCACAGTGAAGCCAGCGCGTCACGGCAGGGAACAACCCATGACACGCATCGTCGTCGTCGGCAGCATCAACATGGATCTGGTCACTCAGGCGCCGCGTTTCGTCGGTCCCGGCGAGACCATCCTCGGCGAACGCTTTCTGACCGTGCCCGGCGGCAAGGGCGCGAATCAGGCGGTGGCCGCGGCTCGGCTCGGCGCCGAGGTGGCGCTGGTCGGCGCCACCGGCGATGACGCGTTCGGCCGGCAACTGCGCCAGGGCCTGGCCGCCGAGAACATCGACCTCAGCCACACCCTCCAGCTCGACGATTGCGCCAGCGGCACCGCCTCGATCACCGTCGCCGGCGGCGAGAACCAGATCATCGTGGTGCCCGCCGCGAACGCGCGCGTCGCGCCGGCGCAGGTCGAACGGGCGCGGGCGCTGATCGCTCGTGCCGACGCGGTGCTGGTGCAGATGGAGATCCCGCTGGAGACCGTCGAAGCCACTCTGCGCCTCGGCCATCGATTCGGCGTGCCGGTGATCCTCAATCCGGCGCCGGCACAGAAGCTGCCTATCGAGTGGCTTCGGCTCGCCCGCTACGTCACGCCGAACCAGCATGAGCTGGCGATCTTGTTGGGCGCCGATCCGGCCGAAGATTTCCACGCGCTGATGCAACGCGCGCCATGCCCTGTCGTACTCACTCGCGGCGACGAGGGTGCATGGCATCGCGAGCAGGGCGAACCGATCCATCAACGCGGCTTCGACGTCACGGTGGTCGACAGTACCGGCGCCGGCGATACCTTCAACGCAGCGTTGGCAGTCTTCCTGCGCGAAGGCCTGCCTGTCGCCGTGCGCAAGGCCTGCGCGGCGGCCGCGTTGTCGGTGGGCAAGCTCGGTGCGCAAGCTGGCATGCCGACCTTGCATGAGGTCGAGGCGCTACTGGTGCAGCAACCCGGCTGATCACTTGCCGATGCAGAACGAGCCGAAGATCGCCCCCAGCAGATCGTCGCTGGTATAGCTGCCGGTAATTTCACCGAGCGCATGCTGGGCTTGGCGCAGTTCCTCGGCGGCGAGTTCGCCAGCGCGGTTGGCAACCAGCGCATGGGCGGCCTGATCGAGATGCACGGTGACTTGCTGCAGTGCCAGCACATGTCGGCGACGCGCGCTGAAGGCGCCTTCGCCACTGCCGGCACCGGCCAGTTGCTTGAGTTCATGGCGCAGCGCGTCGAGGCCGCTGCCGGTTTTGGCAGACGCCCACAGCCAGCGGACATCATCGCGACGTTCGCTGTGCGGAGCGATCTCGTCGAGATCGATCTTGTTGATCAGCAACAGCCGCTCGACATGTTTCGGCAGGTTGTCGAACAGCGCGAGATCGGCTTGCGCGTGCTCGCTGTCGGTGACCAGCAAGGCCACATCGGCACGCTGCAGTTCACCGTGGGCACGGCGCACGCCTTCGCGTTCGACTTCGTCGTCGGTCTCGCGCAAGCCGGCGGTGTCGGCCAGTTCCAGGGCGATGCCGTCGAGGCTGAGGCTTTCGCGCAATACGTCGCGAGTGGTGCCGGCGGCAGCGTTGACGATGGCGCGGTCGCTGCCGGCCAGCGCGTTGAGCAGACTCGACTTGCCCGCGTTGGGGCGACCGATGATCGCCACGCGCAAGCCGTCGTTGAGGCGCAAGCCGCGTTGCGCTTCGCGCAACAGGTCGGCCAGTTCGCTGCGCACGACTTGCAGTTGCTGGCCGATCGCTGGATCGGCGAGGAAGTCGATTTCCTCTTCGGGAAAGTCGATCGCTGCCTCGATCTGCACACGCAGTGCGATCAGCGATTGCAGCAAGTCCTCGACCTTGCGCGAGAACACGCCTTCCATCGACTGCAGCGCGGCGCGTGCACCCGCCTGCGAGCGTGCAGCGATCAGGTCGGCGACGGCTTCGGCCTGGGCCAGATCCAGCTTGCCGTTGAGGAAGGCGCGTTCGGTGAACTCGCCGGGTCGCGCCAGTCGCGCACCGAGTTCGCAGACGCGGCGCAACAGCAGGTCGAGCAGCACAGCGCTGCCGTGGCACTGCAGTTCCAGCACGTGTTCGCCGGTATACGAAGCGGGCGCCGGGAAATGCAGCAGCAGGCCGCGATCGATCAGCTCACCGGCGGCATCGCGAAATGCGGCGAAGTGGGCGTGCCGCGGCTGCGCGGCACGACCGAGCAGAGTCTGCGCAATCACCGGCACGGCTGGCCCGGACACCCGCACCACGCCGACGCCCGCTGCACCGGGCGCACTGGCGATGGCGGCGATCGTGTCGGTGGTGTGCTCGGTCATGACGTAAGGACTCTAAACGAAGTCAGCCGCGACGGTTGCCCGATCGCGGCTGACTGAGATGCATCCGGGGGTGGGTCGGGCTCAGGCGGCCTTGACCACTTCCTCGCGATCGACGTGATGGGTGACCCACCATTGCTGGCCCAGACCAACCAGACCGTTGACCGCGTAGTACAGACACAGGCCGGCAGGAAAGAACGCGAACATTACCGTGAACAGCAGCGGCATGACCTTCATCATCTTCGCCTGTGCCGGATCCATGCCCGCGGCAACCGGGTTGAGCCACTGCGTGCCCAGCATCACGGCCGCGTAAATGATCGGCAGGATGTAGAACGGATCGGGCGCGCTCAGGTCGGGAATCCACATGAACGCGGCGTGGCGCAGCTCCAGGCTGTAAGTCAGTACGTAATACAGGCCATAGAACACCGGCATGGTGATCAACACCGGCAGGCAGCCGCCCATCGGGTTGACCTTCTCCTTCTTGTACAGCTCCATGGTGGCCTGCTGCATCTTGACCTTGTCGTCGCCGTAGCGCTCCTTCAGCGCCTGGATCCGCGGCGCCAGCTTGCGCATCTTCGCGCTGGACTTGTATTGCACCGCCGTCAACTTCCAGGTCGCGCCCTTGATCAGCAGTACCAGCAGGATGATCGACAGGCCCCAGTTATGGGCGATTCCATCCAGGAAGGACAGCACCGCGTGCATCGGCACGGCGATCAGCTTGAACATGCCGTAATCGATGGTCAGATCCAGCCCCGGTGCAACCGCATCCAGCGTGCCCTGCACATTCGGACCGAGATACAGGCGCGTCTGGCTGGTGAGGCTCTGGCCCGGCGCCACGCTCAGCGCGGGGCCGACTGCACGGATCAGGTAGCGCGGCTGCGCACTGTCCGGGTTGATCGTCTCGGTGACGTAGTGGTCGGTCTGGTCGGCCGGTGGAATCCACGCGGCGAAGAAGTACAGCCGCAGCATCGCTGCCCAGCCACCCTTGATCTGGCTGTCGAGCCTATCCTTCGGTTCCTTGAAATCCTTGAACAACAGCTTCTGGAACTTCTCGCCGGTGTACCACGCAGCACCCTGGAAGCTGCGCGACTCCGGGTTGGACATATTGGTCAGCCAGTTGCCGGTATGCGGCGGCTCGACCCGCAGCAGCTGCTGGTAGGCATTGCCCTGCCACGCCTGCGTTGCGCCGTTGTCGATGCGCTGGCTCATGCCGATCACGTAGCTGCCGCGCTTGAAGCTGTAGGTCTTGGTGACCTTGAGGCCGGCGGCATCCTGCCAGGTGAGGTCGACATTCAGCTCGTTCTGGCCATCGGCCATCGTGTAGGCAGTCTGTGCACTCTGGAACAGCGCCTGATGATTCGGCTGATCCTGCGGCGCGGTATCGCTGCTGCTGACCAGGCCACTCTGGGCCACGAAATAATGCGCTTCGTCATCGGCCAGCAACACGGTCGGCGGCGGATTCGGCGCCTTGTGCGTGCGCGGCGCGGCGGGATACGCCAGCAGGTCCGCATGCACCACGCTGCCGCCGCGCGTGTCCACGCTCAGGCGCAGCACATCGGTGTTGATGGTGATCAGCTGCGACGGCGTCTGCCCGGCATGCGCGACATCGGTAGCGATCGCTGCGGCCGTACCGGATGCTGCGGTCGGCGTCGCCGTGGCCGGGATCGCTCCCGGCACGCTGCCATCGGCTGACGGAGTCGCCGCGCTGGAGGCGCTGGCTGCCGTAACCGGCGGCGGCGGCGCGTAGTCCTTCTCCCAAGCCATGAACAGCAGGTAAGCCACGGCCAGCAGGGCGAACATGAGGAAGGTGCGCGTTTGATTCATCGCGTAGCAGATCCAGGTAACGCCACGACACTTTGAACGCCGCGGAGACAGAGAAAAGAAAGGGTCAACGCACGATTGTGGTGGTGTCGTCCGCCCGCTTCAATGGTGCGGACGGCCCGGGCCGGTTTGCCAGCAGCTTTTTCCACAGCCCGTCGATCTCGACCAGCAATTGCGAACCAGGCACGCCTGCCGCCTGTTCGCGTGCCATCACCATCAGGTCCACGGCGGGCAGCTGATGCCGCACGCGGCGGAACGATTCGCGCAGCAGCCGCTTGATCCGGTTGCGCTCGACCGCGCGCTTGGAAACGCGCTTGGAAATAGCCAGCCCGAGCCGGGCATGACCCAGCTCATTGTCGCGATAACGCATATGAAAACAGCGGCCGCCTGCGCGTCCGCTGCTTGTCCGCAAGGCGGCAAAGTCACCTGGCCGACGTAGCCGCGCATCGCGCGGCAGCCCGGCGCTGGACATGACGCTCGTACCGATTACGGGATCAGGCGCTTGCGGCCCTTGGCGCGACGGGCATTGAGGATCTTGCGACCGTCGGCGGTGGCCATACGGGCACGGAAACCGTGCGTGCGAGCGCGCTTGAGCTTGCTGGGCTGGAAGGTCCGCTTCATGGCTTACTCCGAAGGGAATGTGGATAAAAAGGTTGGAAAGTATGTCGGGTATTCGCCGCTGCTGTCAAACGGTGCTTGACACCAGCCTGTGGATACACATGTGGATATGTGCACGGCGATGGCGCGGAGGCTGCTGCTAGACTAGCCCATTCCACGCGCGCAAGCGCTCCAAAGCTGTGGCTGAAATTATTCATGAGTGATCTGTGGCGGCGCTGCCTTGAGCGCCTCGAAGGCGATTTGAGCGCCGAAGACCTGCATACCTGGCTGATGCCGTTGCAGGCGCGCGACGATGCCGACGGCCTGCAGCTGTTTGCACCCAATTCCTACACCCTGGATACCGTGCGCGAGCGTTATCTGCCGCGGATCGAGGCGGTGTTGTTGCTGTTGATCGGGAAAGCGTGGCCGGTGCGGCTGGAGGTTGGCTCCAATTCGACCCGGCCAGCGGCCGTGCCCAAGCCGGCGGCCGCGCCGAAAGCCGCAGCAGCCGCACCGGCGGCAGTGACCTTCCATCACAACCTCGACCCGCACTACACCTTCGAGACCTTCGTCGAGGGTAAGTCGAACCAGCTCGGCAAGGCCGCCGCCATGCAAGTGGCGACGAACCCGGGGCGCGCCTACAACCCGTTGCTGCTGTACGGAGGCACCGGACTGGGCAAGACCCATCTGATGCACGCCGCCGGCAACCTGATGCGCGAGCGCAACCCGAATTTCAAGGTGATGTACCTGCGCTCGGAGCAGTTCGTTGGCTCGATGATCGAGGCGTTGCGCGCCAAGAGCATGGACCAGTTCAAGCAGCGCTTCCGCTCGGTCGATGCGCTGCTGATCGACGACATCCAGTTCTTCGCCGGCAAGGACACGACGCAGGAAGAATTCTTCCATACTTTCAATGCCCTGTTTGAATCCAAGCAACAGATCATCCTGACCTGCGACCGCTACCCGAAGGAAGTGGACAAGCTTGAGCCGCGGCTGAAGTCGCGCCTGGGCTGGGGACTGTCGGTGGCGATCGAGCCACCGGATTTCGAAACGCGGGCAGCGATCCTGCTGGCCAAGGCGCACGAAAAGGGCGTGGCGGTCGACGAGAACGTGGCGATGCTGCTGGCCAAGCGCATCCGTTCCAACGTGCGTGACCTCGAAGGCGCCTTGAACACGCTGGCGGCCCGCGCGAACTTCTACGGCAAGCCGATCACCACCGATTTCGCCGAGGAAACCCTGCGCGACCTGTTGGCCACGCATGCCCAGGCGATCACCATTCCGAACATCCAGAAGATCACCGCCGAGTACTTCAACGTGCGACTGCAGGATCTGCTGTCCAAGCGCCGTGTACGTTCGCTGGCGCGTCCACGCCAGATCGCGATGACGCTGTCGAAGGAACTCACCGAGCACAGCCTGCCGGAAATCGGCGAGGCGTTTGGCGGGCGCGACCACACCACGGTGATGCATGCCTGCAAGACGATCCGGAAGTTTGTCGAAACTGACGCGCGGATGCGCCAGGACTGGGAACAATTGATACGCACACTGACCGGCTAAGGGTCAGGACCACGATCGTGCGCAAAAAATTATGGATAAGCACTGGGCCAAGCTGTGGATAATGGGTGGATGGATCGGCGTCTGAAGTTATCCACAAATAGCCCCCAGCCAATCAGCCTCTGCAAGCACAGCCAAAAAAAGTTTCAAGTTTTTGATTTTTAAGAAATAATCGAGAGATAAAAGTTGTCCACAGCGCCTACAACAACCACTAAACTTCTTTTAAAGACAGAACAGCAGGTATAGGGGAAGCAAAGCCATGCAATTCAGCATCCAACGAGAAGCTCTGCTCAAGCCGTTACAGCAGGTGGTTGGCGTGGTCGAACGTCGCCAGACACTGCCTGTACTGGCCAACCTGCTGGTCAAGGTGGCTGACGGCAAACTCTCGCTCACTGGCACCGACCTGGAAGTGGAGATGGTGGCCACGGCCACTGCGGAAAAACTGGCTGACGGTGAAATCACCATTCCGGCACGCAAGCTGTTCGACATCGTGCGTGCGCTGCCCGATGGCGCGCGGATTGATCTCAAGCTCAATGGCGACCGCGTGGCACTGAACGCGGGCCGCAGCCGCTTCACGCTCACCACGCTGCCGGCCAGTGAGTTTCCCACCGTCGACGAGATCGAACTGGTGGAAAAGGTCAGCCTGCCCGAAGAAGTCCTGCGCGACCTGATGGAGCGCACGTCGTTCGCGATGGCGAATCAGGACGTGCGCTACTACTTGAACGGCATGCTGCTGGATCTGCAGGAACACACGCTGCGCTGCGTGGCCACCGATGGCCATCGTCTGGCGATGAAGGAGACCGAGCTGCAGAGCTCGGTGAGTACGCGTCGGCAGATCATCATTCCGCGCAAGGGCGTCAACGAGCTGGTCGGCTTGCTGGAAACTGGCGACGGGCAGGTCGAACTGGAGTTCGGTCGCAACCACCTGCGCGTGCGCCGCGGTGATGTGGTGTTCACCTCCAAACTGATCGATGGCCGTTTCCCGGATTACGAGGCCGTGATTCCGCTGGGCGCGGACAAGACCGCCACGCTGGACCGCGAAGTGTTGCGTGGGGCGCTGCAACGCGCGGCGATCCTGTCGAACGAGAAATACCGCGGCGTGCGGCTGGAGCTGTCGCCGGGCAAGCTGCGCATCGTGGCGCATAACCCGGAGCAGGAAGAAGCGGTGGAGGAAGTCGAGGCGGAAACACACGTATCGGATCTGGCGGTGGGCTTCAACGTGGGTTACCTGCTCGACGCCTTGGCCGCGTTGCGTGGTGACAAGGCGCGACTCAGCCTGCGCGATGCCCAGTCCAGCTGCCTGGTGCAGGAGCACGACAACGAGCATGCTCGCCATGTGATCATGCCGCTGCGGCTCTGACGCTTACCGCATGGTCTTGTCCATGTACGGCAACAGCTGGCAACGCCGGAGTTCCCATCAGGGACTCCGGCGTTCCTTTTTGTGGGCGCCTGCCGGATGAAGCTGGAGCAGCTGCGCATGCGCGGTCTGCGTTGCTTTACGGACGTTGGCATCGTGCTGGATCCCGGTATCAATGTCTTCGTGGGCGCCAATGGCGCAGGCAAGACCAGCGTGCTGGAAGCCATCTTCCTGTTGTCGCATGCGCGCTCGTTTCGCAGCGGGGCGAAAGAGGCGCTTTTGCAGCGGGGTGCACCGCAACTGTCGGTATTTGCCGAACTGCGCCACGTCGATGATCGCGTATGCCGGTTGGGCCTAGGGCGGGAAGGCGCTCGCTGGGAAGCAAAAGTGGATGGAGCGAACGTGGCGATCGGACAATTGGTGCGTGAATGCGCAGTGGTTTGCTTCGAACCAGGTTCACACGCGCTGATCGCCGGTGGCGCCGAGGAGCGTCGGCGTTATCTCGATTGGGGTGTGTTTCACGTGGAACACGATTTCCTGTCGAGTTGGCGTCGCTATCAACGTGCGCTGAAGCAACGCAACAGCTTGTTGCGCACGGCATCGCCGGCGACGGATGCCCTGTTTGCGCCGTGGGAAACGGAACTGGCGCAATCCGCTCACCACATCGACCGGCAACGCCGTGCTTACCTGGATCTCTTGCGTCCAAAGCTGCTGACCAGCATGGCCGGCGTGCTGCCGGAACTGGGTGCGCCGGATCTGCGTTATCGCCGAGGCTGGTCCGAAGAGCAGGATCTGGCCGAACAGTTGCGAGAGCAACGGGGCAGGGACTTGGCTCGAGGGCACACCACTTTGGGTGTTCATCGCGCCGACTGGTCGATCGCGTTCGAACAGGCACCTTTGCGCGAGCATCTTTCTCGCGGCCAGGAAAAACTCACCGCACTGGCCTGCATGCTGGCGCAGGCCGAGTTGTATGCCGAGCATCGAGGCGAATGGCCAATCGTATGCCTGGACGACCTTGCCTCCGAGCTGGATCAGGCCCATCAGGCTGCCGTGGTGGCGCAACTGACCTCGGCAGACGCCCAGATCCTGCTGACCGGTACCGAACTGCCGCAGGCTCTGCAGTCGCTCCCTTCCCGGGTGTTCCACGTGGAACAAGGTCAGCTGACGCGCCTGCTATAATCGAAAGGTTGCATCACCGAAAGATTGCATAACCCTTGTCCGGCCTTTCACGGCGCCGTGTCGGGCGGGGTCGCTGGCGCCAGGAAACGGTCAACGCATGAACGAATCCATGAACGAATCGCACTACGACTCAAGCAACATCAAGGTGCTGAAAGGCCTGGAAGCAGTGCGCAAGCGCCCCGGCATGTATATCGGCGATACCGATGACGGCACTGGTTTGCACCACATGGTGTTTGAGGTCGTTGACAACGCGATCGACGAGGCGCTGGCCGGCTATTGCGACAAGGTGGTGGTCACCATCCT